>JBGSOI010000237.1:0-31383 GCA_041739215.1 Akkermansiaceae bacterium
GCCCCGCTCCTCGTGCGCACTGGATTCGTCGGCCAGCTTTGGGATGCCGCCAGTCTCGACCTTGCCCCGCAGCCCGCCGCCATGAGCGAAAGCAGCACCCTGCAACTCGCCGCGCAGCTTACCGGCGACGACGGCACCACCCAGCCGACCGCCACCGCAGTGACCTGGGAAACCACCAGCCCTTTCCTCACGGTGGATGCCGCGGGCCTCGTCACCACCGGTCTCCTCCCTGGCGACCAGAACGCCATCGTCTCCGCGCACGGCGGCGACCTCACGGGCAGCGCGCTCATATCTCTCTCCGATCTCACGCCCGATGACTACGGCCTCTTCGCTGGGGACGGCCTCGAAGATGACTGGCAGTGGCTCTGGTTCGGCACCGATCCGGGCAGCGCCGCGCCCGGCACTGATGCCGATAGCGATGGCCAGACGAACGCCATGGAATTTCTCGCCGGCACCAATCCGCTCGATCCGTGGAGCCTGCTGCGCATCCGCATGGAGCGCATCACGGGCGAGGAGACGGCGCGTCGCCTCATTTTCGAGCCGTGGCTGCCGATCCGCACCTATACCTGGCGCTCGTCCATGGATCTCCAGTCGCCGTGGCTGCCGGTGCAAGGCGATCCCGTCGCCGTCCAGCCCGATGGCGAGGCTCATGCCACCGATGATTTTGCGACAGAGCCGAGGAAATTTTACCGCCTCCAAATCGAGTGACCCTCCCGCCCTTCGGCGGATTCTTTCTCTGATGAAGGGGTCTTGGATGGCGCCAATTCAAGAAACGATCAAACTGAATCAACCACTTGCCGTATCACCCCCGAGCGTGCAGCAAAGACCGGTTTGATCGTTGGAATATCCGGCCTGCCGCCTGAGATCCATACCAGCAGTTTCAGAGGTTGTGAATTCATGATTGTATCCCCAATGACTCTTGGTTAACGCCAAGCGGATCCTTGAATTTTAATAGGCACAACAGAGCACCTCTCGCATTTTTGCCAGATCTTTGGCATCTATGGCATCTATGCAACCCGGATCTCGATGTTCCGCCCTACGCCGACGATGGCGGCGAGAAAGCGGAAATCGCGGGGATCTATCTGATCGACTCGAATGGCCAACCGCACCGGATCGGCATGGCGATCGGCAACGAATTCTCCGACAATCAGTTCGAGAAGAAGAACTATCTGAATCTGGCGGGATCGAAGATTCGCACCTGTTCGCTCGGGGCGGAACTGGTGATCGATCCGTCGTTCGATTCCGTGCCGGGCAAAGTGTCAATCCATCGCGATGGTCAGGAAATTTGGACCAAGGAAATCCTAACCGGCGAAAACGAGATGTGCCACAGCCTGCGCAACATCGAACAGCATCATTTCAAATTCGAAACCCACCGCCGGCCCGGCGACCTGCATGTCCACTCCTACGGCGCGTGCGCCCTGAGCTTCGGCGATGGCATCAAGCTCGCCGACGAGGATGTGATGAAAATTTCATTCGCAGGCTTTGGCCGGGCGCTCCGCAATCCGTTGCGCATCGCGACCGGGCAGGCTCCATCGATCCACATCCAACCTCTCAAAGCAAACCCCACATCGCGTTTCTCGGCCTTGGCATCATGGGATCGGGCATGGCCCGCCAACTTCTCGCCAAGGGATTCCCTCTATCCGTTTTTAACCGCACCCCGGAAAAAGCGATTGCCATCGGCAAGGAAGGCGCTCATTTCGCGCACTGCCCGCACGAAGCGGCGGCGCATGTCCAGATCATCATCAGCATGGTCTCAGATGACAACGCGTCGCGCGCCTTGTGGTTCGGTGAAACGGGCGCTCTATCCGCCGCTGTGGCCGGCACGATCTGCATCGAGTACGGCACGGTCACGGTGGATTGGGTGAAGGAACTCGCGACCGCAGCGACCCTGCGCGGCTGCGAATTTCTCGACGCCCCGGTCACCGGGAGCAAATCCCAGGCGGCGGCGGGAGAGCTCGATTTCCTCGTTGGCGGCGCTGTTAGCACGATCGAGAAGGTCCGGCCCGTGTTTGAATCGATGGGCAAATCGATCATCCCGCTTGGCCCGGTCGGCAGCGGCGCGCTGCTCAAGCTCGTCAACAATTTCGTCTGCGGCGTGCAGGTCGCAGCGCTGGCCGAGGCCGTGGCGATGATCGAGCACAGCGGGCTCGACCGTGCGAAGGTGCTCGAAGTTCTAACCACCGGCGCTCCCGGCAGCCCGTTGTTCAAGGCGGTCTCGGCGCGAATGACCTCACCCGACTACGTTCCCCACTTTCTCCTCCGGCTGATGGCGAAGGACCTTGGGTATGCGATCCACGAAGGCGGAAAACTGTCGGTTGACATGCTAACAGCCGCCGCCGCGCTGAAGTCGTTTGAACGCGGCATCGCCGCCGGTCATGGCGAGCAGGACATCGCCGTGGTGGTCGAGCCGCCAAGATCAAATCCGGATAACCCGAATAGGCGCATATCCAAGAATCCGGCATCCGCTAAATTCAGTTCGATGAAACCCAAACTCCTGCCAATCCTTCTCGCCTTGTCAGTGCCCGCCATCGCCGCGCCCAAGCCGGATCGCGGGGGCGCGCCTGACTCGAAACTCTACGACTACGGCGTCATGGGCCCCCCCGCCACGCCCGCAATCGTCGCCGCGGCGGATGCGGCAATCACCAAGCCGATGCCTCCCGGTCCGTTCAAAGCGACTTGGGAATCGATTCAGGACAATTATCAGTCTCCTGCTTGGTTCGATGACGCCAAGTTCGGCATCTTCATGCATTGGGGGCCCTACTCGGTTCCGGCTCACCACAACGAGTGGTATCAGAAACACATGTATGGGGCGGTGCTGGATTGGCATACGCAGAATTTCGGCCCGCCGGAAAAGTTCGGTTACAAGGATTTCATCCCGCTTTTCAAACAGGAGAAATTCAACCCGGATGAATGGGCCGAGCTATTCAAAAAAGCCGGTGCCAGGTTGGTCATGCCTACCGCCCAGCATCACGACAACTTCGCGATGTGGGACAGCGATCTGACTCCGATCAACGCGAAGAAGATGGGGCCGAAGCGAGATCTCATCGGCGACCTCGGCGTGGCCGTCCGCAAGCAGGGGATGAAGTACGGACTCTCCAACCACGGCGTCGAGAATTTCACCTTCATCAATCCATCCGGCGAACTCGACGCCCGGCTCAAAGCCGCCAAGGCGGACCTTTACGACCCGGAGTGGGCGTCGTTCTACAACGTCGCCGACCGCAGCCCGGAGGCGATGATCCGCTTCCTAACGGAATGGGTGAACCGCAACTTCGAGCTCATCGACAAATACCAACCGGACATCCTTTGGTTCGACAACGGCGCCAACCTCCGCGTGCTCGACCCGTTGAAAACCCGGATCGCGGCCTATTATTACAACCGCGCCAAAGAGTGGAAGAAGGACGTTTCCATCAGCACCAAATACATCGCCTACGCACCGTCTAACGACGACACCAGACAGATCGGCTCGATCATCGATTTCGAGAAAATCGGCAGCCGCTCGCCCGCCGGTATCCGTCCCGGCCCGTGGATGGTGGATGATGCCATCGGCAGCACCTGGGGCTACACGAAGGGCATGAAAGTCGCCGGCGGCGCCACGATCATCAATCGCCTCGTCGACACCGTCAGCAAGGGCGGATTCTATCTGCTCAACCTGTCACCGATGGCGGACGGCACCATTCCGGAGGATCAGCAGAAGTCGCTGTTGGAGATCGGCGCGTGGCTGGATGTGAACGGGGAGGGGATTTACGGCACGCGTCCGTGGACAAAGTTCGGCGAGAAGGGCTGGCATTTCACGGTCAAGGACGGCGCGCTTCACGCCATCGGCTCTCCATCGGCGGGCGAGGCGGTGATCACATCGGTGAACGATTCGACCGGCAAGGTGGAAAAGGTCGGACGTATTGGTGGTTCCGATGATCTCAAGTTCACGCAGGACGCGAATGGCTTGAAAGTCCAGGTCACTGGCAACGAGAACCATAGGATTCCCATCACTCTGAAGATCACCGGGCTCAATCTTTAGTTAGATCTATCAAACCAGCGGGCGGCGTGGGATTACACGGGGGATTCGCGCGAAACAAATTCCGCGATCCAGTTAGAAAATCATCCGAGTTCCAGAAACGTCCTCGCCGCCGCGCGGATCTTGTCGATTTCCTCCTCGCCATAGGTCTGCTTTCCCTCGAACGCCCAGACGGTCCCGGGCCAAGCCGGGTCATCCGGCGAGCGGCCGATGATCTGGATATGCATTTGGCGGACCTGGTTGCCGATGCAGCCGAGGTTGAGCTTTTCCGGTTGGAAATAGCTGGTGACGAATTCGCAGACGCGGCGCATTGCGGCCATGGTTTCCTCGTATTGACCGGGCGGGAGTTGATGCAGGTCCTCCATCCCCTCGACTTCGGGGATGAGGATGAGCCACGGAAAGAGGGAATTGTTCTTCAGGAGCAAGCGGCAGCCGCCGATCCGTCCGAGTTCGAAACCGCCGGATGCGAGCCGCGGGTGAATTTCAAATGCCATGCTGAAAGGCTAGACAGGTCGGTTCCGTTCTGTCACCTCATCCGGCGATAAGAAGGCAGTATCATATGACAAATCAATCTTTTAGATCCGGATTTCCGGTAAATTCCGCACTCATTTGCGCTTCCGGCCTGATCCTCTCCGCCGTTTCCGGCACCGCAGCGACCCGGGTCCTGCAAGCCTTCGAGGGGGATGGCTTCGACGATTGGAAAGTCGAGGGCAGCGCATTCGGCCACGCGCCGGTGGCGGGGACCTGCGACGGACTGACGGCCGACTTGAGCAATTATTCCGGTGAGTCGCTCGCGTGTTCGGCCCATGGCGGGAATGCGGCCACGGGGGCGCTGGTGTCGCCGGATTTCAAGCTAACGGAGAATTTTCTCGGCTTCCTCATCGCCGGGGGAAAACACCCCGGCAAGGTCGGCGTGCAGCTCCTGGTGGACGGCAAGGTGGTGAAGGAAGCCACCGGTGAGAATTCCCTGAAGTGCAAACCGGTCGTCTGGGAGGTCGCGGCTTTGAAAGGGAAGTCGGCGTCGATCCGCATCTTCGATTCCGTGACCGGTGATTGGGGCGTCATCGCCGCCGACCAATTCGTTCTAGCGGATTCCGCGAATCCCGAATTTCCGCCGGTGACCAAGGGGGGGAAGCCGCCTGCCACCGCGCTGGTGTCCACCGAAGCCATTCCCGGCCTCACGATCCCGGCAGGGACGAAGGCCACCATCATCGCGGATTTCAAGAGCCAGGGCGTCACTTCGCCGACGGCCCTGACGTTCGGCGAGAAGGGCGAGATCTACGTCAGTGAGACGCATCGTTTCCGCCACGGCGTGGCCGACAACCGCTCGCATCTCTATTGGTATCTCGACGACATTTCCTCCCGCACCACCGCTGACCGCCGCAAGCTCCATGAGAAATGGCAGGACAAGGAGGCGATCACGTCGCTGAAGTTTCTGACCGAAAAGGAGGATCTGGTCCGAGTTCTAACCGATCCGGATGGCAAAGGGGTCTATCGGAAGAACGGCATCTTCGCCGGCAAGTTCAACGACCTGCTGGACGGCCCTGCCGCCGGGGTGTTCGAGTATGAAGGCACGGTTTTCCTCGCTTGCATTCCGAAGATTTACGCGCTCCAGGACAAGGATGGCAACGGCGAGGCGGAAGTCCGCGACGTGATCCAGGGCGGATTCGGCGTTCGCATTTCGTTTTCCGGTCACGATCTGAATGGCTTCGTGCTCGGCCCGGACGGCCGGATCTACGGCACACTCGGCGACCGCGGGATGAACATCGTCACCCGGGAGGGAAAGAAATACGAGATGCCCGACGAAGGCTGCGTGTTCCGCTTCGATCCCGACGGCACCAATTTCGAAGTCATCCACACCGGCCTGCGCAATCCCAAGGAGATCGCCTTCGACGAACTCGGCAACGCCATCTCGGTGGACAACAACTGCGACCAGGGCGACAAGGCGCGGGTCGTTTACATCGTCGAGGGCGCGGACTCCGGTTGGCACATGGGCAACCAGGGACTGCTCGTTCATTTTCGCCAGATGGGCATGGAGGAACGCCCGCCTAACCGCTGGATGGACGAGAAAATGTGGGAGCTGCCCAACGCCGCGCAACCGGCCTACCTGCTGCCGCCGGTCGCCTACCTGTCAGCAGGTCCCTCCGGCCTCACCTATCACCCTGGCACCGGCTTCCTCGAGAGCGAAGCCGGCCGTTTCCTGGTTTGCGACTACCGCGGAGGCGCGGCGAATTCCGGGATCTGGTCGTTCAAGGTCGAGTCCTTCGGAGCCGGAATGAAAATGTCCGACTCCCGCCAGTTCAACTGGGGCGCGGCCGCCACCGACGTCGAATATTCATGGGACGGAAAAATCGCGGTCACCGATTTCATCACCGGCTGGGTCTCCCATGACGATGGCCGCGTTTACTCGTTAGAAGCGGAGAAACCGTGGCGCGCCGAGGAGGCCGCGCAGGTCGCCACGCTTATCAAGGAAGGCTTTGAGAAACGGCCTGCCAATGAGCTGGCCAACCTGCTGACACATCCGGACATGCGCGTCCGACTCCGCGCGCAGCTAGCGCTTACCCGCAAGCCGGAAGGGCTGACGATTTTCACCCGCGCGGTGTCACTGCAGACCATGCATCCGCTCACCCGCCTGCACGGCGTCTGGGGTCTGGGCATCATCGCCCGCCGCGGTGCCGCCGTCCTGCCCGGCACGGCTAACAGCCCGGCCGCCGCTCCCGCGCTTCGAGATAAGGCCCGCCAGGCGCTGCTCCCGCTGCTCGCCGATCCCGATGTCGAAGTCCGCACCCAGGCGATCAAGATGTTAGGCGAATCCGGGCTGGATTCCGAGGGCATTCCATTTGAAAGGCTCCTCGCCGACAACTCCCCCCGCGTGCAACTCCACGCCGCCATCGCCGCCGGCCGGATGAAATCCACCGGCTCCGTCGGCGCGATTCTAACGTTGTTGGAAAAATCCTCCGATCCCTATCTCCGCCATGCCGGCTCTTATGCGCTGTCGCTTCTGGAAAGTCCCTCACAGCTCGCCGCGCTCAACAGCCACGCCAGCCCCAAGGTCCGCATGGCTGCCGTCATCGCGTTGCACCGTCTCAAATCCCCCGAACTCGCGGCTTTCCTCGCCGACGCCGATCCGGCCATCGTCGATGAAGCCATCCGCTCGATCAACGATCAGGATCTCACCGAAGTCCGCCCGTTGGCCGCCGCCCTGCTTGACACACCCGCGGCTAACAAGCGCAGCGCCATGATCTGGCGGCGTCTCCTCCATTGTGCCTTCCGCACCGGCGACGCGGTGAACGCCCGCCGCGTCCTCAAAGTGGCGCTCGATCCGAAAACTCCGGACGTTTCCCGCGCCGAAGCTTTCCGCCTGCTGGGCGAATGGTCCGCTCCCCACCCGGTGGATCAATCCACCGGCCGGATGGCTCCGATTCCCGCGCGTGATCCGGAGCTTATCCGCGGCGTCCTTGCCACCAGCGTCACCCCGCTCATACAGACCTCTGGAAAATTCCTCGAACCCGCCCTCTCGCTCCTTATCAAAAACAACCTCGATCTAACCTCCGTGCCGGATTCCGCGCTCCGGGATCTGGTTGTCAACGACAAGGTCCCCGGTCCTGCCCGGGTCGAGGCGCTCGAGCTCTATGCCTCCCGCAAGCCTGCCGGATTCGATGACATGCTCGCCAAACTCGCCGCCGGGAAAGAAGATGATCTCGCCATCGGCGCGCTCAGCCGCCTCGTGAAATCCAACCCCTCCGCCGCGCTCGACGGGCTTGCCAAGTCCGTTTCCAACGGCAGCACCCACCGCAAACAGGAAGCGTGGAAGCTCGCCTCCGAAGTCCGGATTCCCGGGGCCGCCTCCCTGTTTGTTTCCCAGCTTGCCGAGTTGCAGAAGCAGAACGGCGTTTCATATGCCGCGCTCGAATTGTTGGATGCCGCCGCCAAACGCCCCGAACCGGAAGTCAAAGCCGCACTGGCAGCGTTCAGAGCCGCACAAGCCGCTTCCGCCGATCCGCTCGCCGCGTGGCTGCCGTCGCTCGAAGGCGGCGACTTCGAACGTGGTGGCAAGATTTTCGAATCCCACCCGGTCGCCCAATGCATGCGCTGCCACGCCGGCGGCCACGGCGGTGGCGAGGCCGGGCCGGATCTATCAGGCGTCGGCCTGCGCGGTGATCCGCGGTTTCTCCTCGAATCCCTGGCCTACCCCGGAGCCAAGGTCGCCATGGGTTACGGCATCGCCAGCGTCACTCTCAAGGGCGGCAAATCCGTCTCCGGCATCGTCATCGCGGACACCCCGGACCACGTCGATCTCGACAGCAGCGGCAAGGTCCTCCGCGTTTCCCGCAGCGACATCGAGTCCATGACTCCGCCAATCTCCTCCATGCCGCCGATGGCCGCGATGCTCACCCCCACCGAGCTCCGCGACGTGGTCGCCTGGCTCACTTGGCAGAAAGACGACCAGCGGACCGAGAAAAAGCGCCCCGCCCCCGAGTTGGTGAAGCCGTGATCTTCACGGAGCGCGGAGTTCATTCCGGCCTTCGTTCATTCATCAATCACGCCAAGTCATCTCAGCTCCATCCCGGCGACGCGTCGAAGGTATATTGAGGTTTCCATTACTGGATAGGCGCGATCATCTCATACTCAATCCTGACACCCGCGACGCCGAGGTTGCCGTCCCAAGTCTGGTTGTCCGCGGTAGAAATGACGATCCGGTAGAAGCTGGTCTCGTTGTTGATCGTCAGGTTGGGGACGGGTGTGCAGTCGATGGCCTGATTGAGGATTGTGGAGGTGGCGCTGGTGCCGGTGCCGCGGAGGGCGGGGCCACGCGTGAACTGGTCGATCTGCACGAACTGGGCGGTGAGGTTCTTCGTGGTGGAGTTGTCGAACATCCAGACGATCACCTGCGTGATCTTGGCGCCGTTGGGGAGGTGGACTCCCGCGGTAAGGTGGTCGCTCACGAAGCCGCTGGGGATGGTGGCATACTCGCCGGAGGAGAGGCTCACGATACTGCTGAAGTTGGTAACGACCCTGAAGTCGGAAGGCGTGATGGTCGCGAAGGTGATTTTGGGCGTGTCGTATTGGACATCTTGGACTATGCTGGTGCCAGCGATCAAGGTGCCGGGGATCAACACGGAGCCGTTCGCGAGGATGGTCAGGCGGGGCTGGTTGCCGCCGGTTCGAAACTCGAGCCCGCTGGGACTGCCCGGGTTGTTATAGATCATCCCGGCGTCTTCGGCACCGTCGTCGGGGTTTCCAAAGAGCAGGCCGGTCTCGCTGCCACTCTGGGTAACTAGACTGAAGTAGCCGCCATTGGCGGTCTCCATCACCATCGTCGAACTGGGATTGGGTGTCGTGAGCGAGAGGCCATTGCGCACGTGCAGCCGCGCGGCGGGTTCGTCCACACCCAGGCCAAGCGAACCCGCGCCCGTCAGCACCGCCCGGTTGGCTCCGCCGACGCGGAACTGCATGGCGTCGTCAAGGCCGCTGGTGGCATCCCATTGGTAGGCGATCTGGCCGTCGAGCCCGATGCCCGACTCGAAGTTCAAGGCTCCGAGCGTGCCACCATTGGTTGCCAGGATCGGCGAGCCGTTGGTGAGCGTGAGGCTCGAGCCGTTCTGGCTGCCATTGGTCAGCAGCTTGGCGGAGGCTTGTGGTGCGACGATGTCGAGGTTGGACGTCGGCGCGAGGGTGCCAAGGCCCAGCCGCCCGCGCCCGGTCAGGGCGGCCTGCGTCAAATCTCCGACGCGGAACCGCAGCGAGTGATCGAGCGGGCTCACTGGATCGAACTGGTATGAAATCTGGCCAGGCGTGCTGCCGGACGCGTTGAAGTTCAGGGCACCGAGTGTGCCGCCCGTGGTGAAGATGTTGGGCGAGTTGTTCTCAAGGACCAGCACGGAGCCGTTGGCAGTGTTCGTGCTGGCGAGATATGCCGTGGCCTGGGTGCTGGTGATGCTGAGGGGGAAGAGCGGGAACGGGGTGCCGATGCCGATTGAAGCAAAGCGATTAACACCTGCAAAAACGTTGTCGGCTGCGATCCGCGGAACGTTGGAGGAGAGGCGCGCGTCGGCAAGATCGCCGCTGAGGTTCGCTGCGTCCGTGTAGAACCCCGGAGTCTGCCCGCCAAAGGTGTCCGCCGTGATGGCCCGGTCCGCGATTGATGCGCGGCTCGCCAGCGGGGCCCGCGAGAAGGGCTGCGTCGGCGAGAGGGCGGTGAACCCCGAAGTGTCCAAGCAGGGGAGTGGCGAGTTCGCACGCACGAGGATGCGGATACTCGTGAGCTGCGTGAGCAACGCTGGAAACTCAATACCCGGATCCAGCAGCACCGTGAAGCGACCGTCGGTCACCGGAACATCGTCAGCGCAGAGCGTCTGACGCACCACGCCGCCAGCATCCAGCAGCTCGAAGCGAAGATCGTGCGGCCCCTGCGCAAGATTGTTGCCGTCGCGAAGCTCACCCTGGTAGGTAAAGGACTGCGGTTGGGCGTGCGCGGTGGGGGCCGCGAGCATGGCAAGGCCGGCAAATGCGGCACCCAAGCAAGATGTTGTGATGCGGTCTTGTGTGATTTTCATGGCTGCTAGGAATTTGTTTTTGGCAGAGTGTTGATGGCAATCGGTGGCGGAGGCGAGCGCGGGAACTGGATGATTCCCTCCCAAAGTCGGCTATTTTCTCAGCCGGAAGAACAGGCGGGCCGAGGGCGGGCTGAAGGTGACGAGCCGGAACGTGCCGTCATCCGAGACCGGGTAGGTGCTGTTCGTCCAGCCTGTTGGCGTTAGATCGGTGCTCTGTTGTAGAACATAGCCAGCGGAAGGTGACGGCCAGCGCACTGTCAAGGTGCCGTTGCCGTTGTTGATAATCGTCAGCTGCGGGCCGCCCGGTTCCTGGATCAGGGCCGCAGCCCAGAAGCCGCCGGCCAGCGCGAAGGTTCCACCTTTCAGAGTGCCGCCGGCATCCGCCTGCCCGATGGTGCCGCGGAGCGCGTAATTGCCGCCGCTGCTGGCCCCGCCACCGCCGGCGATTTTGAACCAGTTGACGGAATACTGGGCAAAGGCCACGGCCCCCGTAATCACCAGTGTGATGAGAAGGATGGTTTTCGTCTTCATGGGGTGGGATGGATCGAGGGTTGCATCACTTCGCTCAAGGGGCGGTCAGAAGTTGCTTCAACCGGGCTTTGAGTTCCGAGTTCTCGGCTTCCAGCGTCCGGAACCGGCGGTCGGCTTCGCTGCTTGGAAATTGCTTTTGGAGTGAGAGCCGTTGAAACAGCCGGTGACCTGACTGGAGGGCGTGAAAAAGGGGGTTGTGGGGGATAAGGGGGGAGTAGGAAGTGTGAAGTGCCGAGCAGGCAGTGAAGAAAAACGCGACGGGACAGCCGTGATTCAGAAGCCGTTACCGGATCTGCCTGTCAGATATTTTCGCAGCCAACGTAGCTTTCGCCGCCGTTTTGCCAAGATTATTCTGGCGCGGTTTTCTGGTGGTTGGATCTACTGGCTTTTTATTTGGGAAACCCGAGAACGAACCAGTGCATCGTCAGTGAAGTAACAATCGTTTTGCGCGATGCCCGTTTGCCAACGACCTGTGATCCTTCAGCCCAGCCCATCGGGCTGGGTCACCGGTCAACCGGTTCATGCGCCCCGACTTCGGTCGGCGATGGATTTTACCCGGCCCGCTCAGGGCCGTTGGCTCCGGCTGAGGGATGGCGCGCCGTTGTTGCTGGAGACGGCCCCGCGAATCCACTCCGGACAATCTGCTAGGGCGTAACTGCCATTCGATAGAACGCCGAGGTCCCGGCGGCGGCCGCATCGTTGAAGGTCAGAATCGTGCCGTTGCCGTTCTGCACCGAGCCAACGTCAGTCCAGGCCGGGTTGATCAGGGTGGTGGAGCGTTGCAGGCGATAGGTGTGGCCGGCGTAGCTTTGGATGGTGACGGTGAAGCCGTTGGTCCTGCTCGCGCTGGTGACCTTGACCATGCTGGAATCCAGGATCACGCCCTCGTTGACGATGCTTTGCAGGATGGTGGGGGAGACTTCGGCGGTTAGGAGGTCGAGCAGGCCGGTGTTGGTGAAATTCCCGCTGAGCTTGAACTCGGTGCCACTGGTGACGCGGAAGGTGCCGTTGTTCACGACGTCGCCGTTGATGGTCAGTTTGATTCCGCAGTCGGAGTTGACGGTGCCGTTGTTGATGAGGTCGGAAACGAGAGTCCCGCAGCCGAGCAGCGAGCCGCCGGCATTGATGACGACCTGGTCCATCGCCACGGTGCCACCGGTCAGGCGGAGGTTGGCTCCGCTGGAGACGTCGAGGTTGCCGAGGCTGCTGGTGAGGGTGCCGGAGATTTCCAGAGTGCCGGCGGTGACGACGGTGCTGCCGCCGTAGTTGGAACTGCCGCCGAGGGTGAGGGTGCCGGTGCCGACCTTGGTCAGGGCGGTGGTGTGGGGAATGGCGTTGGTGCCGTTGACGATGGCACCGGCGAAGGTGGTGTCGGTATTGAGCGCGCCGATGACGTAGTTGTCCACGCCGGGGCCGGCCTGGTCGCTGCCGCGGAGTTGCGAACCGGCAGACCCGGTTAGGGAACCGAGGTGGACGGTGACATCGGCGGTGGCGCGGTTGATGATCGTCTGGGAGGCTCCAATGTTGAAAGCAATGTCCGCGCCGCCCCATGCGCCGCTGCCGGCGGAAGGGTTGAACCGCAGTGAGCCGCCGGTGCCGGTTAGAGAGATGCCGCCGGCGAAGGCGTCGATGTTTCCCTGCAAGGTCATGAGCCCGCCGGCGGCGAAATTGAAGGAGAGCGTGCCGGTGCCGGTCAGGATGCCTGTCAGCGTGTTGTTGCCACCGGTTAGACCGAAGTTGGAACTGCCGGTGTTGCGGAGTTCGTTGGCAAACGTGAGCGCGGTGGCTCCAAGGTTGAGGGTGGAGCCGTTGAGCGCGACGAAGCCGCTGCCGAGCCCGGTGGCGGTGCCGATCGAGACGATGCCGCCGTTGATGGTGGTGCCGCGGGTGTAGGTGTTGGCGGTGTTGATGATGAGCGTGCCGTTGCCGCTCTTGGTGAGCGCGGCAGATCCGGCGATGCTGCCCGCGCCGCTGAAGGTGTAGGCCGTCGCGCTGTTGGAAACGACGACATCCTTCGGCTGGAGGGCTCCGGTTAGAGTGATGCCGCCGGTCGTGGCGGAGTCATTGAAGGTGACGGCGTCGAGATTGTAGAAAGTCGAGGTGCTGCCGGTCCAGTTGGCGGCGCTGTTGAGGTTCCAGGCATTTCCCGCTGCGCCGGTCCAGACGGTGCTCTGGGAATTCCCGGTGACGGCGAGCTGGACGAACGGGGTGGTTGCGCCGTTGGCGGAGCTGGTGATGGCGAAACTCTGGCGGGTGGTGGCGGGCAGATTGTGACTGAATGCGGCGGAGCTGAGAACGGTGTTGTTGCCGCCGTCGATGAGGGAATAGGTGCCGGCGCCGAGACTGCCGTTGGTGAGGTTGAACTGGAACGTCTGGGTGCCGTTGATCGTGAGAATTCTTTGCAGGGAGATGCGGTCGTTGAGGGAATCGTTGACGCCGGGGGTGCTTGATAAATCATGCTGGAGGGTGGCTCCGTTGAGGGTGAGCGCCGCCAGTTGGAGCCTCCCGTCCAGCCCTGGCGCGCCCGGCATGAGAGTGGAGCCGCTGGCTGCGGTCACCGCCGTGGTGCCGACGGAATCGCCAATGCGGCCGGTGCCACCGAGTTTCGCGCCGTTCGCAATGGTGGTGGCGGTGCGGCCGAAAGTGCCGTTGAGGATGAAGGTGCCCGCGTTGATGGTGGTGTTGCCGGTGTGGCTGCCGCCGCCGTTCCAGGTCAGGGTGCCGGTGCCGGTTTTGGTTAGGATGGTGTTCGAGCCGCTGGCGGAATCGGTGGAACTGGTGCTGTTGGTGATGTTGCCTCCGTAGGTGGTGTCCTTGTTGAGCGCGCCGATGGAGTAGGTGAGTGCGCCGGCGTAGTGTGCACCGCCGAGGGTGGCGCTCGAGGTGCCCGAGAGCGCGCCGATGGTGAAGGTGTTGCCGCCGGAGTTGTCGCGACCGCCGAGGTTGACGTTGACGAGGTTGACGGTTGCGGCGTTGAGGTTGTTGAAGGAGCCGTTGGTGGCATCGCCGTTGAAGTTCGCGCAGATCAGCGCCTGGGTGCCGGTGGCTGATAGATTGAGAGTGCCGCTGAAGTTCGACCACGCACCGTTGAGCCGCGAGTTCTGGACGGCGGTGGCGGTGACGTTGAGATTGAGCGTGCCCGAGCCGCTGACGCCGCCGATTTTCATCTGGGGCGACAAGTTCACGGAAACGTCGCTGCCACCGGGAATCGTGAGGATGTGCGGGAAGGTGTGGCCGCCGGTGTAAAGCGAGGTGATGGTGCCGCTGCGGAATTCCAGCGGGCCGTTGCCCATGGTGGAGCCGGGGCTGAGCACCACCGCGCCGCCTTCCATGAGGATGTCCAGCGGGAAGGTGTTGGTGCCGGTGTTGGAGAACGTGAGCGTGCCGGTGCCGGACTTGGTTAGAGAGGCCGCACCGCCGATCCCGCCGGTGCCGATGAAGCTATAGTTCTTCGAAGAGTCCACCGTGACGGCTGATGGCTGGACGGTGCCGGAGATGGTGATGTTAGGCGAATTGAAACCGGCGTCGTCAAAGGTCGCGGTGTCGGTGTCGCCGAAGCCCGAGGGAGTCGTGCCGTTCAGCCAGACCTGGTTGCCGGCGGTGTTGTTCCAGGTGTGGGTGGTGCCGTTGCCTTTCCAGACGAGGGGGTCGGAAACGGGATCGACCGGCAGCGGGTCGTTGGAAATGAGGATGGCGAAGCGCTGCGTCCAGGTGCTGCCTTGCGCGTCGGTGACGGTGAAATCAAACATCGCCCGGCCTGCGGTGTTGACGGGTGGGACGAAGTGCGCCTGAGAGTTTCCCGTGCCTGATAGAGTGACCGTGCCGCCGATGATGTTGGAGATGGTGAAGACCGGACTGCTGGTGAAGCCGCTGGTGTAGCGGCTCAGGTCGATGTCAAGGGCGTTATCCTTGAGCACCGCGCGGTGGGGGCTCGCCTTGTAGTGCAGGTATTCCTCTAGCTGGGTGTAACCGGCGGGAGTGGCGGGCGGGAAATAGGTGGTGCCGGTGACGAAGCCGCCGGAATTGGCCATCACGGTGTTGTTGTTAGCGACCGTGTGGCTGTAGCCGACGGCTTTCTCCCAGTAATCCGGCATGCCGTCCTGGTCGGTGTCGGTCGGCGTGGGGCTGGAAATGAGCGTGCCCATGCCGCCGTTGGTGGCACCGGAGCCACCGAGGGATCCGTAGGTGATGCGCTGGCGGCGCTGGGTGACGAGATTGTTTGTTAGGATGGTGTTGAGCTCGTCGCGAAGCGTGCGGTTCGGGTTCGCGTCGAGGCGCAGCGGACCGCAGGCGGAGACGATCTTCTTGTAGGCGAGGATGGCGTTGGCGTCCTCGGTCACCGGCGTGCCGGCGGTGCGGGCGACCGGGCTGGCGAGCAGGTTCACATTCGCCAGGCTGCTGCCGAGGATACTGCTGTCGCGGAGGGTGCCGTCCAGGATCCGGTCCTTGTCGCTGTCGTAGTAATTGCCGCTCTGATAGACCGAGAAATTCGGATTGCCGTTGCCGTCCTTGCTGGCGCTGGCAAACGGGCTGCCGGATGAAGAACTGGCGATGAAATAGCTGCCGACGACGTTGGTCTTCCAGTCCGCGGAATTCTGTGAATCCCCGAGGATGAAGCCGATGTCCCAGTCGAAAGTGACGTTGTTCACCCAGTCCAACAGACCGTTAGGCCGGGCCTTGGGATTGCGGGTGTGGTTGTGCGCCCAGAGCGAGTGGTGGACGGTGGCGCGGTTCACGTCCCACAGGCCGCCGGCCGAGTGGGACTGCAGGCCCCACGCGTTGTTGGACCACTGGAAGGTCTGTAGGTCGGGCGGGTCGTTGAAACTGGAGTGGTTCTCGTCGTGCGAGAAGATCACGTCGCAGTGGTCGAACAGGGTGTTGGTCGCCGTGCTGTCGATGTTGATGGTGTCGCCTGCGATGCCGTCGCGGAAGCGGAAGTGGCGGAACACGTTGTTGGTTCCGGAGACGCGGAAGGTGTTGTTCCTCAGCCCGAAGCCATCGCCCGGCGCGGTCTGGCCGGCGACCGTGATCTTGTTAGCCGTGACCCGCAGCGTGCTGGTGATGCTGGCGTACCCGCTCACGTCGAAGACGATCGTCCGGCCGGCGGCGGGCACACCGGTGGTCAGGCCGTAGGCAAAAGATCCCGCGCCCGAGCCGTTGGTGTTGGTGACATGATAGACATCGCCGCCGCGGCCGCCGGTGGCGTGGGCGGCGAAACCCTCCGCGCCGGGGAAGGCGGGGATCTGCGCGTGCAACAAGCCAAGCGGCATCGCTGTTAGAACTAGGATGAAATGGCTGGAAGTGCGCGGGGACATGGATTTTTTGGAATCGGGAAAGGGTTATGGCATCGGCAGCAGGCCTTCGCTGCGGACTTTCCACTTGCCATTCTTCGGGAAGCCCGGTGCGTCCTTGGTCGGCGCGCCGTCCCAGCCGGCGGCCATCAACGCGGCTGCGGCCAGCAGCCCGCCGTTGCCTGGCAGATAGATCGGCAGGCGCTCATCCTGATAGTTGTGGCCGTTGGGCAAATAGCGGTTTTTCTGTACGTCCATGAAGAGCGCGTTGATCGCATCCTCCGGTCTGCCGAGCCGGGCGGCCGTCATCGCCATGGTCGGATAGTCCCAGCCCCAGGTGGATTTCCAGTCCCACACTTTGTTGACCCAGTCGAGGGTGCGGCCCATTGTCGGCGGATCGATCAACGGGGTCTGCGGCAGGAAGCCTAGCCCGTCGAGCATGGAGAAATGGTCGTGGGTTTCCGTGTAGGGTGCGGTTTCGACGGCGGTGTAGATGCCGTCGCGGATGTTAGGTTTGGCCAGATTCGCGATGATGTGGTCCCACTTGGGATCGCGAGGCATGCCGAGCCGTACGCGCCAATGTTGGGCGATGCCAAGCGCCCATTGCCAGTAGGCGAGTTCGAAGGTCGGGTTCATCGTCACGGCGGGGTCGTAACATTCCTGGGCCGGGATCAAGGCGGGGCCGAGGTCGTAGCGTTTTTTCTCCTCGTTCCACCACGCGTAGGAGGCCATGAACTCGGCGGTCTGGGAGACGATCTCCTGATATTTTTTTAACGTCGCTGTCTCGTCTTTGCCGCGGTGTGCGCGGTAGCAGAGCTCCGCGTAGTAAATCGGGTGGGGTTGTTCCCAGATCAGGAAACCGGCGATGACCGAAGGACTTTCCTCGCCGTTAGGGCCGACCATTTTCGGCCAGCGCGCGCCCTTGTAACCTTGCCGCGCGGCCAGTTCCTTGGCGACAGGGAGAATCTTGTCATACCATGGCAGGCTTTTTTCCAACAGATGCACGCGGCCCCACAGCGGGAATTGCGCGGCGTGCCACCAATGCATTTCGGTGTGGAACTTGCCGAACCAACTGTTGAACGTCAGCCCGGTTTCCTGTGGCGGCAATGAGCCGGAGCATTGGATGGCGGTGAGGTATTGGGATAGGACGATGCGCCGCTCCAGCTCGACAGCACGGGGATCGCTGCTGCCGCTCAGGTCGATCGCGCCGCCGGTGGTCCAGAATTTCCGCCAATGGTCGGACGCGGCTTGAAAGGTTTGGGTGGCATCAGGAACCTCGGTTTCGGGCTTCTTCGCCGTGAACGAACTGACGAAACCCAATCGGTCGCCCGGGGCTGAAATCTTGAATTGGTGCGCACCGGTTTGCTCCAGCTTCGCGTCCGCCGACCACGCGGTTTGGACGAAATAGTGGCTGGCGTCGAGGGTGCGGGAAAAGAGGCAGGATTGCGGCGACTCGGTCATGACCGTCTGGTGCGCGTCGGGCGTCGTCCAATCGGCACCTTTCCGCCAATCAGCACTCGCGCCGGGGAAAGAAATCGACACTCCGAGCTGTTGGGATTTCAGGAGTGGTGACTCGATTTCCACCGCGAGCTGGTCGCGCACCGGATGACACGCGGTGCGGACTTTCACCGGCTGGCCGTCGAATTCAAACTCGCTGGTGAGATGGCCGCTCCACAGGTCGAGTGTCTGTTTGATTTTGGATAGGTCATCGGGTTTGCCCGGATCGCCGTTGCTTTTTTTCAGGATCAGTCCGATGCGGCCGAGGTCCAGTCGGTGGGGATTGCCGCGCAGCCACGCGGTCGCCGGGCCGTCGTCGCCGCGGGCATAGGGGACTTTCCGGCCATGCACGTCGTATTCCTTGAGGGCGTCGGCCAGCTTGTAACCGGCGGGATTGGGGAAGCTGTGCCAGCCCCATTGGGACTGGGTGTGGAGCGGAATGCCCGTGATGTAGGCGTCTGGAAATGTCTGCAAGCCGGTGATGTCGGCGGTGAAGGCGAACTCGCCATTTCCCACGGAAAACGGTGACAGCGGGTCGAGTTTGGTCGCGGTCGGATGGTGGCGTTTGACGAGTACCTCGCGGTCGATCGGCTGGGCGTCTGCGGCCAGGGTGATTCCGGCTGCGAGAATGCACACGCCGATCAAATGCCGCGGAAAGATGGGCAAGGTTTTGCGATTCATGGGATTTTCGTTGGAGCCATCGTTGTCAGATTGACGGAGGGGTAAACGCCGATGAGTTCAGTTTTTCGGCAGGGTTTGTTGATAAAACGGCACTGGCGCCGCGATTTGGCTTTGTGACAGACGTTTCACGGTGACCCGCAAGGTCCATGAAGACTCCGTGCAATCCCGCCTTGAAATGCCGGAAACCCCGTGCATCCTCGCCGCCCGCCCATGGCAGGACTCACTTTCCAAGCACTTCCAGGATTCCGCGATTTCACTCCCCGTGAATGTGCGGTCCGCAATTATTTGTTCGAGACCTGGCGCGGTGTGGCCCGCCGCTGCGGTTATGTCGAATACGAAACCCCGATCCTGGAAGACACCGGGCTCTATCTGAAAAAATCCGGTGGCGAGCTTTCCACGCAGCTATTCCGCTTCGAGGATCAGGGTGGGCGCGATGTCACGCTGCGCCCGGAGGTGACTCCGTCGATGGCCAGGATCGTCGCCCAGCATCAGCGGGATTTCCCGAAGCCGCTCAAGTGGTTCGAGATCGGCCAATGTTTCCGCTACGAAAAACCGCAGAAGGGCAGGGGACGCGAGTTCCATCAGTTCAACGTCGATATCCTCGGCGAGGCCGGCCCGGCCGCCGACGCGGAACTGATCGCGCTGGCGATTGAAACGATGCTCTCGTTCGGCTTCGTCGCAGGAGATTTTGTCGTCCGCGTATCCGACCGCAAGGCTTGGATCGATTTCGCCGAGGCTAACGGCATCCCGGAAGAACGCATCACGGAATTCCTCGGCATCATCGACAAGATCGAGCGCGAGAAGCCCGAGGTGCTTGTTGAAAGGCTCGCGGCGTTCGCTCTAACACCGGAGGTCGTCCGCGCCTTCATCGCCGATCCGTCGAACGCTTCCTTCGCCTATCTGGCAATCAGGGACGAGCTCGCCGCCCGCGGTTTCGCGGATTTCGTGGAGCTCGATCTATCCATCGTCCGTGGCCTCGCTTATTACACCGGCGTGGTGTTCGAGGTCTTCGACGCGAAGAAATCCATGCGCGCCGTCGCCGGCGGTGGTCGCTACGATACCCTCATTTCCACGATCTCCGACGGGGCTGTCGATATGCCGGCGACCGGCTTCGCGATGGGTGACTATGTCATCCGCAACCTCATTGAGGAAACGACCCACACCGCGATGCAGATGGAAGTCTGGCTCCAGCGCAATGCCGCCGCCTGCGATGTTTACGTGGTGGTGGCGGATGAAACCATGCGCCCGCAATCGCTGCGGCTCGTTACCGATCTGCGCCGCGCCGGTATCTCCGCCGATCTGCCGATGGGCAACGCCAAGGTCGGGAAACAATTCCAAAGTGCGGAGAAATCCGGCGCGCGCTTCGCCCTCGTCGTCGGCACCGAGTATCCCGCGCTCAAGCTCAAGGTCCTCGCCAGCCGCACCGAGGAATCCGGCAACGCCGAAACCGCCATCGACTGGCTAACCGATCGGCTGCTTCAGCCGGATGGTCCGCTGCTGGCTTGAGGAACATTGAACATCGAACGCCCAACATCGAACATTGAAGTAAGAGTTGCCTCCTCTGACTCTCAACTATCAACCAACCACTCTCAACTATCTCCCATGCGCACTCATCATTGCAACGAACTCCGCGAATCCCACATTGGTCAAACCGTCAAACTCATCGGTTGGGTGAATTCCGCCCGTGACCAGGGCGGCGTGATTTTTATCGATCTGCGGGATCGTGAAGGTGTGACCCAGTGTGTCTTCCGCGCGGAAGTCTCCCAGGAAGCTACTGACCAGTCCCACAAGCTGCGCGTCGAGGACGTGGTGCAAATCACCGGCAAGGTCGAGGCCCGATTGAAGACCGACGAGGTTGATACCACCAACGACAAGCTCGCCACCGGCGCGATCGAGATCGTTGCCAGTGAGCTCACCATCGTCAACAAGGCGGACGTGCTGCCGTTCCAACTCGACAAGGAACTTTCAAACGAAGACCTGCGGATGAAATACCGCTATCTCGACCTGCGCCGCCCGCGCATGAACAAGAACATCCGCCAGCGCAGCGTGATCACATCCGCCGCGCGCCGTTATCTCGACGACTCCGGGTTCTATGAAATCGAAACGCCGATTCTATCGAACCCGACGCCGGAAGGTGCCCGCGATTTCCTCGTGCCGTCGCGCCTCAACCCCGGCCGCTTCTACGCGCTGCCGCAAGCCCCGCAACAATACAAGCAGCTCCTGATGGTGGCTGGCATGGAGAAGTATTTCCAGATCGCCCGTTGCTTCCGGGATGAAGACCTGCGTGCCGATCGGCAGCCGGAGTTCACCCAGATCGACATCGAGGCGAGCTTCGTCGGCCAGGACGACATCATCAAGCTGGTCGAAGGTCTGCTAGGTTCCATGTTCAAGGCCGGCCTCGGGATCGACGTGCCGGCAAGCTTCCCGCGCATGACCTATCAGGACGCGATGGACATCTACGGCTCCGACAAGCCGGACACCCGCTTCGAGATGAAAATCACCGACCTCGGCGACGTTTTCGCGGCCACCGAGTTCAAGATCTTCCGCGGCACGATTGACAGCGGTGGCGTGGTTAGGGCGATCAACGCCAAGGGCTTCGCCGGCATCACCACCGGCCAGATGAACCGCCTCAACGAGATCGCGGTGCAAGCCGGATTGCCGGTGAAGAACCTCGCCTTCATCAAACTGGAGAACGGCGAATACAAGAGCCCGCTGTGGAAGATCTTCACCGATGCCGAAAAGGCCGCCGTCGTCGCCAAGCTCGATCTCGCGGAAGGCGACATCGTCTTCTTCGCCGCTGGTTCGCGGGAAAGTGTGAGCACCATCCTCGGCCGCGTGCGCTCGGAAGCCGCGGTGATGATGGAACTCAACAACGATCCTATCAAATTCAACTTCCTGTGGGTGGTCGATTTCCCGCTGCTCGCGCACGACGAGGAAACCGGCCATTGGGGCGCGGTGCACCACCCGTTCACCCGGCCACATCCGGACGACATCGCGAAGCTCGAAGCCGGCGACTACGCCAACGTCAGGGCCGTGGCCTACGACGTCGTCCTCAACGGCTACGAACTCGGTGGCGGCTCGATCCGGATCCACGAAAAAGAATTGCAGGCGCAGATGTTCAGCGTGCTGGGCGTCGGCCCGGAAGAGCAGCAGATCAAATTCGGCCATCTTCTGGACGCTTTCCGCTTCGGTGCGCCGCCACACGGTGGTCTCGCCCTCGGCCTCGACCGCATCGCCATGCTCGTCGCCGGCGAAGACAGCATCCGCGAGGTGATCGCGTTCCCGAAAAACAACAAGGGGGCTGACCTCATGGCCCACAGCCCGTGCCAGATCGAGCACAAATTGCTGCGCGAAGTTTACGTGCAGTCCACCTACAAGGATCCGAAACTCGCCGCGGAAAAAGCTGTCGCGCAATAAGGAGGGTGGCTCTCCGGTCCACCCGGTCGATGGAAAGCGAAAAGGTGGAGCTTCGCGCTCACGCTTTCTCGGCTCATCGGCCATGCGAAATGAATTTCGCGGTCCGATTCAAAAAAGAAGCGGCCCGATCGATAATCCCCGGGAAAAACCCAAAACCCTAAGGGAGACTCAATCGGGCCGCCTGTATCGTGTCGCGACGCGCGAAATAAGCATCGTCCCGGAACGTGGTCAAATGATTTTGAGAATTTTTTTAGATCGTGAAACCGGCTCTGGAGTGCTCCGGCTGATGACCTCAAGCGATGCGTTGGAAATGGGATGAATCGCGCGTGAATCGTGATTTTTCTCCTAGCCCGTGGCGCAATCCCACTTACTCTGGCGCGGACAAGGCACCCCCGAAGGCCTGTCGGTGATTCGTCCCAACCTCGCATCGAAATTCCCATGAATCTGACACTCAAAGTATGGCGGCAATCCGGGCCCAAGGCCAAAGGCAAAATCGAGACCTACGATGCCAAGGGCATTCCGACCGAAGCTTCGTTCCTGGAAATGCTGGATATCGTCAACGAGCGGCTGATCACCAAGGGTGACGAGCCGATCCATTTCGACCACGATTGCCGCGAGGGCATCTGCGGGGCCTGCTCGCTGACGATCAACGGGATTCCCCACAGCAAGGAGCGTGCGACCGCGACCTGCCAGGTCCACATGCGGAAATTCGCCGATGGCGACACCATCTGGATCGAGCCATTCCGCGCCAATCCGTTTCCGGTGATCCGGGATTTGATTGTCGACCGCTCCGCCTTCGACCGAATCGTGGCGGCTGGCGGCTACATCGACGTCCGTACCGGTTCCAGCGTTGATGCCAACGCGATCCCGATTCCAAAGCACGACGCGGACAGTTCCTTCGACGCCGCCGCTTGCATCGGTTGCGGTGCCTGCGTGGCGTCCTGCAAGAATGCCTCTGCCATGTTGTTCGTCGCGGCCAAGGTTTCACACCTCGGGCATTTGCCGCAAGGTCAGCCGGAACGCAACAAGCGGGTGCTGGCGATGGTCCGCCAGATGGATGCCGAGGGGTTTGGAAATTGCACCAACCAATACGAGTGCGAGGCCGCCTGCCCGAAGGAAATCAGTGTCGATCACATCGCCCGCATGAACCGCGACTATGCCAAGGCAGTGCTTGTCGAGCAATTCGCCTGAGGCGGGTTGCGGATGAATGGAATAGAACTACGTTTCGTGGCTCCAGCATTCAGGTAACCCGATTCGAATCATGATCACCTTCCGATCCATCAGCGCCTTGGTTTTATCACTCACGCTTGCCTCCTGCTCCGCCGAGGACAAAAAGAAAACAGTTATGGAAACCCGCCCCGAGCCTCCTGCAGAACCCGCCGGCAAAGTCGTCAAGACCGATGCCGAATGGAAAAAACTCCTCACGCCGGAGCAATACCACATCCTCCGCGAAGCCGGCACCGAGCGGGCGAACGGTTCGATTTACAAGGAGTTCAAGCAACAGGGAAAAGGCACCTATCATTGCGCCGGTTGCAACGCTTTGTTGTTCTCCTCCGAGCATAAATTCGATTCCGGTTGTGGCTGGCCATCATTCTACGATCCAGCCAAAGCCGAGAACGTGGTCCTCAAGAAGGATACCACCTTGGGCATGACCCGCGTCGAAGTCGTCTGCGCGAAATGCAGCGGTCACCTAGGCCACGTCTTTGAGGGCGAGGGCTACAACACACCCACCAACCAACGCTACTGCATCAACGGCGGCGGCTTGGTCTACGTCCCCGCCAAGGAAGAGCCCGCCAAGAAGTGAGGCTCGGCCGGAGCTTCTGCTGTCTGGGATTGTGAGAAGTAGGCGGGACGAAGCGTCCATGTCCCCATCCTGAAATTTCACGCTTTCTTCATTGGCATTTCATGGGGGCGGGTTCAAATCCAGCCATGCCCCGCGTCCTACTGGTTGAAGATGAACCCGCGATCGCCGACACACTCGTGTATGCGCTCGGAACCGAGTGCTTTGAAGTCACTCACGCCCTCACCGGCGCGGATGCGCTTGCCGCCGCCGAGCGGGAAACCTTCGACTTCGCCATTCTCGACATCGGCCTGCCCGACATGACCGGACTGGATGTCTGCCGCCGCCTGCGCGAAACGTCCGCCATTCCCGTCCTTTTTCTAACCGCCCGCAATGGCGAGGTGGACCGTATCCTCGGCTTGGAACTAGGCGGCGACGATTACGTCACCAAGCCATTTTCCCCGCGGGAAATCGTCGCCCGCGTCCGGGCGATCCTGCGCCGCTCGCAAACCGCGGCTCCCCAGGCACAGGCGAATCCGCTCTCCGGGCACGCGAAAGTCCTGCACCACGACACGTCCGCCATGCGCATCCACTGCCACGGCGAGCAACTCGATCTAACCGCCCACGAATACAAGCTGCTGCTCGTCCTGTTGGAAAAGCCCGGCCGCGTCTTCACCCGTGACCAGCTCCTCGAACACGCCTGGCAGGATCCCGGTGCCGTCACCGACCGCACCATCGACGCCCACGTCAAATCCATCCGCTCCAAACTGCGTTTGGTCCGCGAGGGGGCCGAGGACCTGATCCAGACCCGCCGCGGGTTGGGCTATCTGCTTTCCCTGTAGTCCCATGCGCTTCACCCGGGTCACCCTGTTCTTCATCGCGTTTATCATCACGCTCGGGTTCTATCAGCTCGCGCTGCATTTCCTGTCCGAGGTCGAGCCGCAGACCTTCCAGGCGACCGAGGAGGTCATGGTGGACACCGCGAATCTGCTGGCGGAACTCGTGGAGAAGGACGTCCGCGAGCAGGACTTCAAGTCCGATCAGCTCCGCGAGGCGTTCGCCGGTGCCCACGGACGGCAGCTCGAGGCCAGGATCTTCGAGCACATGAAGCGGAAAATCGGGATCCATGTTTATCTAACGGATTCAAAAGGCATCGTCATCTTCGATTCGGATGGCGGCAAACGCGAGGGGCAGAATCTCTCCGCAATGCTCGATGTGGCACGAACCCTGTCCGGTAGATATGGCGCCCGCAGCAGCCGGGACCATGAAAACGACAACACCACCTCGGTCCTCTACGTGGGCGCGCCGGTCGGGGATCTCTTGAAACCCGACGGGGTGCTGACAATCTACAAGCCGCAGGCCGACGTCCTTCCGCTGGTCCGGGAGCGGCGGCGAATCATCTACACCGCCTGCGCTCTGATCGGCGGCGGGATCCTGTTTCTGATCGGTGTCGTGTTTCTCTGGTTGTTCCATCCAATCGGCAGAATCACCGAGTACGCCCGCGCCATTGAACGCGGCGAACGGCCGCCCAAGCCCAAGATCGGTATCGGCCGCGAGGTCAACACGCTGGCCCACGCGCTCGACTCGATGCGCGACGTGCTCGAAGGCCGCCGTTACGCCGAGCGCTACATCCAGACCCTGACGCACGAAATGAAAAGCCCGCTCGCCGCCATCCGCGGCGCTGCGGAACTGTTGGACGAGGAGATGCCGGTGGATGTTAGGAAGCGCTTTCTTGAAAACATCCGCGCGGAAACCGCTCGCAGCGAGCGGCTTATCAATCGTCTGCTGGAACTCTCCGCCATCGAAGGTCGCACCAGCCTGGAGGAACCCGAGGAGCTCGATTTCCAGGCCATCGTCGCCCGCGCCATCGACCAAGCCCGCCCGCTGGCGGAAGTCGCCGGTGTCGTCCTCCAGGAAACCGTCGCAGCCGCGCCGGTGATGCTGCGCGGCGACGCTTTCATACTCCGCGCGGCGGTGACGAACCTGTTGGAGAACGCCATCGACTTCTCGCCGCAGGGCAGCGCCGTCGAAATCGCCGTCCGTGCCGCGGGCGACAAGGTCATTCTAACGATCCGCGACCACGGCCCCGGCGTCCCCGACTACGCGCGGGAAAAGGTCTTCGAGCGCTTCTACTCGCTCCGCCACCACACCTCGAAGCGCAAGGGCACCGGCCTCGGCCTGACCCTCGTTAGAGAAACCGCGGAACTCCACGGCGGCACCATCGCGCTGGAGCCGGCGGAAGGTGGCGGTACCGTGGCAAGGCTTTCTCTACCGATTGAATAAAGATGGCCGCTCCGGGCGATCCAGGATTTTGCGTATCTCGCTTGCTTTGTGGAACTGCTCGGCGTGCCGGAGTTCGTATTGCATGGCAAGCGCCGTAACATCCTCCCAACTGTTATGAATCTCTTTCAAGGCGGATACAGATTGCCCCCACTCTTCGCCTTTGGCCTCCGCTATTTTTTCCCTCTCCGCCACGGTGGAAGGAGGGCCATCTGGTCCGTATAACTCCATATAAGCCTCCAGCTTCGCCGCCGTTTTCGTCGCGCCAACACGCGCCAAAGCATGCTGCATTTCTTGAAGGCGATCTCCTTCCACTTCCTCGTCGAATCGATACAGGTAGTCCATTCCGAGATAGTAGCCGCATCGATCCACCAGCCAGACTGCTTTTTCGGCATCGCTCAAAACATCGAATCCCTTTTCGTTTTGCAGATCATCCAGCAGGAATCTGGGATGCGGTAAATCCCGTATCTCCAGCAGAGCTTCGGCCGCATCTCCCGCCACCTCGGGTTGGCTTTTCATGATTTGTTCCAGGATCCCTTCCGCCCGAACTGAATCCTCTCCATGAAGCGATTTTGCCGCGACGATTTGCCGGGTCGCTTCATCCCCGGGCAGTGGAGCGGATTCATTGCCGGAAAGCATCTTCTCCGCTACCGCAGGATCCACGGGCAAACCTCGGGCATCGAGTTCAGCGAAAATTTGGAGGAAAAGATAGTGATCCGGTTCCCGCTCGCAGATTTCCCTCAAAATGGGCGCTGCCCACGCTTCGTCCAGCTCGAGCAACAGCCCGGGGATGCGTTCCGATGATGAGCCAAACATGTCCTTGCCCTTCAATCCATCGACCAGGAACTTGAAGGTTTGCACCCGATAATCGTCTTCAATGTGGCCCGCCAGAGCTCCACTGATTCCTTGGATTACACTTCCCGCTCCGTGGTGTCCGTTCAGAATTCTCCGGAAGTGGGGCACCGCCTCGCCGACCCCGGTGGCCATGATTGCCTGGCGTATATGATCGCCGGCAATGAACACGTCTCCAAACCGCTTCTCGGTCTCAAGCAATTTTGGCAAGCGATCGCGAGGCGGGAGCTTATTGCATTCTGATACGGCGGACTCCGCCCGGGACATCTGCAATTGCAGCTTGACGTTGGAATCTGTCAAATCCGACGGCGTGATCTTGCGGCCGTGAACTTTGCCGACCGGCAGCCATCTCCATGCGATCCATAGCACCGCGACGATTGCTCCCAAGATGATCCACTTCGTCATGGCCGAAGAAACAATCTTCACCGCATGGCGGTCAACCTGCATGTGATCGGGATACGATAAAGGCATCTTCCCGCAAATTTCACACAAGTCGCATCAGCGATTCACGGGGCGGGGGTGTTATGGCGGTGCTAACTCCACACACCGCTATGAAAACATTCCACCGCCTAGTCTACCTCGCCGTGATCTATGGGCTGCTTCTGGCAGCGGCTCGTGCCGATGAAAAGTCCGCGCCTTATTTTCAGGTGATCGGAGAAAATACCGACGACTCATCCGGCGAGGTGCTGCCGTTGAAGTCCTCGTCTGCGAAAGTGAGCATCGACGGCACCATCGCCCGGGTGCAACTCACGCAGCGTTATGCCAATTCCGGCAGCGTGCCGATCGAGGCGGTTTATGTGTTTCCCGCATCCACCCGGGCGGCGGTGCATGGCATGACACTCACCACCGGCGGGCGGGTGATCGCGGCTCGGATCAAAGAATCAGTGAAAGCGAAGTCGGAGTATGCGACGGCCAAGGCGGAGAAGAAGACCGCCGCGCTGTTGGAGGAACAGCGGCCTAACGTGTTTCAAATGTCGGTCGCCAACCTGCTGCCTGGCGACGACATCGATGTGGAAATCGACTGGAGCGAGACGATTCCGGCGGTGGATTCGACCTATGAATTCGTGTTCCCCACCGTGGTCGGACCGCGCTACACCGGCGGCTCGGGGGCGGCGAAAGGGGAGACCTGGACGTGGAATCCGCATCTGTTACCCGGTACGCCGAACCCCGCGGCCTTCGCGCTGAATGTCTCGCTAACAACCACTCTGCCGCTGGCCGAAGTGAAATGCCCGAGCCACCCGGTGAAGATCGATTTCAAGGCGAAGGATCAGGCGTTGGTGAAGATAGACGGCAAGTCCGGCGAAGACGCTGCCAATCGCGATTTCATTCTCCGCTGGAAGCTCGGGAACGACCAGGTGGACGCCGGGCTGTTACTGCATCGCGGCCAGGCGATGAATCATTTCCTGCTCCAGATTGCCCCGCCGCCACGGGTGAGCTTGGATCAGATTCCGCCGCGCGACTATGTGATCGTGATCGACGTGTCCGGCTCGATGGCGGGCTTCCCGCTCGATACCGCGAAGAGTTTGTTGAAGAACCTCGTCCAGGGCCTGCGGTCGAACGATACCTTCAACGTCGTCCGCTTCGCAACTGATAGTGGCGTGCTATCGGAAGAGCCGTTGGCCGCAAATCCAGCCAATGTCGCGCTGGCCAACGAGTTCATCGACAGCCAGACGTCCCGTGGCGGGACCGAGCTTGAGGCCGCGCTCAAGCGCGCGCTGGCATTGCCAGGCGGGGAGAATCGCTCGCGGTCCATCCTGCTGATCACCGACGGCTTCATCTCGGCGGACGCGGAAACGGCGGCGCTGGTTAGGGACAACATCGGCAAGGCGAATTTGTTCACCTTCGGCATCGGATCGTCGGTCAACCGCGAGTTGCTGGAGAGTGTGGCGCGTGCCGGCGGAGGCGAACCAGTGATCGTCACGACCGGCAACGAAGCCGCGCCCGCCGCCGCGAAATTCCGCGAGATCGTTGCCAATCCAGTGCTTGCGAAAGTCAGAATCATGGCGGAAGGCGTGACCTTGGGCGGCATCGAGCCGGATCCGCATCCGGATGTCTTCGCCTCCCGGCCACTTGTTGTCACCGGTAATTGGACTGGCGAGCCGACAGGAAAAATCATCGTCCGTGGTATCGGTGGCAATGGCATGCCATTCGAAAAATCCATCGATCTTGCGAGAGCCGCCGCCAAGGGGCTCGACCACCCGGCGTTGCCAGTGCTGTGGGCCCGCGAACGGGTGCGACGGCTTACGGATCTCAAGCGTGACGATGATTCGATCCGTGAAATCACCTCGCTGGGACTCAGTTACTCACTGCTCACGCCCTACACCTCGTTTCTAGCAGTCGATGAGTCACCGCGCGAATTCAAGGGCGTGGCGCAGACGGTGAAGCAACCGGTGCCGCTGCCCAAGGGTGTGGGCGAGTCGGCGATCGGCGGCAGCCCGGCGATGGTGAAGAACGCGTCGGTTCCGGAGCCGGGCAGCATCGGACTGGTGGCCTTCCTCGTCGTGTTGCTGGCGCTGCAACGCCAGCGGGATCTCGAAGCCTGAGGAGAAGGGTCTCTCCCTATTCCCAACGAAAGCCGATGATCCAGCTCACACTGCACCCTTCCGATGTCGCGGGACCTGATTCCACGACCATGCCCAGAAAACTCCATCCCGCGCTGTTGCAGTTCGTGGCGCTGGCTCCGGTCCTGTGGTGGTTCGGCAAGCGCCTCAACGATGGCAATGACGAACCGCTGGGCCTGCTAACACTGGGCCTTGCGCTGGTGCTCGCCTGGCGTGACCGGAGATCGCTGTTTGCAAGCCCGTGTGCCCGTACCATTGGTGCGGGGCTGGTAATTCTATCCGTTCTGGGAATCCACTGGCTGCCGCCGATGATCCGCGGGGGGCTGGCGATTTCCGGCGTCGCGGCTTGTTATGGCATCCACCGCCGGGCCGGGCTGATGGGTTTGTTGGTTTTGTCACTGCCACTGGCGGCTTCGATGCAGTTTTTCCTCGGCTATCCATTGCGGGTGGCGGCGGCGGAAGGTGCCGTCCGGTTGTTGGAGCTGGGCAGCCTCGTGGTTTCCCGCAGTGGCACGCAAATCGAACTCGGCGGGCAGGTCATCGGCGTGGATCCGGCGTGCGGCGGTGTCAGGATGCTGTGGCACGCGCTGGCGGCGGCGATGGGCTTGGCGGCGATCCATCGGTTGTCGTGGCGGGCGACGATCATCGGCGGGTTGTTAGCCATCGCGCTGGTGATTCCGGCCAACACCGCGCGGGCAGCGCTGTTAGCCGTGAAGGAAAGCGGGCGCTTGCCGGAAATGCTGCTCGGGCACGGCGGGATCGGGCTGGTGAGTTTTGTGATCGTGCTGGTGCCGTTGTGGCTCGCGATCTCCAGCCGGGCGAGACCTGCGTTTCCAGCCGCCGCGCCGGTTACGGTGGGGCGGGCGGAGCGCGGGTTGTTGGTTTGTGCCGCGGTTTTGGCTCCGCTGTTGGCATTCGGCACGCCGCGCACACCGGCACCGCCGGACTTGGGGCAGGGACCGTCGTTTTTCACGTTCGACGGGCTGACTTTGCCGCTGTTTCCGTTGCCATCCACCGACGCCGAGGTGGCGTTCGCGAAGAGTTTTCCCGGCACGCTGGCCAGCTATCAATGGGGAGGCAGCCAGGTGATCCTGCGGCGGGTGAACGAGGCGACGCGCCGTCTGCATCCGTCCAGCGATTGCCTGCGGGCCGCGGGATTTGAAACGACCGAATCCATCACCGTCACTCTGGGCGACGGCAGCCAGTGGGCCCGTTTTTCCGCCACCCGCGATGGAATCCGCCGGACGGTCCACGAACGGATCACGAGTTCGCTCAACGGTTCGGCGTGGACGGACGTTTCCGCATGGTATTGGGCGGCGCTGCGCCGCCCGCTCAACGGGCCATGGCAGGCCGAAACCGTGATTTCGCAATCATGAAAATTTCCCGCAAGTCGGGACGCGCCGCGAGTCATTTTCACGTCCCGGGAGGTGCCCGGGAGTGGATTGCACCGGTTCCCAAGCCCTGAACGGATGGTTCGCTGGTTCCTCCCGCCAGCGGACCGTTCCAACGGGGCTTGGGAATCAATGGCGAAATGGATGCACGGGGCCGGTCATTTTTCCAACCGACGAATTTGGACGCGACAGGCATTCTTTAATCTGACACAAGTCAATCCAGTGCTAACCACCATGCCCCCCCACCGCGGAATTCCTTTTTGGCTGATTCCGGTTTCCTGTCTGGTGGCGGCGGCCGCCGTGGCGCAGGAGGCGCCGGAAAAAGCGTTGAAATACCATGAGGTGCTGATGAAACGCCCTCACAACGCGGCGTTGTTCGAGCGGTTCTTCGGGGCGTGGATCGACGAGCAGCCGGTGGAGGCGCTGGACGCGTATCTCAAGGCGCGGGCGGAGTCGGCAGGCGGGCAGAACTGGACGGTGCTGGCGATCTATCAACTGCGGCGTGGTCAGGAGGACGAGGCGCTGGCTTCCCT
>JBGSOI010000141.1:0-20649 GCA_041739215.1 Akkermansiaceae bacterium
CGGTGTCCGAAACTACCAGGGCCTTGCATGCGAGTTCCTTCGCGTTTTTCGGCAGGAAATCATAAAGTGACTTCGAACCGACTTCTTCCTCACCTTCGATCAGGAAGTTCACGTTGCAGGGCAGGTCATTGCCGGTTTTCAGCCACGCTTCGACAGAGTTGATGTGGGCGAGGTGCTGCCCCTTGTTGTCGCTGATGCCACGGGCATAGACGTTGCGGCCGACCCGGCGAGGTTCGAAAGGTGGCGAGGTCCATAGCTCTAGTGGATCCGGCGGCTGCACGTCGTAGTGCCCGTATACCAGAAAGGTCGGCTTCTTCGGATCCTGCTTCGGTGTCTTGGCGATCACCACCGGATAGCCGCTGGTCTGGCGGATTTCCGCCTTCAGGCCGGCCTTGACGCAACGGTCAACCAGCCACTCCGCGCAGCGTTGCATGTCGTCCGCATGATCGGACTGGGCACTGATACTGGGGATGCGGGTGTAAGCGAAGAGTTCTTCGATAAAACGCTCTTCATTGCTCGCGAGATAATCCAAGACGGCTTTTGGTGTCATGATGGAAGATATTTATGATTCGTTTTCTTGAGCAGCAATCAAATTTTGGCCCGGTCATTGAAAACTCAGGCAGGGTGATTCCCGAATTCAAGTTTACCTAACTCGATCGCACGGGTGCGTCGTCGGAATTGGATGCCAGGTGGGTCTCGATGCGGGAAAAATGGTAGGCCACTCGGTTGAGCCACTGCAGGGTATCCAGCTTTTTGAGAAGCTCGGCGGGATCGGAACCAACGAGCGCGGCCTCTTCGAGAATGGTCCGGCGCTGCGTCCGATAGGCCACTGCGATCTCCTCTGACAGCGCGTGGATCTCCGGCGTCGCGGGTGAGGTGGGTTCTCCGAGAGGTTTCAGGATTTTTGAAAAACGTTGCTCCAGTTCTAGCAGTCGGGGCGATCCGGGGTGTACTTCCTTCAATTCCATCACGGCGGTGAGCCGCTGCAGGTGGTCCATAATGTGGAAATCGCTGATGCGGCGCGCTTCCGAAAGCTTGTCCTCGCAATCCATCTCGATGTCGGATAGATAGGACATGATTTCTGAAATGGCGAGGTTCACGGAGTCGGTTACCTGAGCGATTGATTTTTCATCGGTGTTTCCCTGAATGCGCGCGACAGCAATGTTTGCGAGGGCGGAGCGACATTCCCGCAGACTGCGCCCGATGGCTTCCAGTGCGACACACGGGATGGACAGCAGCGACTTGTCGAGAAAGCGGGTGAAGCCGGTGCCACGATCCGGCAGGAGGCGTTCGATCAGCGCGCTGTATTGATGGACGAATGGCAGAAAGAGCGCGACGCCCATGGCGATGAACATCGAATGAAAGACCGCGAGGCTCACCGCACCCTCTTCGAGTCCCCATTGGCGCTGGGCGAAGTGGATGATGCCTATCAATACGGGCATCAGAAGGAAGGCCAGGATGCCCGTCGTGAGACTGAAGGTGATCAACGCCAGTGCGGTGCGTTTCACATGGATCGTCGCGCCGATGGAGACAATGCCTGCTTTGACCGTCGTGCCGATCGCCGCGCCGATGGCGATGGCCGCTGACTGCTCGAAATTCAGCGCGCCCGCGGAGAGCGCCATCAGGTTGGTTGCCATCACAGCGCTGCACGATTGCATCATCACGGTGAGCACGATTCCGATGATGAGAACCAGCAACCGCGCGCCGAATGTGCCGGACGGAAGGATGGACAGATCCACTTCCGAGGTCAGTTCGGACATGCCGGCTTGCAGCAGCCCGATGCCGAGGAAGATGAGTCCGAATCCCGCCAGCGCGGTGCCAAGGTAGTGGCCTCTTCCTCTAACGAACAATCGCGTGGCCGAACCTGCCGCAATGAAGAACAACGCATAGGACGAAATGCTAACACTCAAGCCGAGGACCGAGATGATCCAGCCGGTGCTGGTCGTGCCAAGAGCCGAGCCCATCAGCACGCCGACCGACTGGGCAAACGGCAGGATCCCGGCGCTGACGAAACCAATCGTCATCAGCGTCGTGGCGCTGGACGACTGGATGAGCGCGGTGACCGCGATGCCTGAGAAAAACGCGGTGACCGGACGGCGGGTGAATGCCAACAAGGCCTTGCGCAGGGAGTCGCCGGCGAAGGATTTGAGCCCCTCGGTCATCAACGTCATGCCCAGGAGGAAAAGCCCGACACCGCCGAGAATGTTGGATAGCATTTCAAACATGGCGGCTCACTTGTAGATCAATGCGTAGAGCGCGGCGAGCAGGTCCATGCCGATGAAGATGACGATGGCGATCTCAAGATTCCTTGAGCGGCGGGCTTCGATCAGGGCGAGCAGGGTTTCGACGGTTTCGCCGATCAATGTCAACCTGCGGTCCAGCGCGGCGCTGCGTTCGGGAAGTTCGAATTCCTCGGCCAGGCGGAGGTGCAGTTGCTCCAGTTCGGCACGATGCCATAACAGCCCGGGTTTGTCATCCGGCTGCACGCGGGCTGCGGCGTGGCTGCGGGCGGCCAGTGCGGCTCCGACCAGCCGCAACAACGCTCGCGACGAGACGGTCATCCGGCCCAGGCCACGCAGTCCCGTGACCACCGGTTCCATGCCGTCGAGCGTCTGGGCCAGGATGATTTCCTGTTGGGTCAGCGCGGCGCTTTTTGCGAGAGCGTCGGCGACCACCGCCAGGCGGGGGATCGAGAAATTCCTGAGATGGATGAGGCCGCTGGCATCCACGCTGTCCTCCGCCGCTCCGCTTTGGATGCCGGCGGATTCCACCACGGGGTTGGCTAACGGGTGACTCACCCGTGCTTGTAGTTCGGCCCGCAAGGCGGTTTCCTGCTCCTGCGTTGCTCCTACCAGCACGAGCGCTCCCCAACGGAAGACAAAGGCGATCAAGCCGTCGGGCCGGTCGAGCTGGATCGGGTCGGTCGTGCCGCCTGTGGCTACCGCAAGCCTGCGGTGATCCAGCCGCTCGCCGAGCAGTAGGGCGCGCATCACCACACTTTCGGAGGAGTCAGCCGCCGTGCCCGCAAGCCCGGGCCGCGAGGGTGCGCTGCTTGGATCACTCGTTCCCCCGGGATTCATTCGTGTTGGTGTTAGATCGTATTGAATCCGGGGATTCACTGGATTCAACCCTGTGGTACGGGTTTAGCCTCAGGCTCGGCCCGCCAGATCCGGTGGCGTACCTCCACCCCGGCCGGCACATAGACCACCAGCGGCAAGCGGCTGTTATAGCGCAGCAACTGTGGCTCGCCGCCGAGCGTGATGAAGCGCTCAACCTTCGGGGTGTCCGGACTAACGGCCATCAGGGTGCCTGCCATCGGCCCGAGTTCCGCAAGCAGGTAGCGGTCGAATCCCCAGCCTTCGATGTTCAACGTCTTGAGATTTCCACCGAAGAAATAGCGGTTTTCGGCATCAATCTTCACGGTCTTGCCGATTTTCAACTCCACCCGCAACGTGTCCTCCTGCTCCTGCGGCGGCAGTATCAGCACATGGCGGGTCATCCCTTCATCCGCGGGGGGGAAGGCTTTGAGATTGCGCTCGGCCTCGGTCTCGGCACCTGCAGAAAACACCGCCATGCAAGCCACTAACATCGACAAAACGAACGATTTCATGATGCCAGCAAGCTGAATTTGCTTCACCCGTCCCACAAGCCAAAACCTCTTCGTCCGTCGCGGCGGGGAAGAAATCCGGAATGTTTTCCATATCCGTTTTATCAGGATCTTGCTTGCTTCCACGGGCGGATGAGGGCCTGCTCTTCTCCCTTCAGAACCTCGATCCCTTTCAATCCCATGAGCAAACAAATGCGCATCGTCCACACCACGGAGTATCAATACAAGGAGCCCGTCACTTTTGGAGTGCATCGCGTTCTGATGCGTCCGCGCGAAGGGCATGACCTCCGGATCATGGAAGCATCCGTGGAAGTCTTCCCGTCCTGTTCGATCGATTGGTTGCGGGATATCCAGGGCAACTCGATCGCGATGATCACTTTCCTCGAACCGTCGCCGCTTCTCAGGATTCACAGCGATCTGATTGTGGATCTGAATGAAGACCGCTTGATGGAGCCTGGCATCGCCAACCTGGCCCGCGAGTATCCGTTTCAATATGCGGCGGACGAGCAGATCGACATCCTGCCGTTCCGGCTTCCAAGTTATCCGCACGACGGGGACCGTTTGCTGGAGTGGTTGCGCGGGGTCTATCAGCAAGGCACCGTCGTCAACACGCTGGAACTGCTCCAGCGTTTGAACACCGCGGTTTTCGACTCGATCACATACACCTGGAGGGAGGAGTATGGGGTCCAGCTGCCCTGTGAGACCTTGCGGTTGGGAACCGGATCCTGCCGCGATTATGCGGTGTTCATGATGGAAACCGCGCGGCACCTGGGATTTGCGGCACGCTTCGTGACCGGCTACATCCAGATGGGTGAGGGACAGCACGGTGCCACCCATGCCTGGACGGAAATCTATCTGCCAGGTGCCGGCTGGCGCGGCTTCGACCCGACCAATAACAAAATGGCCGGCTCCGAGCACGTGGCGGTCGCGGTGACCCGCGAGCAGGAAAAGGCCTCTCCGATCTCCGGTTCATGGGCAGGTCCGAACGACGCCTTCGAGAGCATGAATGTGATTGTCCGCGTGGAGGCGATTTGAATTGAAGCAGCCCTTCGTAATTCCGGTGCAGGGAGATTTTTGATGGTCTTCCCGGCACAAAAAAGTGCGAGCCCCGCGGAGGAGGCTCGCACTTGGAATCCGCGCGTGGGGATCAGGGCACGCGCTCGAAGTTCAAGCCCGGATCGCCACGTGGTCCGCCGGCCAGAACGAAGCTGAGTTTTGAATCTTCCGGGAAGGTGATCTCACCGATCAACTGGGAGTCTTCCGAGGAAAGCACCAGCAGATTTTCCTCCGCGATTCCGAATTCTCCAGCCAGATCTCCTGCCTTGTCAGCTTTGTCGAAGGTCCAGGTGAAATTACCGTCTTCCTTGAGAACAAGGGTGACGGATCCGCCGTCGGCACGTTTGCTGACCCAGGTGCCGACGAGCTTGTCCGGATCGACCGGCGCCGCGGCAGGCTGCTCTTCCGCATCTTCCTCCTCGTCGCTGGCGATGGAGTCTTTGACGAGGTTACGGAGTTGGCCGGAGACGGTGTCCCGTGGCTCGAGTTCGATCACACGATCAAAACGCTCGACCGCATACTCGAGGTGACCCATTACGAAATAATGATAGCCAAGCACGAAATTCGCCGCGGCTGAGTCCGGGTTGTCGTCAGTGTAATCCTCAAGTTTGTGCAGCAGGGCGACGTAGGTGTCGTGCGAGTCAAACAGGCTGCTCATCGTGGTCCAGTCCCAGCCGGGGCCGGAAGCCAGCACCGAGTTCAGTACTCCGGCGGCATCATTGAAGCGACCGAGCGCGAAGAAAACCAGCGCGCGGAACTCATGGAGGGCCGGATCTCCCGGGGCGACGGACAGTGCAAGATCCACGGATGTGAGTGCCGCAGCGAAGTCGCCATTTTTGAATGCGGCGAGGGCAGTCTCCATGGCGTCATCGGACTTCTGGTCGGCGGCCTCTTCCATCGCGGGTTCTCCAGGTGGCAGTTTAGCGGCAACCACCGTGATGGGCGTGCTGTAATTGATGATCGTCGTGCCACCGCTGTTGACGATGGGAGGAGCCGGGAATGGATTGACGAAGGTCTGATAACCGGAATTGAAAGCGACATTTCCAAGGCTCCAGGCAGCTACACCCCAGGCAATGCCATTGTTCCGGCGGTGCCAGCTATTCCATCCGTAGTTCCAGCTTCCGTGGTGCCAGGAATGGCGGCTGCTGTGCCACCATGGGCGGCTGCCCCAGTAGCTGGGCCGGTGGCTCCAATTCTGATTGTTGCGGACATTGACGTTGTTGTTGATGTTGATGTTGTTATTATTGAAATTCGGCCGGTTGTTGGGTCGGTTGTTAGGACGATTCCAATCACCCCAGTTGCCCCATTCATTGCCCCAGCCGGGACGATTCGGGCGGTTGGGACCCGGGCGATTGTTGTTGTTCCAGTTCGGACGATTTCCCAAATCGGGGCGATTGATGCCTCCGGGACGGTTGTTTCCTCCAGGGCGACCATTGCCACCTGGCCGGTTGGCACCCGGGCGATCGGTTCCACCAGGACGGTTGATACCGCCGGGGCGATCGGTTCCGCCTGGACGATTGATACCGCCGGGCCGGTCGGTTCCGCCTGGTCGGTTGATGCCGCCGGGCCGATCGTTGCCGCCCGGACGGTTGATGCCACCAGGGCGATCGGTACCTCCCGGACGATTGATGCCACCAGGGCGATCCGTGCCACCTGGGCGGTTGTTCCCGCCCGGGCGATTATTGCCACCTGGGCGGTTGTTTCCGCCGGGGCGATCACCCGGCCGAGGGAAAGTCACATCGCCCGGGCGGGTGTTAGGGCGATTGGGCCGGTTTTCTGGGCGGACATTCGGCCGATTTTCGGGGCGATTCGGCCGATTTTCAGGGCGGGCATTCGGACGGTTCTCAGGACGCGCATTCGGACGGTTCTCAGGACGCGCACTCGGACGGTTCTCAGGGCGGGTCGTCGGGCGGTTTTCAGGACGAACTTGCGGACGGTTTTCCGGGCGCGGGGCGGGGCGGTTGCCTGGCCGCTCAGCCGGGCGTTGGGCGGGGCGCTGATTGGCTCCTTGATTGGGACGCTGGTTAGGGCGTTGATTGTTGGCTCCTTGGTTTGGCCGTTGATTGGCTCCCTGATTGGGACGCTGGTTGGCTCCCTGATTGGGGCGTTGCGCCGGACGCTGATTGGCACCTTGCGCCGGTCTTTGGGCCGGGCGCTGGTTTTGTCCCTGGTTCCGTCCTTGTGCAGGGCGTTGTGCGGGGCGCTGTGCAGGGGTGTTGACGCGCGAATTGGTGGCTGGGTTGCGCGCCGCATTGCGAGCGTTGCCACCGCCTCCGTCACGACCGGCGGTGCGACCGTAGCCATCCAAGGGGGAGAGGGCAAGAATCAGGATCGTGACGATCCATGGTGCGAGTAGTTTCATGGCAGAAAAGGTGTGGAAGGTTCGGGTGTTATTCTTTTTCCGGTGCGGCTTTCCCGGCATCAACTTTTTCGGTCTCAGGTTTTTCAACTTCGGCTTCTTTGGCATCGGCTCCTCCGGCTTCGACGTCCGCATCTTCGGCATCGGTGGAGGACTCCGGCTCGTCCTCGCCAGAGTCGGGGTCGGGTGCCCGCCGGACAAAATGCAGGGAGACATCGGGCAGCGTTTCATCAACTAACAACCGATCCGTGGCTGTCCAGACCATCAAATCTCCGCTCAGGGGCGAAAGAGTCTGGGTGGCGGAATTGGCCTCGGCATCGGCGGTGAAGCCGGTGGTGGCGATCGTCCAATCGCTGCCATTCCTTGCCCAAGTGCCGGCAGTGAAACCGCCTGTGCTATCGAAGGTCCACCAATAGATGGACGCCGTCGCGGGGTTCCAGCCGATCCGGAGATGGGTGGATTGGGAGTCGCCCTCGGCATCGGTGACAAGGGACTCGCCAAGCAGGTAGTTCCCGCTGTCGTCAAGGTCGAGCACCATGTCAACCCGGAGTCCGTCCTCGCCTTCGAGCGTCCATTCGCCCACGAGCCAGTGGAGTGGCTTGAGTCGCTCGGCGGGTGGCGTGACTTCGGACTGATTGCGAGAGGTCGCGATCAGCCACGACCCGTCCGGCTGCTTGGCATGAGTGGCGGAGTAGGAGACCGAAGTGACAGGCTCCTCATCCGATGTCGTCAGGTGAATGACGCCGTCTTCAACGACGACACCAGGGGCGACAAGCCGGACCGATTCGGCTTCGAGAGCAACGAGAGGTGTCATTTCGTCGGCAAACAGCTCGGCATGGAAAGCTTCAATCTCTTCGCGCCCGGTGTAGGTTGCCCCACTGCTGCTTACGATTTCGCCGAGGGGCTGGAAGAGTGCGGCGATGGCGGCCGCGTCCTTGGTATTGAATGCTTCCACAAAGCGCTCGGCAGCCTTGCCCAAAAGCTCGAGATCGGCGTCTGACAGGAATCCCGCATCTTCTGCGGAGGGGGGGGGCGCTGTCGGAGCGGCGGGCTGAGCAGGCGGTGGCGTTTCTGTCTGAGGAGCAGCCGGTGGTGTGGCGGGTGGCGACGGCTGGGCCTGTGTGTCGCAAATACTCGCTGATAGAATCAGTGCCAAGGTGGGCAGGCAATGGCGGTGGTGTGTCCAGGTTTTCATGAATCTGAATTTCAGGTGATAGTGCTTCGCGGGTAAAGCCGAGGCAGCCGGGGTGGGAGAAATGGGTAACGTCAATTTTCGACCAAAGTCGCGGGACTGGCGCATGAAGCGCTTCTAAGGATGAGGTGATTTTGAATTCATGCAATTGCTAATTTGGCTCACTCGTCTCCGGGTGCCCCCTGCGCGGCGGCAAGCTCATTCCAAGATTGCTCTTGGCAACTCCGGGCGCATGGCTAGCCTCCGGGCGTATGGCTAACCTCCGGGCGCATGACTAGCCTCCGGGCCATGAACTTCACCGCTAGATTCCTGTTTTATTCAAGTTTTCACTTCATGAGTTCTCAAGAAACTCCAACCCCAAGGGGTTTGCGCGACTGGTTTGGAAAAATCCTTAGAGGGCTGCTGTTGGTTTTCAGCGGGTCGGTCAGCTTCATCTTCATTGCGTGGGCGACTCTGGCGATTTACTCTTCGAATCTTCCTTGGTTAGGACTATGCGTCGTCTTGGCTTTGGTCTTCTTCGTGTTCGGCACCTGGTCGTTGTGGCAGCCTTGCCGGTTGCGGCGGATCGGGATGTTTGCAGTGGCGCATCTGGGACTTCTCGTCTGGTGGAGCGCGATCCGTCCGTCACATGATCGCGATTGGCGCGCCGATGTGGCAGTGGTGCCGCGGGCGACTATCGACGGCTATCGGTCGAAACTCAGTGGATTACCTAATTTCGAGTATCGTTCACTGGGGGATTACCCGGTGTGTCACGAGGAACGGGAGTTCGATTTATCAAACCTTACTTCGCTGGATTTCTACGTCTCATATTGGGCTGTGGGACTCGTGGGGCACACGTTTGTGAGTTTCAATTTCGACAAAGCGAGGCCGCTCTGCATTTCGATTGAGACCCGTCCCGAGGAAGGTGGGGGATTCGTTCCGATCGCTTCATTATTCAAACAATTGGAGCTGATCAACGTGGTCGGCGACGTGCGTGACAACATTGGAGTGAGGACCAACAACAGGGACCAGGATGTCTTTCTTTACCGCATCCGGATCCAGGCCGCCACAGCAGGCGAGATTTTGAAAGTCTACCTCGCCCGGTTCAACGTACTCGCAGAGGGGCCCGAGTTCTATCATCTGTTGAGCAACAGGTGCACCATCAACATCGTGAGCTACGCGAACAAGATCGGCCGAGTGGGTCGGCTAAATACCAACCACTTGTTGAATGGCTTCATCCACCAATATCTCTATAGCTCGGGAATGATCGAGAAGAACCAGCCATTCGAGGAGTTGCTTCGGCTCACACTCATCAACGAGGTGGCCAAAAAACAGATGGTTCCCCGAATTTCACCGAACGTATCCGGCAGGCGATCGGGATCCTGAAATTTTGAGGAGCCAAGTTATGTTTTCGCAACAAATTATGGGGGGAGTTTCGGAATGACGGCAATTGGAATCAGAGTGATCCGGGAAGTGATCTGCGCCATCGCAGTGTGCGTGCTGCCTGCTTGTGTTTCCGTACCGCGCGAGGAAACCGGCGCGGCGGTGGCTTTGCAAGGTTCGGATCTTCCGCAAGCGGAGCTGTTACTGCGGAACGCGAAGCGGCTGGATGAGGACTCGGATGCAGCGGCGGTTTTCCGGCTTCGAGCGGCGGAAATCGCCTGGGGGAGGCTGGGTGACCGCAGCGGGGCGGTGAAGAAAGTGGAAACACTGCCAGCGGACGAGCAACAGGCATTGAGAATCCTCGCCAGTTCGGCCGAAGGACTTGCACCGGTTTTTGTAGGGAAACGGCGCGAGCGGATACGGACCTTTACCTACGCAGGACTCAGCTACCGGGTCGAGGCCGCGCGCGATGCGGCCCCGGGCGTCTATGCTCCCGCGCGGCTGACGTCGGTGCGCCCGGCGCGCGATGTCCCCCGCCAGTTGATGGCGGACTGGTTTGAGGAAACCGGTGCCGGAGCGCCACTTTCGCCGAAGTGGTATCAATCCACCGAAGGAGGCATTGATCGCTTCGTCCCGAGGAGCGGCTACATCGAGCCGTTGACCGCGGTGCTAGCGTTTTCAAGCCCGGCCAAACCTGGAGCGCCGCGCGTGGCCACGCTCACGGCGTATGATCCCACAGCGGTGGGCCGCGTGCGCCTGCAAAATGCCGAGTATCCACTCGCGGCGGATTTCACCGCCCCGATCGTGGACCGTACCCGCGATATCAGTGAATTCCGGATGGCGCTGGGCGGACTCTTTCGCCCGGATGGCCGCGACGCATCGCTCGTCATGCTCCAGCCTTATGATTCAAAGCGGATCCCCGTCGTCCTCGTCCACGGGTTGAACTCCCACCCGAGGATGTGGCGGAATGTGGTGAATACACTCAACGCCGACCCCCAGTTGCGTGGTCGTCTTCAATTCTGGGTTTTCCAGTATCCGTCTGGTTGGCCGATCAGCTATTCAGCCATGCGTTTGCGCGAGGAGCTTGCGGCGCTCAGCCGCATTGTAGGCCCTCAGCGCGACATGGTATTCGTCGGCCACAGCATGGGTGGGCTGCTATCGCGGATGCAGGTCATTTCCCCGGGGCGCTCGCTGTGGAATGGACTGCTCGGCGACGATGCAGAAAGGCTCTACGCCACGATGCCAGCCGACCATATGGTGAGGCGCTCCCTGTTGTTCCAATCCAACAAACAAATTGGGCGCGTGGTTTTCATCTGCGTCCCCCATCGCGGCAGTGGGCTTGCTGACATGACATTCGCGGGAGCCTTCAGCCGCTTGATCCGTCTTCCCGGGCGTTTCGTCACAGCCGTTGCAGATCTGCCCGAGGCGTTTATCAAAAACCGTCCGCTCACAAGCATCGCTGGCCTCTCGCCGAGCAATCCGCTGTTTGCCGCTTTGGAGAAGACCCCTATCGAGGTGCCTCATCATTCGATCATTGGCGATCGAGGACGGGGCGATTCGCCCTACAGCTCGGATGGTGTGGTTCCCTTCAGCAGCTCCCATCTGGCGAGTGCCGATTCAGAGCTCATCGTGCCGGGCCCGCATGGGTCTTACGACCTGCCGCAGACCATCGATGAACTGGAGCGGATTCTCCTGTTGCATCTAAAGTCCATAGGCAACGTCCGCCAGCCGAAAGCCAAGACCCCGCCCGCTTCCAGCCGTTAGCTTGGCCTTATCTCCCCTTTTGGCGCTTGAAAATCGCAATGCCTTTGGTGTTGATCTCCACCAGCTCCCAACCTTCGGCACCATTTGCGTTGAGAGTTGCTTCCAAGGCTCTCGGGCTGGTGTTCACGGAAATCACCCGATACTCCCAAACGATCTGCTTGGCCTCGACGCCGGTCGTCGCGAACAGCAACACCATCGAGCATCCCATTAGAATGCGAACGCCGGCGTTTTTGCGCGAAACCAGATTGACAGGCGATGGATTTTTAAACGGATTTGGTTGAGTAATCATCTGGTTTTGATGGAGATCCGGAATCGCCTTGTCAAGGATGATTGTGGCCGGGCGAAGGCACGAAACCGGATTTCCCGCCTGATAGGAAACGCGGTGATTACCGCTGTTAGCGGATTTCCACCGTGGTGCCGGGGCGGATAAGCGTGGGCAGGCGGACCGCGTCCCAGTTGGCCAGGCGGATGCAGCCGGCGCTGCGGGCGCGGCCGATGGTTTCGGGATCGGAAGTGCCATGAAGGCCGATGCCGGGCTTGCTCAGGCCGCACCAGAAGACACCGACAGGACTGTTAGGACCGGGCGGGATGTTGAGGGCTTCCGAGTCGCTGCTGCGCTTGCCGGTTTCGAGGAGTTGCTGGTCGTAGCGCCAGTGGGGGAGTTCGACGGAGTTTCTAACTTCCCAAGTCCCGAACTTGATGAATTTGGGTTTGCCAGGTGTGATGGGGAACGAGGCGATGAGTCCGCGGTTGGCGCGGGGGGCGGTGGAAATCGTGGTGGTTCCGGGTTCCGCAACGACGAGAGCGGCGGGGGCTGCTTCGAAGATGCGGACCTGGTTGATTTTTGTGTCCACCACGGCGTGGCGCTGGCTCATGGCTTCGTCCGCCTTGTAGCCAGCTCCGGTTAGGCGCTCGATGGTGAACGGCTGGACGTTCGGCACGATGATGCTGTCGTGCGGCTTGAGGTTGTTGATTTTGGAGCTGCCATTGAGGGTGATCAGATATTCGAGATCGCAATGGTAGCGCTCGGACATGAACTCCGCATAACTGCGGTAGCTCATGCGCTTGCGTTTCGCCTGCAGGGCTTTCTTCGTTGGCAATGTGCCATCGACCCAAGCTTTTCCGATATCGGGAACGATGGCGATGGCGAGCGGATTCTTAACGGCCTTGCGCGCGGCAGTATTGACCGCGACCCAGTCGGTGAGCGGGTGGCCATTAACCTCGTTCCAGGATTGCACGGCGAGCTCGGTGAATTGGCCGGGTTTTCCGTCGATGACGCCTGGACCGAATTTTGCCTCATCGAGGAAAATCTGGAGTCGTACGGCATCGTCACCGATCGGTTTTACGTCCACGGGCGAGGGCGTGGAAACCGTTTCGATGGGAGTGGCCTGAACGATCGGCGGCGGGGCCGGAGCGACCGGCGCCGCAGGCTTATCAGGAACGACCGCTTCACCGCCTTCGAGCGGTTTGGAATTGATGTCATCATCGCCGCCGAGTGGCAGCGCGCGGAGCACCGGGCGGGTGGGTGGAGGCGTCGGAGTGGCTACCGGTTGCCCGGGGGCAATTAGAGTAAGGGCGAGGAAAACCGAAGAAACGTGGCGGAGCATGGGATAGGGAGCGGGTGAAATTAAGCGGGAACTGCGGCAAAGGATTCAAGTCTTCCCGCGATGGCTGCGGGAACTACGGCGCTGACGAGGATATCATCCCCGTCGTAGTCCGTCGAGAGCACCTTCGCCTCGCGATGAAGCAGGCTGACGAGATCGGCGCGGTTTTGGGGAATGCGGTATTCGTGACGGCGGACGCGGTCGGCGAGGACCTTGGAGCAAAGCCGGAGCAGTTCCTCAAGGCCGAGCCCGGTGGCTGCGGATGTGTGGAGGGCGTCGGGAAATTTCCGGTCCAGCGCGGCGAGTTGTTCGGGATCGGTGACGCGGTCGATTTTGTTCAGGACGGTGATCGTAGGCTTGTCGGCGGCACCGAGTTCGGCAAGGACTTCGAGAGTCGTGTCGTGCAAACGCTCGACCTCCGGCGATGTCGCATCGACGACGTGGACCAGGAAATCGGCGAGGGTGGCTTCTTCGAGAGTGGCCTTGAACGCTTCGACCAACCGGTGGGGCAGGTTTCTAACGAATCCAACGGTGTCGGTGATGAGCAACGGCTGGCCGTCCGGCAGCTCGATCCGGCGGGTGGTCGTGTCGAGGGTGGCGAAGAGCATGTCCTTGGCCATGACATCGGCACCGCTGAGCTTGTTGAGCAGAGTGGATTTGCCGGCGTTGGTGTAGCCGACTATGGCGGCATGGGGCGTCTCAAATTTCTCACGCTCCTTGCGCTGGGTCTTCCGCTGCTTGCGGACGATCTCGATTTCGCGCTTGGCACGGTCAATGATCTGATAGGCAAGCCGGCGGTCCACCTCGATCTGTTTTTCGCCCATGCCGCGGGATGCGCCGCCGCCAGCGCCGCCACCGGAGCCGGCGGATTCACGGTCAAGGTGGCCCCACATCCGCGCGAGGCGGGGAAGGGCGTACTGCATGCGGGCGAGCTCGACTTGAAGGCGGGCTTCACGGGTCTGGGCCCGCTTGGCGAAAATATCGAGAATGACTTCCTCGCGGTCGATCACGCAAAGGTCGGCGAGGCGTTCCCATTCGCGCTGCTGGGAGGGGGCGAGGCCGTTGTCGATGACAATAACATCGCACTCATGGGCGCGGGCGAGTTCGACCATTTCCGCCGCTTTGCCGGTGCCGCAAAGGAATTTCTTGTGCTTCTCGCGGCTGCGGCACAGCACCGACTCGACAACTTCGACGCCGAGTGTCTTCACCAGTTCACCGAGCTCTTCCAGCAGGGATTCCGATTCCTCAGCCTCTCGGGCATCAAAGTAAAAGCGCACCAGCAAGGCGCGCTCGATCATGTCGGGCTTCTCTCTGACTTCAAACATCCGCAGCAGAGGTAGCACCGATGCCGGCCCCCGGCCATGCGAAATTTTCCGCCCGGCGTGCGGTTAGCGGGTTTCCTCGCTCAGCCAGCGCTCGTGGCCCCACAAACCCCAGACGATTCCGGCAAGGCCGATGGTGAGCATGAGCGGCGGCAGGGCGATGGTGAGGCTGATCCCGATCGGGCCAATGGCACTCAGAACGTCGTCGTTCATGAAGTGAGGTGAGATCGTCAAATACAAGCGCGCAGCCAGCAACGAGATCGCCCCGACGGCCATCATTGTGCCGCCCCAGGATTGGTAGCGGCGGGCGAGTTTGACTGCGGCAAGGCCCAACAGACCGAGCCCGATAACGCCGCAGGCGTCAAACAACAGCCCGTTTTTCAGGATGACTTCAAGCAACAGATTCATGGGATGCGAGGGGGGAGGTGGCGGTTTTACGGCGAGTGGAAGTCGGGGTGAAAACTTTGGCGTGCATCGCCAATCCCAGTCCGAAGAGCAGCCAGCCGCTGTTCATCGCGACCAACTTCACCGAATGCCAGGCAATGGCAGTGGCCGCGCTGCCATGGTAGCGGCCCTGCGGTGAAAATCGCTCGATACTGCCCGCTTCATAGAGTGGCAGCATCACGGCATAGCCAAATCCGAGCAGCAGCGCGCCGGCAACAATCATCCGTGCCGTCCAGCCGTGCGTGCTTTTGGAAAGTCGCCACGCGATCACCATCAGGAAAATACCCATGACGATCATGAAAACCGGGCGAACTGCTTCGATTGAAGCCAAGGGGGGGGAGATTCCGTAGTTCATTCGTGATTAGAAGAACTCTTCATAAGTCGTTGATCAAGAATAATGAACGACGGATTAATTGGATATGAACTCTTCCGGAAAGCTTCGAATGTTTGATAGGCTGGAAAAGGTTGAAACTTCAGAGTTCCGAAAATCTGGACGCCCAATCGTTGCCAGCACTGGGGTCCTCACCGCAATTCAGGTGCGGGAATCCATCCGGGAAAAGCCATCCAGCCGCTTTTGCGGGTCGAAACCGCCAGTTTGCCAGAGGGCAAATAGTTTCTCGTAACGAGAATTCTCACTGCGAAACCGTTTCAACTCTTGCGAGTCAACCTCCCGCCGCCTACTCCGGTCCCCGACATGAGTGAAACCGTCACCCCGCAACAGCCGCAGAACAACGAAGCCGAACTGATCGCCGTCCGCCGCGACAAGCTCGCGAAACTCCGCGAACTCGGGATCGATCCGTTTGGCGCGCGTTTCCAAGTATCCATCACTCCCGCCGACCTCCGCGCGAATTTCTCCGAAGGCCTGCAAGTGAAGGTCGCCGGCCGCATCACCGCCCTGCGCGACATGGGGAAATCCTGCTTTTTCCAGCTCTCCGATGTCCTCGGCAACATCCAGGGCTACATGAACGTCAAGGCGCTGGACGAAACCGGCGTCGCCGCCTGGAAATGCCTCGACCGCGGCGACTGGATCGGCATCGAGGGCGAAACCTTCCTCACCAAGACCGGCGAACCGACGATCAAGATGGAGAAGTTCACCGTGCTCTCCAAGTCCCTGCGCCCCATGCCCGACAAGTGGCACGGTGTCGCCGACCGCGAGATCAAATACCGCAAGCGCCACCTAGACCTGATGGGGAACGCCGACAGCGCTGCGATTTTCGTGAAGCGCTCGCTGATGATCGCCGAGATCCGCCGCTTCCTCCAAGACCACGGATTCCTTGAAGTGGAAACCCCGATGCTCCACGATATCGCCGGAGGTGCCGCGGCACGTCCGTTCGAGACCTATCACAACGCGCTCGGCATGCCGCTCACGCTGCGGATCGCGCCCGAGCTTTTCCTGAAAAGGCTGCTCGTCGGCGGTTTCACCAAGATTTTCGAACTCAACCGCAGCTTCCGCAACGAAGGCATTTCACGCCGTCACAATCCTGAATTCACGATGTTGGAAGCCTATTGGGCGTTTTCAGATTTCGAGGAAATGGCCGACCTCGTCGAAGAAATGACCTGCCACCTCGCGGAAAAATTCTGCGGCGGCTTGCAAATCGAGCACAAGGACGAGGACGGCAACGTCACCCGCACCATCAACCTCGCCCGCCCATGGAAGCGCGAGAGCTATCATACGCTCATCGCCGGAGCAGCCGGAGAGGATTTCTTCACCCTTGATGCCGCAGAACGCCGCGAACGCTGTGATAAACTCGGCGTGCAGATTTCCGAAAACATGGAGGACCACGAGGTCATCCAGCAGGTCTTCGAAAAACTCGTCGAAGAAAAAACCTTCGACCCCTGCTTCGTCACCCGCGTCTCCAGCGAACTCGTCCCGCTCGCCAAGGTCAGCCCCGGCGGCAAGACGGTGGAGGTTTACGAACTCATCATCAACGGCCAGGAAATCTCTCCCGGCTACTCCGAGCTCAACGACCCGGACGTCCAACGCGAACGCCTCGAACACCAGTCCGGCGACGAGACGCAGAAGGTGGACTACGATTTCATCGAAACCCTCGAATGTGGCATGCCCCCCGCCGGCGGTATCGGCATCGGCCTGGACAGGCTGTGCATGATGCTCACTGGTGCCCCGACCATTCGGGATGTGGTGCTGTTCCCGCTGCTGAAGCGGAAGGATTGATTCGAATTATGATGCATAACTAGAGGTCATTTTTTTAAAAAGTGTTTGTTTTATTGACTTGTGGCCATTATAATTTGATGCATAATTCGTGCATAAAATGGCTCGGCCTCCACAAATTACCCGTGAAAACCTCGCTCCGCTGATCCGGGCGCGCGGGCCGGTTTCCGCGACGGAACTGGCTGGCTTGCTGCGGGTCAATCGCACGACCATTGCCCGCACGCTGCCGGATTTCGGGGATGAGTTGGTGACGCTCGGAGCGACACGGAGCACGCGCTATTTGCTGCGCCGGGGAATCCGCAACATCGGGAACCACTGGCCGCTTTATCGGTTGGACGCGGGCGGCAGGGCTGGCGAGTGGGCGGAGCTGGAGGCACTGCACGACCGTTGGTGGCGGGTCAACTGGGCGGGAAATCCGCCGGAGTGGGCCGGACTTTTCATGGCGGAAAACGGCCTGTGGAACGGGTTTCCTTTTTTCCTGAGTGATGCCCGACCGCAGGGATTTCTCGGACGGGTGATTGCCAACCGGATTTCGCGAACCTTGCAGCTTCCCGACGATCCGAGATCCTGGAGTGACGAGGACGTGCTCGTTTATCACCAGGCGGCGGGCGAGGATTTGCCGGGAAATCTGGCGGTCGGCGATGATTGCCTGCGCCGGGCCTTGGCGAGATCCGCCGATTTGCCGGGAGGGAATGGGATTTTCGAAGCGGATCGGGAATCGTTTTACCCGATGCAGGCGCTGGAAATCGCGCGAAGCCTGCCCGGTTCGTCAGCGGGTGGCGAACAACCGAAGTTTCTCACCACGTTGCGAGACGAGGCCGGTGAATTTCAACCGGTGTTGGTCAAGTTCTCCGCCCCGATGGATCAGGCGACCGGCCGGCGCTGGGCGGATCTGTTGCGGTGCGAATTTCACGCCCATCAGATTCTAGCAGAAGTGGGATTGGCGAATCCCGGAGCGCGCCTGCTCGATGCGGAAGGGCGGCGTTTTCTCGAAATCCCGCGGTTCGACCGGATCGGGCCGGGCGGGCGGCGCGGGGTGGTTTCGCTGGAAGCGCTGGCGTCGTCATTGATTGGCTCCCTGTCGCGGAACTGGCTCGAGGCAACGACGGAATTCCATCGTCGCGGGCTGATCGATAGCAGCTCACTGGCCTCCATCCAGCGATTGCACGCCTTCGGGGAACTGATCGGAAACACGGACATGCATTTCGGAAATCTCGCGTTTTTCCTCGATGACACGCTGCCATTCCGGGTCACGCCCGCCTATGACATGCTGCCAATGCTGTGGGCTCCGGGCAGCCAGGGGGAATTGATTGATCGCCAGTTCGCGCCCGCGCCGCCGCTGCCCGCGATGACGGAGCCGTGGCGGGAAGCCGCGGGATGGGCGGAAAACTTCTGGGACCGCGTGGCTGCGGATCCTCGACTTTCGACCGAATTCGGCCGGATGGCACGCGACGGAGGGGCGGTGGTCCGGCAACTGCGCCGCCATATCAGGTAAGCGGGCCAATCGGACATCACCCAAGGTTCATCCCATCACCCACTCATCCGCGTTGATGATGAAATCAAAATAGTCCGATGGCTCGATGGTGGGATCGAGTTCGCTGGAATGGATGAGGACAGTGCGGACGGATTGGGCTTTCGGCAGCTTGAGGCGGGCGACCTTTTCCCTAACTTCGTCGATCACCTCGGGACCGGTGTGGCGGCGGAATTTCATTTCGCAAACATAGATCGCCTGACGGGTGCGGATCAGCAGGTCGATTTGGCAGGCTTGCTGGCGCAGGGTTTTCCTCTGGGCATAGGGTCCGGCGTTGAGGACGGCGCGGTTCTTCAAGCCGAGTCGTTCGAAGACTCCGTCCAGGCTGTCGAGGACGAGCGTTTCGAACTGATAGCCGATGATCGTGTCCCAGGCCTCCAGCATTTCGATCGGCACGCGTTGATAGAGCCCCTTGATTACCCGTTCGCGCGCCGGAGCGATGTATTTCAGATAGAAACGGAGATAGTTGTCCGCGATCCGATAGTGGTGGTCCCGCGGACGGGTTTTTCCCGTGGTGGGATCGAAGAAGCGCTCCTTGCGGATGAAGCCGGCCAGCTCCAGATCCGTCAGCGCGTCTCCCAGGCTGCCGCCGCGTTCGCGTTTCAGGGAGTTGCTGATTTCCTGCAAGGTTTTCGAACCACCCACCAACGTGCTGACAATATCCCGGCACGTGGCGGCACGGCGGCTGAAAATGTCGTGGAAAATGCGTTCGAATTCGTGGAACAACATGCCGCCTTGATTGAAACAAAGCCGTTCGATGTTTTCCTCCGCGCTGCGGGAGGGCAGGAGTTGTTCCAGGTAGCCCGGCACCCCGCCGGTCACTGATAGCATCCGCCATTTCTCCGCCGGACTGACGCGTCCGGCCTGTTTCCCCCAGAACGCCGTGCAGTCGCCGAGCGGCAGCGGCTTCAGGTGGAATTGCCAACTGCAGCGACCGACGAAGCCGGTGCTGTTGAGGATGTTGTCTTCGATCCAGGAAGAAACCGATCCACACAAGACGAGGGTCAATCCGGGGCGCTTCGAAAAATCCTGATCCCACACCGTTTTCAGATGACCGGCGAAATCCTTGTCGCCGATGGCCATCCAGGAAATTTCGTCCAACAGCACCACGACCTTGCCCTTCACCGGGAGTTGGCTTGCCAGAAGTTGGAATGCCGTGGGCCAGCCATCCAGAACGACACGAGGAGCAGCGGTCTGTTTGGCGAGCCGATCCGCGAATGCCTCAAGCTGGTTTTCCCGGGTGATGCCATCCCGCGGTGGCAGGCCGCTGAATGATAGATAGTGCTCCGCCGAGCCCGCGCAGTGCTCGATTAAACGGCTCTTCCCGATACGCCGGCGGCCTTGGCAAGTGACGAGGGACGCCTTCTTCCTCGTCAGGAGTTCCGCGAACTCCTGACGCTCCTGTTTTCTCCCGATGAATTCATCCATGTCGATCTGGTGCCGGAAACTTCCGAAGAAGTTTCGGCACGAAATCGACATAATGTCAATTCCGTGCTTGAAATGTTCTGATCTCTATGGGCACGAAATCGACATGGTGTCGATCCTGTGCCGGAATGACTATGGCTTTCGCCGAAGGTGCGTGATGGCGCGGAGGATGGCATCGAGCGTGGCGTCCAGGTGTTTTCCCAGATCGTCTGCTAGAAATCGGAGCACATGGCAGCCGTTTTCCTGAAGCAGCGCGTCTTTACGCCGGTCGCTTCGATAGGCCGCGGGATCGGATAGATGTTGCGGGCCGTCGATTTCAATGGCGAGCTTGAGATCGGCGCAAAACAGGTCGATCTCCATCTCGCTCCAACCGTCGAAGGGGATCGGGAGCTTCGCATTGAGCCGGAACAGACCGGTGGTTTCCGCCAGGGATTCGAGGCGGTGAAAAAGGAAGGCTTCGGAAGCGCTGCGTGCCCGGTCGTGTTCGTTGTTAGGTCGGGTGGCGGTGACGAACAGATTGCCGAGCGGGACATCGACGCCGTCGCGGATCAAGCGGCGGACGCTGGCGGCGTAGTCCTGTTTCCACGCGGGTTCGATGGGTAGCGGGACTTCGATCGGCCAACCGGGCAGGGCGCTGGCAGGTAACAGAATGGTATAGCCCACGGCTTCGTAACCGGCGCAACGCTTGTCGAACATGCGGGAGAGCATCGGGATGTCGAGATCGGCGTAGTCGTGGACTCTCACTTCGCGCTTGCCGTCATGGAGTCGGTGAAGGCGTCCGGCGTATTGGGCGATGATGCCGCGCCAGGAAAC
>JBGSOI010000057.1:0-12749 GCA_041739215.1 Akkermansiaceae bacterium
GGAATCGATCTGAATCCCCGAAGCGAAGGTCGTCGTAGAGGTCATAACATCCCTACCATGCAAATCTGAGACGCTTTGTCTAGTGAAAATGCTACGATCTAGATCTGGCAGCGATTATCGCTCTGCCTGCCAATCGCCCTGAGAAGGAGACTCAAACTATCAAAATTCTTTTGACGTGGACCGCTGGATCCAATAACCAAGGCCATGGCTCGACGATGGCTTGTTCCCTGGAAGGACTCGGAGGTGAAACCGGTGTTCTATCACTGCATCTCGCGGGTGGTGGACCGCAAGTTCGCCTTCGGGGTGGATGAAAAGGAGAAATTCCGCGCGCTGATGCGCATGTATGAAAAATTCTCCGGTTGCCGGGTGGTGTCCTATTGCCTCATGTGCAATCACATCCACCTTCTGCTGGAAGTTCCTCCCATGCCGGCAGGCGGGCTTTCCGACACCGAATTGCTCGAGCGCTTGGGGGCGATCTACAGCGAGGCGTTCGTGGCCTTGGTGGAAAAGGAACTCCAGGATGCCAGGACCAGCGCAGTGGATGATCGGGCGACGGAGATTCACCAGCGCTTCACTTACCGGATGCACGACTTGAGCCAATTCATGAAAACGCTCATGCAACGGTTCACCCAGTGGTTCAATCGCACCCGGAAGCGGTCCGGAAATCTCTGGGAAGATGCCTTCAAGAGCGTGATCGTGGAAGATGGCGTCGCCGCGAAGACCATGGCGGCCTACATTGATTTGAATCCGGTGCGCGCCGGGATGGTGAAGGAGCCCGCCGATTATCGCTGGAGCAGCTACGGCGAAGCGATTGGCGGTGGATCGATAGGGAACGGGAAAACAGCGCGGGCGGGATTGGTTCGGGCATTGCGGGCGCATCTAGGCGTCGTTGCGGATGCCGGTTTGTGGGCTGGTGGAGTTTCACGGGAATATCGGAAACTGCTTATGACCGGGGCTGCTGGAAAGGCCACGGAAAGTGTTGGCCGGGATGGGAGAATACTCGTTAAGACGGTCCGCAAAGGCATTTCAAAGGAGGATGCTGCGAAGGAACGTGACATGGATGGAGAAGTCCCGTTCGGCAAATTGCTGCGCTGCCGGGTTCGTTACTTCACGGACGGTGCGGTAATCGGCAGCCGGAGTTTCGTGGATGAAGCCTTCATGAAATCGCGCGAACGCTTCGGGCCGAAACGAAGGACCGGGGCGAGAAAGATGAAGGGTGATGCGGCATCGGCTGCTTCAGTCCTTTGGAGTCTGAGAGATTTGAAAAAGGGGGTGGTGTAGATACCGTCACTGTCTGCCAAAATGTGGAATTTGAGCTACCGAGGCTTGTCTGGCGAACATCGCCTTGGTGGAAACAGCGGGGCCGCCTACCGCGCGGAAATGAAGCGAATCGCGAACACGTCGGCGACGTTTTGGGAATTGCTTTAAGACGATTCTGAACGATCAGGTAAGCATGACCACCGAATCCATCAACATTCAGGATCGAACCGATCTCTCCGGCAGCCATCAGGGCGAGGTAGTTCTCGTCAATGTTTTTACTCCAAAGCCGGGACAGATGGATGCCTTCGTGGCGGCACAAACCGGCGAATACAAGCGACTGCTCGGCAAGGTGGCTGGATGGAAGGGCAACCGCCTGCATCGCTCGCTGGACGGGAAACTTGCCGTGAACTACGCGGTGTTCGAATCGCTCGAAACCTACAAGGCATGGCGGGAGAGCGAACTTTTCCGCGAGCATGGCGAGATCATCAAGCCATTCGTCGAGAAGTCGGAACCCGGCATCTACGAGGTTCTCTATCAGGCAGGGGAGATCTAACGAGGCGGAACCACGATTTCCACCACCACGATTTCCACCACCACGTCTTCCAATGCCTCGATGACGAATCACGAGCTGGGTCCGGTGGTAAGTCTCCCGCCGGCGCGGAGCACGATGCCCTCCGCATTCCTAGGAAAGGGAGGCCGCCCATTTCCTGGTCCGATAATGGCGATACTTAAACAGGGCAGTCAGGTAAATTTTCACCCCCGTTTCAGAAATTACCTTGCCCCACCACGAGTGCCCCCATTGGTAAACCACAGTGTCGTGCATGGAGCAGCGGTTTTCTCCGCCTGGCTCGAAGCGGTGTTCATGAATGAAGAGGGGGAACGGGCCTTTTACGATCTCATCGACCAGCAAGTGAGGGAACTGCACCGTTTTCCAGCGGCAAGTCCACCGCATGGGGATCACCCACCAGTCGCGGCAATGCAGTTCGATCAGCCGCCCCTCTTGGGCTGGGCCATCGGTCTTCATCGAGATGACCTTCATCGTGGGCGGCATCACTTCTGTCAGATTGGTGGGATCGCTGTGGAAGTGAAACATCCTCTCAGCACTCGCTTCGAGCGCCGTACTGGCATGAAAAATGGATGGCATAATATTTGATTAGATCCGATTGATGAGTAGAACCACAAGACAGATCCCACGGATACTCCATCCCAAGGTCCGCCACCAGTTTCCCCGCACAAGTTGATAGATTAATTCCATATCATATCCCAAAACCAATTTGCCATGCAGTGGCACTTGGGAAAAAGCGGTGGAAATCCACACGAGCGCAAGCCCGGCAAGGCTCACCCAAAACAGCAGCGAGTTCTCCCCGAGGTAAAGCAGGACGGCCGCGCTGCCAACCTCCGCTAACATTAGAGGACCGACCACCCAGGTAATAAACCGCATGTGCCGATCATGATAGGCGATGAAACTCTCTTTCCCGACTTCCTTGAACAATGGGTAATGGACAACTTGAATCGTCCAAATCAGCCCAAACAGCGCCCAAGAAACCGCTGCATGGATGACGAGTAACAGATCACTCATGATTGCCCGCTTTTTGCGCTGTCCAGCGCTCGGATGATCCGATCCCTCGCATTGAGCGCCGCCATCCAATCTTGTGGCAGGCCCGACTCGCCCAAAATCGCGCCGATCCATGCGCCCACCATCGCAGCGCGGCCCGCATTGTCACCTCCGCCGCGCAGCACACCGATGATGGCAGCTTTGAAATCTTCCGATTCTTTCAACGCCGCCACCAAGGCGCTCGGGAAGCTACTGATCAGCGGACAAGATTGCCCCAACGCAAGCACCGCCTTCTCGAACGATAGGTGCTTATGTTCGATCGCCGCGGTGAACTTCCGCCGGAACTCACTGCCAAACCGGGGATGTTGGACCGCCTCCTCTTCTACCCGGTGGAAAGCTGTATGGAAATCCCTCCCATCCAATAACTCACCCAGCAGCCTTGCATGCTCCTGCATGTAGGCGACGGCGCGGTCATTATTCTGGCGCACCCGAGTGAGTCCTTCGACCATGGAAGGCAGTTCAGGATCACCATCATGCCAGAGCAGGAGTGGGGCGAGGCTGGATGCCGTGGCGAGCTGATCATCGTCTGCCCCATCTTGGAAAAGATAGACTTCACCCGGCCTCGTCTCTTTGTGGTTGAGAAAACTCTCATAGGTCCCCCGCGTGGCGGCGTCCACATAACCGGAGTAGTTTCCTGGTGCCATCTTCTCAATAAACCGTGCGCCGTAGGCACTCGGCTGGAATCCATGGTCCTCAGCTAGAGACTCCAGCAACACGAGAGCCGCATCGCCATAGTGAGTAAAATCTCCCGAACTTTTACCGTCATGATAGTGACCCCTCCCCGGTGTTTCGAAACCACACAAGCCAGCCGGAAACTTCTCTCCCAGTTCCTCCAAATTGTAAATCCAATGAGATCCCAGAGCTGCCGCATCCCCGAGAAACTGCCCCCATACCATCCCGCGCATTTTGTCCAATCGCTTCGCCATTTCGCTTCCTGTAGACATGTGGGTGATTTGTAGCACCATCCAGGAATCACGCAACTACAAGACCCAGAGGTGAAATCACTCTCGTTTCACGTGAAACAACCCAAACTCCGTTTACCATCCTGCACTTTGCGAAACAACGCCTTTCAAGAATTCCTCTCACGCCGATTCCCTGGCTCGATGTCGTCGCCGCAGGAAATGAACGATGATAGAGGGAAAGGCCTTTAGTCACACGCGGAAGCCGGCTCTGGCGGAGCCGCTCTTGGAAACGGACGAAGGTTTCGCAGGCATGGATCGCGGAAAAGGTGTCGATACTCAGCGCGGCGGATGTGAGCCCGCAGTTGCGACGATTGGATGGAGGAAGGACCCCGGGCAATTTGCCGCCCGGGACCTGAAGATTCCTGGCGGTTGTTTTTTCTAACCCCCAAGGTTTTTCCCCGAGCCGATTGAAGCTCAGTCCGCCACCGGAGCGAGCCCCAGCCATTTTCTCTTCGAGGCATCGGCGGGGTCGTGGAGGTTCCAGTAGTCGGAGTTCATCAGGCGATTTTTGAGCTTGGCATGGGTGGTGCCGGCAGGGGTCATTTCCGTCCATGAGCGGATGATATGGGGGAATCCCGTATCGTAGCCGATGGAAAGGACGCGGCCCAGCGACGGGTAGGAGATCGTGTAAACGGACTCGGTTCCTTTCTGCTCAAGGGTGGCGCTGGCGTCGGCGATCGCGACGGGTTTGTGGTGGAAGCGGGTGAAGATGGCTCCGGGAATGGCTTCGAACTTTCCGACAGGGAGCTTTTTCGGATCGAGCCGGAGGGTGATCCAGAGTTCGTCCTCAAGGTAGGCGGCGGGAAGCGTGAGGTCCTTGTCGCCCGCTTCCTGAAAGTAGGAACGCAGTTCCACATTCCATTTTCCGTCCCGGAAGTTCGATTGCTGGAACGCCTGGCCGCACCAGTCTTGGATCGAGGTGGTGGATTTCAGTGCGTGGGGGAATTTTCCAAAGTCGATGGGGCGAAAGGTGCTGGTCATCGTCCTGTATGAGTAGATGCCGGTGTTGAAAGTGGTGAGGGAGTTGAGCTTGAGGACGTCGGTGGAGTTGGCTTTCCCGCTCTCGTTTTTCACCTGCCTGTCGATGAGGAAAGGCTCGGTCACGAAAATGAGCTCGGCGTGCCCCGGGTGGTTCTTTCCATAGCGGGATTGGGAAAGGTCGAAGGAACTGATCTCCGCCCCGGAAAACCAGAAATCCCGGATCTGGTCCGCTGGGAGGGAAACGGCCGTCAAAAACAGGGCAGCGATCATTTTCATCTCCGCAAGGTAGCAGAGAACCGGGTTATTGCGAGGTTTCGGAATTTTCACTTGTGGACGGAGAACGTCGTGGGAAGGTCGGGTCGTGAAAAAAGCAGCGGTTTTCGGTTTGGTCGGTATCGGTCTCTTCGCAACGGGGTGTCAAAAGGCGGAGTTGGAATCCTCCGCCCCCGATCCTGGCAGGGAACTGGTGATGGAATCCATCGCCGCTCACGGCGGAAAGGACAAATGGTATGGTAATGGCCAGCTCCAATTCCGCTGGAAATACCACATGACCGACAAAGGCCCGGATGCCGTGGTCGATACCGTCCAGACGGTCGATCCATCGTCGATGGCGGTGGTCCACGAGGTCGTCGGGAAGGATATCCGCTTCGGCATGAACAACGGGAAGGATTGGATCCGGCCGGAAAATGCGGAGTTCATGCCGCCGCCACGATTCTGGGCTTTGACCCCGTTCTACTTCATCGGGATCCCGTTCGTGTTCAACGACCCAAATGCAGATTTTGAAATTCTGCCCGATGTGATGGAATTCGAAGGCAGGGCCTATACCCAGGTGAAAGTGACCTACACCGAAGGGGCAGGTGATTCTCCGGACGATTATTACGTCCTTTTGGTCGATCCGGAAACGAAGCTCACACGCGGGGCATACTATATCGTCACCAGCAGCCTCGTTGCGAACGACGGCCCCGGACCGCCGAAGTTCATCACGCTCGACAACCTGCAGGACGTCGGAGGGGTGAAGCTCGCCGGACGCCATCGCACCTTCGCAATGCAGGATGAGAAAATCGGTGGAGAAATTCGCTTCACGGAGGTCAGCGGGGTGAAGTGGCTGCCTGCTGGAACCGTGAATCTCGATAGGCCGGAGCAGCGGTAAGACTGTTGCCTGAAGCCAATCGAAGGGGGTCAGTCGAAGGAGTCAGTAGTATCAGATCGAAACGAGGTGTTTTTTCGAAGGGGTACCAGTCCCGACTAACAATGGACGGGTGGACGCGGTCAGTGGACGGGGTCAGACATGAATGGTAACATTTCTCTTGATCCAATGGCAGAGGGAAATGACAGAGGGGCAAGCCTTTAGTTTTGTCGTAATTCAATCCATACCACTTCCAAAGGGTCACATGGCGCAAGTGTAAGGGTAATAACTAACCATATGCTTAGTTGTGTGTAGTTAGATATGATGCCGTCCGCTTGCCTGTGCCACCACCCCCGGATGCACCACATGCCAGCTGGCGCGCGGACGTGCTGCCACCCTCTCGTCTCCGACGGCATTGGCCCGCACGACACCCCTTGCTCCGACGCCATCGGTCGCAACCACTCATAATCAGTATTTTGCACGACTCTTTCTTGATCCATCGCCGAAGTGCAGCCGATCGCAGGGGAAGCGGCGGAGCCGCCCCTCCACCACACTCCGGTAGCCAGACCGCATCGGCACGCGGGGATTGTGCCTGATGCTGCGAACTATCATGCCACAAAAGTGCTGTCAAAAATGGCGCGGGATACCCGTGATCGTAAGTGTCAAGGTCAGTTAAAGTTCGAATTGCTATGAACCTATTCGATGTTGATCGGCCAAATGCAGACAATTTACAGAAAAGAATTTGTGAGAATACTTCGCGAGGATTAACGCAGGGATGCACTCGAATGATTTGGCGATGACTCCATGTCATCCCCTCCGGGATTGCCTCCCCACAATCTTCTCCGTCACTACAACCCCCAAAACAAACTAAATGAAACCAAGAAATAAATACTCCGCATTCGGCACATTCCTGATGATTTCATCAATGATTGCCAATCATGCCTTCGCCGGCCATATTGATTTGATACAGGACGATTCCAATCCCGCGAACGGAGTCACCAACGGGACATTCAACCTGTCGTCGTCATCCGCCACACCCGTCGTCGGAAGCCAAGCGGGCGAACCCGCCGACATCCTCGGCGGTATCCGGAATGTAACCCTTGCGAGAAACGGTGGTTTCGGCGGCACAGTCTCCGCGACTAAAACTGCGGGTACAAGCGTCATCGCATTCCGGAGCACCACGATCGCCACTGGTTTTCTGAGCTTGGACTATCCGGGAATCACCAATTCGAACTTCCTGACTCTATGGGATGCCATCTCCATCGACATTCCCAAACTCGACAATGTCTTCGCAGCCGGAGACGGCGAGTTTGACATCACAGTCGGTGTCCGAAGCTCCGCAGGCAACGGTACCGTCACGCGATTCTTTGAGGATCCCGGCACCTTCAGCTTTCTCTTCACCGATCCGGGCTTCACCGGTGTGGATTTCTCCGATGTGGACGGTGTAACCGTGAGTTTCCAAACGCGGATCATCGGAACCCAGTTCGACGTCGGCTCGATCACACGTCGTGACCGGGCGATCAATCAGCCTGTACCCGACGGAGGTTCCTCGTTTGCGCTGCTTGGTCTCTCAATCGGTGGCCTCGGCCTTGGGCGCTTCCTGAGAGGACTTCGGGCATAAGCCAACGTTTCTGGAAACATCAAGCGACCCTCTCCACGCCCAGCCCTGCTTGGGGAGGGATTTTTCCAAGGCGCTTGATCTAGCGGGCGCTCTGCGGATTTCGCCCGCCAAATCGAAGTGGGTCAGTCGAAGTGGGTCAGTCGAAGGTGTCAGTCGAAGGTGTCAGTCGAAAGGGTCTCGATGGGGTCCCGCCTAACAAGCATTGCCCGGCAAAATGAGGTCGGTCCGGCCTTGACCTTGGTGGTCTAGGAATTCCGCTTGCGGCGTGACGCGAAAAGCGTTCCCGCCACGGCCACCAGCACGAGTGATCCGGGCTCCGGCACCACCGTTCCATAAACCCGGAAGTCCACCCACGAACCCGCTCCGGAGCCCCATGTGGTACCTTGGGTGGTCGACGACACCGCGTTGTTGCCGGTGAAGGTCTGGCCCAACCAGTAGTAATCGGCCGTCGTTCCCGTGGACCGGTTGCTGATGGAGAGCCAGTAGGTTTGGTTGGAGTTCAGAGTTAGATCAATATCCGCACCGTAAGCGAACACCGGCGAACCGGATGCATCCATGGCGGTGGCGGTGCGGTTCACGTTGTTCCCGGGCAGGAACAGGGCGATCCCTGTTGGTCCGGCGGGCTTCCCATTGTTGTCCGTGTAGAAGCGGATGGAGAAGTCATCGGAGGCCGGCGTCAGCGCGAGGGAACTGCTTTTGTAGTAAAGCCCGCTCCATTCGATCCGGTCCAGGTGCACCGGTGCCAGGAATTTCACGTCATCCGCGGTGATGTAGGCAGTGGTGCTCGGATTCGGATCCGTGTCCGAAAACAATCCGGAATATCCCGTGTCCTCCTGGGCTTGGATGGAATTGTCGTAAAGCAATGCCATTGCTCCCCCGCCGGACGAAACAGCGGCAATCTGGATGGCGCTACAGGCTGTCAGGACTTTGAAAGGGCGCATGCGGCATCTTCCGCAGACGCCCCCAAGGGTCAATCGGAAACGGAGGCAGACGGGGTTATCGATGATGCCCGCACGATTGCCTGGCATCGCCCGTCCCATCCGGTCGTAAACGGGATCCCCGGCAGGCCTCCGGGCGCGGAGGGTCGCAGAGCCGGATAAAGCGGTTGATTCTCCCGCTGGAATTTTGGGTTGGTGTGGGCGGGCGGGTTGGCCTAGGGTGCCGGCCCCCGAGGGGAATTATGGCGATACAAGGTGAAGAACTGGCTCTGGCTTGCGCGAAGGCGGCCGATGATGTGAAGGCGGAAAACGTCCGCGTGTGGGACATGCGCGGGCTTTCGAATCTGACGGATTACATGGTGGTGTGCTCGGGGTCCTCGATGCCTCAGTTGCGGGCGATTCTGCGCGACGTGGCCGGCACGGTGGAGGATCTCCACGGAGTGAAGCCGACGATGACCGAGGGCAAGGCCGATACCAAATGGGTCGTCCTGGACTACATCGACGTGATGGTCCACGTGATGAGCAGCGAACTTCGCGAATTCTACGGCTTGGAAGACCTGTGGAAGGACGCGAAGGAAGTGACCTGGCAGGCGGCGAGCGAGGCTTGATCCGGGCGGCCGCCGGTGGAGTTAGAGATTTTCCCGGAATAGGAATCGATTTCAATCCCTCCCATGGAGGCCGATGAGTGAATTCGCAGAGTTAGTCGATGCCCATTACCAAGCGTTGTTTCGCTTCGGGATGTCGCTGACCCGTGATGTGGACCGGGCATCGGATCTGGTGCAGGAAACGTTTTGCATCTGGGCGGCCAAGGGCAGCCAGTTGCGGGACCGCTCGAAGGCGAAGACTTGGTTATTCACCACGCTCCACCGGGAATTCCTCAGCCAGCGCCGGCGGGCGTCGAAATTTTCCGATGAACCGCTGGATGACGAGCGGGCGGAGGCGATGGTCGCTCCGGAGGAAGATGCCGAGCGACAAATGGACGGGCAACGGGCGATGGAATTGTTAGGCTCGCTCGATGAAGCCTACCGGGCACCGATCGCGCTCTTTTACCTCCAACAGCACAGTTACAAGGAAATCGCCGAAATTCTCGATGTGCCGATCGGCACGGTGATGTCGCGGCTTTCCCGCGGCAAGGAAATGCTCCGGCGGCAGATGACGGCCGAGCCATCCAGCGCGCCGAAGAATATTTTACAGCTCAACAAGGAAGGAGTCCGCCATGGATAAGGAACAAGCACGCTTCATCCTCCGCAGTTTCCGGCCCGACGGGGCGGACGCGGGAGACCCGGATTTCGCCGATGCGCTCAAGCTGGCGATGGAAAACCGCGAACTCGGCGAGTGGCTGGCGAGCGAGCGCGCGTTCGACGCGGAGTTTGCCCAGGCGCTGGGCTCGGTGAATTTGCCGGAGACCCTGCGCGAAGACATCATGGCTTGCCTGGCTGCCGAGCGCGGGGATTTCCCGCGGGCGGAGGATGCGACTGACGCGGCCTGGATCGGTGCATTGGCCTCGATCCAGCCACCTGTCGCCCTCCGCGACGCGGTGCTCGCCGCGATGGACCGCACGGCGAAACAAGATGTCTCCCCGCCTGCCATTTCGATTTTCCGCCGGTTGTCGATTCCGTTAGCCGCCGCCGCGGGCATCGCGCTGGCGTTTCTCCTCACCCGCAATGGGACGTCTCCAAACCCCGCGAACCCCGCCGGTCTGCCGCCGGTGGCCGGTGTCCAAACCGTGCCAATCGACGTCGTGCGAGCCGGGTTCGTCCGGACCTTTGAATCGCCAACGTTCGCATTGGAGCAACAGCACGGGGACGGCCAGGTGCTGGTCCAGCATTTGAGGAAACGCAAATTGCCCTGCCCGGGCGAGTTGCCTGCAGGCCTCGCAAACGTCAGGGGACTCGGTTGCCGGGAGTTGGTGATCGCTGGCAAACAGGGCTCGCTCGTTTGTTTCAAAGTGGCAGGAAATGGCATCGTCCACCTGGTGATTTTTCACCGTGAGGACGTTAGCGGCGACCTCCCGCCACGAGGCGAGCCCGCATTCGAGCAGGACGGGAAATGGGCGTCCGCCCGCTGGGTGGATGGCGACAAGGCGTTTCTCCTGCTCAGCCAGTGCGAGATTGGCGAACTGAACGAGTTGTTTTAAGCTCAGGCACGGGCTCGGTGGATTTTTACAATTTTGAAATCCGCCGGATTGCTGTTATAGGTCCCGCATGCCCGCACCCAAGAAGCGTACTGAAGTTTTCGTGGGCGTTTTTCTTTTCACCGGGCTCGTGTTGTTAGGCGGACTGGTGCTGCAGTTCGGGAAATTCACCGACCGCCTGCGCGGGCATTACACGATCACCGTCGTTTTCGATGATGCCTCCGGTGTGATCAAGGGCTCCGAGGTCCGCATGGGCGGCGCGCGGATCGGCGAGGTCGCCAGCCTGCCGGAACTCAATGAAGCCGTGCAGGTGGAGGTCGAACTCTCCATCCGGGCGGCCATCCGCATCCCGGCGGGTTCCACCTTCCAGATCAACTCCGCGACCTTGTTAGGCGACAAGCTGATTGTGGTGATTCCCTCCACCGACCGGACCAGCGGCTTCATCGCAGCTGATAGCCGCCTGATGGGAGCGGGGCCCACCGGCCTGGACGCGCTCCAGAACAACGCGGAAATCGTCAGCCGCGACGTCGTCCGGATTCTCAAGGAGGCCGAGGTCACCCTCGTAAAAGTGGATGCCGCCGTGGATGAGATCAAAGTCGCGAGCAAGCAGCTCGGCGAGGCCGTGGGCAAGATCAACACCGGTCTGCTCTCCGACAAGAACCTGGCGAGTGTCGATACCACCTTGGCCAATTTCGCGACCACCACCGCGGATTGGAAAGCCGCCAGCAGCAAGCTCGAGCCGACGCTTGCGGAAGCGCGCGACGCCATCCAAGCCGTCAAATCCGCGGCCGCCGGTGCGGAGAAGACTCTCCAGTCCGCCGATCAGACGCTGGCCGAGGTGAGGCCCGCGCTTAAAAAACTTCCCACTGCCGTGGATGAATTCGCAAGCACCGCGGGCAAGGCGGGCGATGCCCTGGACCGCATGAAAGCGGGTGAAGGCATGCTAGGGGCCTTCGCGACCGACAACGACGTCGCGCTCGACTTCAAGGCCTTGATGCGCAATCTCAGGCAGCACGGAATCCTCCTTTACAAGGACGGCGTGTCGAATCCTCAGAAAAAGGCCAAAGCCAGTCCGCTGAACATCGGTGGCAGGCACCGCTGACCCGGTCAGGAGTCCCGCCCGGCTTCCTCCAGCGACTCCAACAGCGCGTCGAAGACCTCCGGCTCGAGCGCGCGGTTAGGCGCGTCTTTCAGGCAACTGGCGAACCATTTTCCTAACAATGCCCGCCGCTCCGGCGGAAACCCGCGGGTGAAGCCGGATCCGCCGCCTGCCAGCGTCTCCATGTCGCGCCGGCCATGGGCTCGGGCGAGGATGCCGCTGTAGCGGGTGAGCACCCCGTCCAGCAGGATCCACGGGAAGTTCGGGTTCTTCGGCGGTCCCATCGCCAGCGATTTCCCCTCGCCGGTGCCGAGCTTCACTCCACCGGTCAGGGAGATCCGCAGGTCGGGAAGGCTGCCGCCTTTGAACCAGGCCGCGCCGCCTCCTAACAGCGCGCCGATGGCGGTTCCGGCACCGTGGGAGAAAAACACCGTCCCGACATCGAAGGCCAGCCCCGCCGAGGCTCCGAGTGCCGACGCGACCGCGACGAGCTGGGTGCGGCTGAGGCCGAACTTGGACCAGGTTTCCTGGCTCTCCAGATCGATCCCTTGGAACGCCTCCGGCCGGGTATCCGCCTTGAGCAGGTGATGCCGATAGATTTTCAGCAGTTCGGAGAAACACTCGCTTTCGAGATCCGCGAGCTTGATGAAATAACGTTTGGAAAGCTCCGCGGTCTTCTTCTCCCGGCGCGATGGCACCAGCAGATCGCGTTCTTCAAGAGTCGCGCTGACGCGCAGGCCGAGTGCGGATTCGAGGAAGGTGATCACCGCCTCCGCGGCTTCCTCGCGCCGCCGTTGCCACTCGCCTTCTACCAGTCGGATCGTTTCCTCCAACAGCTCGCGGTGGTTCTCCTCGATCTCCAGCAGCGCTCGCAGCAGGCGCAGGCGTTCGTCGTAACGGGCGTGGTGGGCGTCGAAAGTGCGGACGAGGTTGAACGCCCCGCCGAGCCGCGCTTTCCAGGCTTCCTCGTCGGGGCCGGTGGCGTCGTCGCGCCGGTTGAGCAGCGCGAGGCG
>JBGSOI010000117.1:0-7312 GCA_041739215.1 Akkermansiaceae bacterium
CTTCTGCTCGAAGTGCACCGCGGGATTCTCCACACCCATCCCGCGCGCGTCGATCCACGCGAGGTAGGTCGCTTCTCCGGGAAGCACGGATAGCCCGGGGCAGCGAGTGTGGATGAAATTCACCAGCGCGTCGCGGTTGGATTTCAGATAGGCCATCAGCTCAAGCCGCCACGGCTCGCCGTCGCGATAAGCGGTCTCCGCCGCGTAGTAGGAAAGCGTGTTGATCTCGCTGAGCGTGTGGCCGCGCACGGTTGAGAATTTCCGGCGGATCGTGTCGTCGGGAATCACCGCGAAGGCATAGCCGAGCCCGGCGATGTTCCACGTCTTGCTGGGAGAGAGCAAGGTGATCGTCCGTTTCGCCAGCTCGGCGGGCAGTTGCAGCGCGGAGAAATGCGGCGTCGCGATCTCGTCGAAAATCAGGTCGCAGTGGATCTCGTCCGACACCAGCACCAGATCGTGTGTCTCGCAGAAAACCGCGAGTTTCGTAACTTCCTCCGCCGAGAAAACCCGGCCGAGCGGGTTCTGCGGGTTGCAGAGCAGGAAGACCTTCGTCTCCGGAGTCACCGCGTTTTCCATCGCTTCCCAATCGAACGCCCACCGGCCATCGACCATCGCGTGGTCCACTGTGATCAGCGAAACATGCGCGTCGTGGTGCACGCCGATGAACGGCGGATAGACCGGCGTGCAGGTCATCACCGCGTCGCCCGCCTGGCAAAACGCGCGCGCGGCCAGCGACAGCGCCGGCACCAGTCCGCCGAGGTGGACGATTTCATCGAGTGGCACGCTCACGCCGCGACGATCGCGCAGATAGTCGATGACCGCTTCGTTGAGGCCGGCGTGCGGCTGCGCGTAGCCGAAAATCCCGTGGTCCACGCGATCGTGCAGCGCTTTCAAGATCGGTGGCGCCGAGGCGAAATCCATGTCCGCGACCCAGAACGGATCGAGCTCGGGCTTGCGGTCGTACTTGATGCAGCCGGTGCCCCGGCGGGTGATGGGAGTGTCGAAATCGAAATTCATCGCCCGCCCTTCTCACTGTTGGCGAATGAAGATTCAAGCCCGACCTTGGATGGAAATCCTCGACCGGGCGAAAAATCGCCTTACCCTAGGCACCCAATGAACACGCGCGAATTCGCAAACACCGGCCGCCAAGTGTCGGAGATCGGCCTCGGCTGCTGGCAGCTCGGCGGCTCCGACTGGGGTGCCGTTGACGAGCAAACCTGCTTCGGCATTCTCTCCGCCGCCGTCGATGCGGGTGTGGATTTCTTCGACACCGCGGACGTTTACGGCGGCGGGCGCAGCGAGACGCTCATCGGGAAATTTCTCAAACAGACCGGCCATGAAATCTTCGTCGCCACCAAGCTCGGCCGTACTGGCGAACTCTATCCGGACAAATACAGCGAGGCCGCCGTGCGCGCCGCCACCGAGGCATCGCTCGCGCGGCTCGGCGTGGACACGCTCGACCTTGCACAGCTCCACTGCGTTCCCACCGAAGTTCTCCGCCGCGGCGAGATCTTCGAGTGGCTGCGGAAACTCAGCGCTGAGGGGAAGATCCGCCACTTTGGAGCCAGCGTCGAGTCGATGGACGAGGCCCTGCTGTGCCTTGAGCAGCCAGGGCTAACATCTTTGCAAATCATCTTCAATCTGTTCCGGCAAAAGCCGGTGGAGGTTCTGTTTCCGGCCGCGATGGAGAAGAACGTCGCACTGATCGTGCGGCTGCCGTTAGCCAGCGGAGTGCTTGCCGGAAATTTTTCCGCCGCCACGGTTTTCCCGGAGAACGACCACCGCAACTACAACCGCGACGGGCAGGCGTTCAACGTCGGTGAAACCTTCGCCGGCCTCCCTTTTGCGAAAGCCGTGGAGCTGGCGGATGCCTTGAAGCCGCTGGTTCCGGCGGGTCTAACGATGGCGCAGTTCGCCCAGCGCTGGATTCTCGATCACCCGGCGGTCACCACGGTCATCACGGGTGCCAGCCGCCCGTCGCAGGTTTCCGCCAACGCCGGGGTTTCCGCGCTGCCGCCATTGGCTCGAGATTTGCACGGCACGCTGCGGAATTTCTATCAGAGCCAGGTGCGCGGCCACATCCGCGGGCCGTATTGAGTCATTGAGCTCGAAATTATTCCGAGCGGAATTCCGAACCTCGGTCTAGTGTTGGCGGGTCAACCCATCAACCCAGCCAAATCATGAAATCCAACTTCCATCGGATCTGTCTATCGATATTCGCGCTTTGCTTTGTCACCGCCACCGCCCAAGCCCAGCTCAACACCTTGAGCGATGCCGAAAAGGCCGAGGGCTGGATCATGCTTTGGGACGGCAAAACCACGGAGGGTTGGCGCAGTCCCAAGTCCGAGGAGTTTCCGGCCAACGGCTGGAAAATCAGCGAGGGCATCCTGAGCACGCTCGAAAACAAGGGCGCGGAATCCGCCGGGGGCGGGGACATCATCACCCGCAAGCGCTTCGCGGATTTCGAGTTGCAGGTGAACTTCAGGATCACCCCGGGCGCGAATAGCGGCATCAAGATTTTCGTCCAACCTGACATCTCGCCGATTTCCGCGGCGGGTGAAAAGGCCGCCGTCGGGTCCGCCATCGGGCTGGAGTTCCAGATCCTCGATGACAAAAAACATCCGGATGCCAAGCTCGGCAAGAATGGCAACCGCACCATGGGTTCGCTCTATGACCTGATAGCCGCGCCTGCGGATAAGAAGGTCCTGCCGGTAGGGGACTGGAACCACGCGCGCATCATCTCCAAGGGCAAGCGCGTCGAGTTCTGGCTGAACGGTGCGAAGACCGTGGAGTTCGAGCGGGGTTCGGAGGATTTCCGCAAGCGTGTGGCCGCGAGCAAATACAGTAACATCCCGAACTTCGGCGAGTGGGAAGACGGTCACATCATGCTCCAGGAGCACGGCAACGTGGTTTCCTTCTGCAATGTAAAACTGCGGGAACTGCCGGCGAAATAGCAGGCCGGTTATTTCCGGCGCAGCAGCGAAGCGGCCGGGACATCCAGGAAGAACTGGGCGGCGGGGTGGGTTTGGAGAAACGAGGCGCTGATCTTGGGGGTGACCGGGCTTTCGAGCGAGCGCCGGACGATGCTCGATTTTTTCGAACTCCAGGCGAGCAGGGCGATTCTGCGGGCTCTCAAAATCGTGCCGCAGCCCATGGTGAGGGCATGGGTGGGGACATTCCCGATCCCGTCGAACGCCGGGGCGGCATCCTCGCGGGTCGCTTCGTCGAGCTGGACCCGGCGGGTGCGGGAATCGATCGCGCTGCCGGGTTCGTTGAAGCCGATGTGGCCGTTGCGGCCGATGCCTAGAATCTGATAGTCGATGCCGCCGACGGAAGTGATTTTCCGTTCGTAAGCGGCGCAGTGGGCGGCGACTTTCCCGGCGGCGGGGCTGCCTGATAGAAAGCGGATGTTGGCGGGCGGGAGATCGACGTGATCGAAAAAAATCCGCTGCATCTGGGACCGGAAGCAGGCCGGGTGACCGTTTTCCAGACCGAGGTATTCGTCGAGGTTGAAGGTGATGACGTTGCGGAACGACAAACCTTCCTCTCGGTGCAGATAGATGAGCTCGTTGTAAAGGGGCAGGGGAGTGCTGCCGGTGGCGAGACCTAACACCGCGGTGCGTCCAAGCGTGGCGCGCTCGCGGATCAATCGCGCGATTTCCGACGCGACTTGGGCGCTGGCGGAATCGGGATTCTCAAAAACCCGGAAGCGGAGGGTGTTTGACATCGAGGGAGAGGCAGCGGCTCAGGCTTCGATCTCGACGATGAGATTGATTTCCACGGCGACATTCAGGGGCAGTGAAGCCGCGCCGAGTGCGGTGCGGGAGTGCTTGCCCCGGTCGCCGAAAATTTCGACCAGCAGCTCGGACGCGCCGTTGATGACTTGCGGGTGGCCGTAAAAGTCGGGCTCGGAGTTGACGAAGCCGTTGAGGGCGAGGATTTGCCGCACCTTGTCCAGTGAGCCGATCTCATCCTGGATCACGGCCAAGCGGTTGAGCACGATCATGCGGGCCGCTTCCTTGGCCTCGTCGATGGAGACCACGGTCGGGACCTTGCCGATGATTTTCTGGTCGCCATCGATCGGCAGGCCGCCGGATAGAAAGAGCAGGTTGCCGCTGCGGACGCAGTTGACGTAGGCGGCGACGGGTGTGGGAACGGCGGGCAGGGTGAGGCCGAGCGCGTTGAGTTTGGCGGTGATGGACATGGGAGGGGGCTATTGGGTGAGAGGAAAATCGTCGGTTAGCAGGGCGACGAGATTGTTTCCCGCTTGGGTCAGCGTGGCTTGGTTGCCCTCGCCGTTGATCAGACCTCGGGTGCGGTAGCGGTGCGGCACGGTGGATGGGCGGACGGACGTGACGATGGGGGCGGAGACCTCGCGTTTGCTGGGAGCGAATGCCACGGGCAGGCCGGTGGCGCTGAAGCTGATTTCCCAGGACACCGCCCCCTCGGCGGGGCCACGGCAGATCCACGGGTAGCGTTTCACGAAATCCGGCGTGCCGCGCGAGGGTAGGGTGACCTTGAAATAAACCGGGGTGGCGGCGATGAACTGGCTGAACTTGAGCTCTGGGTTGGCTTTGTGCTCGAGGAAGAACCGCGCGGCATCAGCACCGGTGATGTTCATGCCGTTGAAGAGGCCATGGTGATTCGTCCCGCCAGCGAATTTCTTGTGCCATTCTTCGTAATGGACGCTCATCAGCATGCCGAGCTCGACGTGGCAATGGGCGCGGGTCCGGTCGATCCCGGCCCCGGTGAAGCCCATCCGTCCGAGGACGCTTCCCGCGTTCACCGGATCGCCCGCTTTGACGCTGATTTCCGCCAGATGGGCGTAGAGCGAATAGACCGACGAGTTCTCCCAAGGGTGCTCGACGACAACGTATTTGCCATAATTGCTTTGACCCGCGACGGCACTGACGTAGGCCACGCGGCCGGGAGAGATGCTGGAAATCATGTCCAGCGGGTTGCCGGCCTTGTCGCGGTTTACCGGAGAGATATCGATGCCCTCGTGGAACTTCGTCAGCAAGACCTCACCGTTGATGCGCATGGCAGTGCGGACGAATCCGTAAGTGCCCGCTTCCCACGGCTTGGTGTGCTGGCCCTCGAAATTCCGGTCCACATACATGTAGAATCGGTCCAGCTCGCCGGTGAGGAGATGCTGGTTGTCAGTCGGCAACCGGAGTTCGAGCGGGGCGGCACCCAGGGCACTGGCCAGGGACAGGATGAGAGCTAGGGGACGGATCATCGGCGGCAGTTAGTCTTTCTTCTTCTTTTTCTTTTCAGCACCGATGCGCGGCATTGCTTCGTCGAGGATGGCCAGATCCCCTTGCGTGACTCCTTTCCAGATTACGACGAAGCCGTCGCTGACCTGTTTGTCGATCATCACGCCATCGACCACGCGGCCATTGAGCTGGGCGATCATCCAGCGTCCCTGGTTCGCGTTGGTGACTGCGGTCAGGCGGTTGGCGGCGCTTTCCTTGAGCTTGAACATCACTCCATATTCCTGACCGACCAGGGAAGGAAACGGGCTGAAGGAGACCACGTCCTTGATGCTGAACTCGGGCAGCCGGCGGAAATAACGGGTCTGTCCGTTCGCAAGCTGGCCGAAGATCATCTTCGGGTTGTCCGAGGCCTCCGTTTCCATGTGGAATGAGACCGCCGCTTTGTTTTCCTTTTTGCCCCCCGCGAAAACGCCGGGTGCCAGGGCCAGGATGACGATGATCGAGAATGCTGCGATCCGTGATTGCATGACCGGAGTGAAGCAGAAGATCAGGATCCCGGAAGTAAAATCGGGCATCGCCGTGACAAACCCTCACTGCCGCCGCAGTCCCGCTGACCGGTTGCGCGCCTCCCGACGGGAGGGGGATTGCCGGCCCTGGTGGAGTTATGCGAGGCCTCGCGAAATATCATGCAGTGGTATCGCGACTGCGGGTCGGGAAAATTCCAAGCTCGCTTCCCGGGCGGTTGATTGTCCTTGAAACACCTGTCTCCAATGGTCTTTATGAACTCAGGAAAAGGGAAAAGAAAAAGGGAAAAGCCATGTCAACGCATACCATACTCCTCCGCTCTTACAGTCCCGACCTGTTGGTCGAGTTCGACCTGCCGCCGGGCACTCACGCCCGAATCGGGGCGTCTCCCCAATCGGAAATCACCCTGCCTCTCACTGGCATTCCCCCATTCTCGTGCATGATCGGGCGCTTCCAGAACGGCCGGTTGTTTTTCGCGGATCTCGACGGAGCGATTTCCCGGCGGGTGGATCTCCCGGACGAACTTTCCCTCCCGCCCTACCGTTTCATCATCCTGGATCCAGCCACCTCCACCGAGATCGCGCCCCAGCCTATCGCAGCGATCGTCCCGCCTGAGCCCGCGCCGCCCAAGATCTCCTTCCGCTGGCGATCGGCGCGGTTGCCGTTCTGGGTATAGCAGCGGCAATCGCGGTAAGTCAGTAAGGAAAGCCTGCAGCCAGCGTCCGGCCCGAGCCGGCCGCCCGTGCGAACGCAGATAGATGAAATCAACCAGTGAAAGTCTCAGTCCCTCCCCGGACGAGCGACCGGCGAAGCCTGCCGCATGAGCGGCGACCGTTTCCTCCCGCATCCCTCGTCCACGAGGGTCAAAGGAGGTGCGGGTCCAGGCCATCCGGCGGCCTTCCCGGGATTTGATGGATCCAGAGGGCGAATCGGAAACGGCCCCGTAAAAAAAGGGGGAGTCTCGAGCGATCTATTGTAACGGGCGGAACGAACGTGAATCCGTGGACAATGCCCCATTGAGTTCCTTCTCTCAAGATTTGCACTCCGGCCCCATTTCTGCGAGGACTGAGCCGGCCAGATTCTGACCCACATCATCCATGAACCCCCAGCCATCAAAAAACGGGAAGCGGCACATTTGGACCCGCAGGCAAATCACCATGCTCGGAACGATTCCAGATGCCGCCCTTTCCAGAAAACTCGGCTTATCTATCAGCACCGTTTTCAAAATGCGCCAGAAACTCGGCATCCCCGCTTCGCGACCTCCCAAGTCCATCAATTGGACCCCTGCCGTAATCGCCTCGCTAGGCAAGATTCCCGACGGCGAAGTCGCCCGAATCCACGGCATGAACATCCTCTCCGTTCAAAAAAAGCGGGTTTCCCGCGGCATCCGGTGCTACGCCCGCAAATCCAAAACCTGGCACTACTGGACGAAAAAGGAAATCGCCCTCCTCGGAAAGATGCCGGACGGCGAAGTCGCCCTCAGAACCGGAATTAACAAAGCCTCCGTCTATTGGAAACGCTGCAAACTCAAAATCCCACCCTTCACCCAAAAGCGCCCGAAAAAACTTCTC
>JBGSOI010000154.1:0-12387 GCA_041739215.1 Akkermansiaceae bacterium
CGCGGCGTTGTTGAGGGTGGCCTTGGTGCCGCGGCCTTTGGTGAGTTCGGAGACGAGCTTGATGCGCTGCGCCTCGCCGCCTGATAGAGTCGGGCTGGGCTGGCCGAGTTGGAGGTAGCCGAGGCCGGTGTCGGCCATGAGTTTGAGCGGATGGGAGATGCGCGGCTGGGACTCGAAGAAGGCGGAGGCTTCGTCGATGGTCATGGCGAGGACCTGGCCGATGTTCTTCTGGCGGAAGGTGACCTCTAACGTAGCCGGGTTGTAGCGTTGGCCGTTGCAGGATTCGCAATGGACCCAGGTGCTTGGGAGGAAATCCATCTCTAACTTCACGCGGCCGTTGCCTTTGCATTCCGGGCAGCGGCCGCCTTCGGTATTGAAGGAAAAGCGCGAGGCTTCGAAACCGCGCATGCGGGCTTCGGGGAGTTGGGCGAAGAGGGCGCGGATGTGATCGAAGACTTTGACGTAGGTCGCCGGGCAGGAACGCGAGGTTTTGCCGATTGGCGATTGATCGACTTCGTAGCAGGCTTTGATGAGTTTCTCGCCGCTGGTTTTGCCGAACGGGAGGTTGGATTTCTTGACGCGCGTGGTCTTGGCCTCGTTCTTGAAAAGCGCGGCTATGCAGGAATGCATCAGCGAGGATTTGCCGGAGCCGGAGATGCCGGTGAGGACCGTGAGCCGGCCGAACGGGATGGCGGCATCGACGTTCTTAAGATTGTTGGCGCTGCAACCGGCGAGCGTTAGAAACGGATGATCCTTGCCGACCGGACGGCGCGAGCCGCGGATGGGATGATTGATGACGGCGGAGAGGGCGCGGTAAGTCGGGGAGTTTGCGAGTTTCAAGTTTTCAGTTTTCAGCGAAGAACCCTTCCTCTTGCTGGAAACTGAAAACTGAACACCAGCAACTTGAGGCGGCTTTCCTTGATAGACAATTTCACCGCCGAGACGGCCGGCTCCGGGGCCGAGGTCGATGAGATGATCCGCCGCCGCGATGGTGTCCTCGTCGTGCTCGACGATGATGAGGGAGTTACCTTGGTCGCGCAGGGAAATGAGCGTTTTGAGGAGGGCGGCGTTATCGCGCGGGTGGAGGCCGATGGTCGGTTCGTCGAGGACGTAGAGGACGCCGCGGAGGCTGGAGCCGAGCTGGGCGGCGAGGCGGATGCGCTGGGACTCGCCGCCTGATAGAGTGTTGCCGGAGCGGTCAAGCTGGAGATAGCCGAGGCCGACTTCCTGGAGGAAGGTGAGGCGCTGGCGGATTTCCGGAAGGATGTCGCGGGCGATGAGGGTGTCGCGGGATTCACCAAAGCTGATTTTCTCGAAATGCCTGGATGCCACATCAATTGATAGATTTCCGAGGCCGGCGACCGGCGTGCCCTGGAGTTGGACGGCGGAGGCGATGGGATTGAGGCGGGAGCCGCGGCAGGCGGGGCAGGAGATGAGCTCGACGTCGTCCATGCGCTCGATGGCGCGGTCGGCGTCCATCTCGGCTTCCAACACGGAATCGAAGCGCGAGGTGTCGAGATGCCGGCGGCGTTTCGGGACGCGGCCGTGGCCGCGGCACTCCTCGCACCAGCCGTGCGGGGAGTTGAAGGAGAAGAGGCGCGGGTCGAGTTCCTCGAAGGATCTGTTGCAGGACGGGCAACTGGATTTCGTCGAGAGAAGCGTGAACTTCTTGTCGGCGGTGAAGAGCTTGATGAGGCCCTTGCCGATTTCGAGGGCGCGTTCGATTGATGATTGAAGATTGTGGATTGATGATTTGGAGATCTCTGACACGACGACATCGATGTCGTGTTCCTTGAAGCGTTCGAGGCGGGTGAAGCCTTCGGCTTCTTTGAATTGTTTATCGACGAGGAGCCGGCTGAATCCTTGTTTGAGCGCCCACTCGGCGATCTCGTTGTGGAAACCTTTTTTGCCGCGGATGATCGGGGCTAACAAAGTGACCGGGCCTTTTTTGAGATGGCCGCGGATGGTGTTTTCGATGGCGGCAAGGGATTGGCGTTCGACGGGGACGTGGCAATCCGGGCAGTAGAGGGTGCCGAGTTTCGAGTAGAGCAGGCGGATGAAGTTCCAGAGCTCGGTGACAGTGGCGACGGTGGATTTGCCGCCGCCCTGGGAGACGCGTTGTTCGATGGCGACGGTGGGCGGAAGGCCTTGGAGCTGGTCGATCTCGGGCTTTTCCAACTGCTCGGCGAATTGGCGGGCGTAGGCTGACATGGAGTCGAGGAAGCGGCGCTGGCCTTCGGCGAAGAGGATGTCGAAGGCGAGGGTGGACTTGCCGGAACCTGATAGACCGGAGATGACGACGAGCTGGTCGCGCGGGATATCGACGGAGATGTTTTTGAGGTTGTGGTGGCGGGCGCCGCGAAGGGTGATGGAGTTGGAAGTGATCAGTGCCGAGTGATCAGTGATCAGAGAAGAGGAAGAGCCGGATGAATCCAGCGGTCCGTTGAGGGTTTGTTTGAGGAAACGGGCGGTGGGTGTGTTTAACTTGGCGACGGTTTCAGGGGGGCCTTGGGCGACTAACTGGCCGCCGTGTTTGCCGGCTTCGGGGCCGAGGTCGAGGATCCAGTCGGCGGATTTGATGACGTCGAGATTGTGCTCGATGACGAGGAGGGAATGGCCGGAATCGACGAGTTTCTGGAATACGGTTAGGAGGTTTTCAATATCGGAGAAGTGGAGACCGGTGGTGGGTTCGTCCAAGATCAGGAGTTTCGGGCGAGATAAATCTCGCGGTCCATTAGAGGAAGAGAGGAGCTGGCAGAGTTTGAGGCGCTGGGCTTCACCGCCGGAGAGGGTGTTGAGAGGCTGGCCGAGCTTGAGGTAACCGAGGCCGACTTCGACGAGCGGCGAAAGGAGCTTGAAGATCTGCTGGTGGCGCTTGGCGTGGGCGGGCAGCAGGCCGGCGGTTTCGGCGTAGAAGGCGATGGCATCGACGACGGTGAAATCGAGGATGTCGTAGATGGACTTTCCGAGGTAGTGGTAGTCGAGGGTGGAGGATTTGTAGCGTTTGCCGTTGCAGTCGGGGCAGGTGACGTAGAGGTCGGAGAGGAACTGCATCTCGACTTTTTCGAAGCCGTTGCCGGCGCAGCGGTCGCAGCGGCCGGCTCCGGAATTGAAGGAGAAGAAACCGGTGGTTAGTTCGCGGGCCTTGGCCTCGGGAGTGCAGGCGAAGAGCTGGCGGATGGGATCGAAGGCACCGAGGAAAACCGCGGGGGTGGACCGCGGGGTGCGGGCGACGGCGGTTTGGTCGACGAGCTCGACGCCTGACAGATGTTGGGAACCTTTGAGCTCCTTGATGGGCGCGGCGTCGCCTTCGGCTTCCTGCCCGAGCTTGCGGGCGAGGTTCAGATAGAGGACGTCGTGGGCGAAGGTGGATTTGCCGGAGCCGGAGACACCGGTGAGGACGGTGAAGAGACCGAGCGGGAGATCGACGTCGAGCTTTTTCAGGTTGTGGCGGGTGGCCCCGCGGATGGAGAGGAGTTTTCTGGAGGGTTTGCGGCGGGTGGCGGGGATGGCGATCGATTTGGTGCCGTCGAGCCATGGGAGAGTGCCGATTGATGATTGGTGATTTTTAATTTTTGATTTTTTGGGGGGCGACTTGCCGCGAGGACTCCCCTGATAGATGAGGGTTCCGCCGAAGGAACCTGCGCCGGGGCCGAGGTCGACGAGGTGGTCGGCGGCCTGCATGACGGTTTGTTCGTGCTCGACGACGACGAGGGTGTTGCCCTTGTCGCGGAGGCCGTGCATGACGCCGACGAGGCGGTCGATGTCGCGCGGATGGAGGCCGACGGTCGGTTCGTCGAGCACGAAGAGAGTGCCGGTGAGGGCGGCCCCGAGGCAGGCTGTTAGATTGACGCGCTCGACCTCGCCGCCGGAGAGGGTGCGGGTGGTGCGGTCGAGGGTGAGGTAGCCGAGGCCGACTTGGTCGAGATAGGTGAGGCGGGAGGTGATTTCCGTGAGGACCAGGTCCAGAGTTGGGTCGGTGGGAGTGCCGAGTGAGCAGTGTTCAGTGATCAGCGAAGAAAACCACTGGAGGAGTTCACCGATGGAGAGAGCCCAGAGTTCGGGGAGGGTCTTGTGATTGACCTTGAAGCAGAGGGACTCGGGCTGGAGGCGTTTGCCGCGGCAGGTGGAGCAGGTGGTGTAGGAACGGTAACGTGATAGAAAGACGCGGACGTGCATCTTGTACGCCTTGGTTTCCATCCAGTCGAAAAAGCCTTTGACGCCATACCAGTTACCGGATTGCCAGAGATCCTCGAGTTCCTCAGGGGCGAGGTTGTCGGTTCTGCGGTCGCCGTAGTAGATCCACTCCTGCTCGTCTTCGGATAGATCCTCGATGGCGCACTTGATGTCGATGTCGCGTTTCCTGCAATTCCTAACAAGGTCGCGCTGGCACTCGTCGCCGCGCTCGCCCTGGAACGGTTTGATCGCTCCCTGGGCGATGGAAAGGGATCTATCAGGAATGGCTTTTTCGAGATCGATGCCGATGATGCGGCCGAAGCCTCGGCATTTCGGGCAGGCTCCTAACGGGGAGTTGAAGGAGAAGAGAGCGGCGGCCGGAGGGCGGAGGGTGAAGCCGGTTTTGGGGTTTGTCCAGGTAGTGGAGAAGGGGCGGGAAATCCCATCGCTGCCTGCTGCTTGAACGGTGGAGTGGCCTTTGCCGAGGGTGAAGGCGGCTTCGAGGGCTTCGAGGAGGCGGGGGTGGTTTTCGGGTGTTAGCGTTAGGCGGTCCTGGATGATGTGAAGGACGGGCGGGATGAATCCCGCGGTCCATGGGGCGTCGGTGCGGATGATTTCTTCCTGATGAAGGATCCGGAGGTAGCCTTGGGCGTTGAGGAAGGGGAAAATTTCCCCGGCCTTCGCATCGGGTGGAACGGGGATTGGGAAAGTGACGAGGAGCGGCTGTCCTGCTAGATTTCCCCTGGCCCAGGCGGCGGCGGATTCGGGGGAGTCGGGTTGGATGGTCTCGCCGGTGTTAGGGTCGTAGCCGATGGCGAGACGGGCGAAGAGGAGCTTGAGGTAATCATTGATTTCGGTGAGCGTGCCGACGGTCGAACGGGTGGTGCGGACGTGGTTTTTCTGCTCGATGCCGATGGCGGGCGGGATGCCGTCGATGTGATCGACGGCAGGCTTGTCCATGCGGTCGAAGAACTGCCGGACGTAGGGGGAAAACGTCTCGACATAGCGGCGCTGGCCCTCGGCGTAGAGGGTGTGGAAGGCGAGCGAGGATTTCCCGGAGCCGGACGGGCCGGTGACGACAGTTAGTTTCCCGAGCGGGATATCGAGGTCGAAGCCCTGGAGATTGTGTTGACGGCAGCCGCGGAGGAGGATCGCGGGCTGGGGGGGACGGGGGGCGGATTTCTTGTCAGCTTGAGGCACGCCGCAGGGTAAGCGGGAAGCGCCGGTCCGCCAGCGCAAGTGTGTGTCGGTCCGCCGAAACTTTCCGGTTACTCGGTGTCGGAGGCTCCTTTGCCTGGATCAATTCCGAGCATGAGATCGGCGAAGTATTTCGGTGACTCCTTGGTCTTCTCGATCTCCTGCTCAATTAGGGTGATCGCGCCCACGTCGTTGTCGGCTTTGAGTCGTTCGATTTGCTTTTCGAGGCCGAGAATGTAAGTGGCGGACTGCTTGGCGAGTTCCTGATGGAGCGTGTCATCGAGGCTGGTTTGCTTCTGAACGGCCTCGTCATAAACTCCCTGGGCTTCGGGAATCTCACCGAACGTCGAGCCCATTTCGTCAGGAAGCCTGCCGTCCGCAGCCGCCCTACCGGCGATGGCTTTCTCGATGATTTTATCCGACTCATTGTCGCCTATTTTCAGTTTGCGGAGCTGGCGTTTGAGGGCCATCTCAAAAGCCGAGAGGTTGGCGTTCAGATCCGATCGATAGACCGAGACCGTGGATTTGGTCTTGTCCTGCATGATCTTGCGGGCGCGTCCGAAAAATGCGGAGACATCGGATTTTGGAGCAACGTCCTCAGGGGTGACGGGAGTTGGGTCGGGGTCCGGTTGCGTTTCAACGACGGGATCGGGCACCGGGTGCGGTGTGGGGGTCGGCTCGGGTGCCGGATCTGGCAAGGGAACGGGCTCCTCCTTGGGCTTTGGAATGAAGGCGGTCTGCCCGACCGGAACTTCCGGCTCGGGAACCACGACAACCTTGGGTGGCGGGACGACTTTGGGAGTTTCCGGTTTCGAAAACAGGGCATACGCGGCGATGGCGGCCACGGCTGCCAGGACGAAGACAATGATCGGCGCGTTCGATGATTGTTTCTGCTTCACCACGGCACGGGGGCTAACCGGCTGGACGCGGCGCGGCGCGGCGATGGCGGCGGTGCGGGGCACCTTCGGCACCCGGGAGGCGGCGATCACTTGCAGGTCATGCGCGATTTCCTTGGCGCTGGAGTAGCGGGCGGCGGCCAGTGGCTGGGTAGCACGCCGGATGATCGTGTCGAAACGGGAATCGCATTGAACGATTGTCGAAGCCGGCCGCGGATCACTCGCGGGCAACCGGCCGGTTAGAAGTTCGTGCAACAGCACGCCTACGGAAAATATGTCGGTGCGATGGTCGACCGAATGCGGGTGGTCGACCACCTCGGGCGCCGTGTAGTGAGGGGTCCCGAAAATCTCCTCGCCCTCCTCGATTTTCCGCTCGATCGGCCGGGCCAGGCCGAAATCCCCGATCTTCGGCTGGGCATTGAGATCGAGGAGAATGTTGGACGGCTTGATGTCGCGGTGGATGATGCCGTGTTCGTGGGCGTGGGCGAGGCCATTGCAAATGCCGGAGACCAGCCGGATCACTTCCTCCGGATCGATCGCCAGGCCGTACGCCGAGTGATAGATCGATTTCCCGGCGACAAACTCCATGATGATGTAGAGCATCCCGTTGACTTCGCCGAAGTCATACACACCGATGAGATTCGGGTGATTGAGGCGGGCCATCGCCTTGGCCTCGGCCTCGAAACCGGCACAGAACGCCGCGTCCTTGCTGAGTTCCATCGGCAGGATTTTAAGCGCGACCGTGCGGTCCAATGACCGTTGTACCGCGCGGTAAACGGCACCCATTCCGCCGGTGGCGATGAGTCCCTGAATTTCGTATCCCGGAAACAGTGGCGCGAGATCGGCAGGTTCCGGCGCGACAAAGCCGGCATTTTCTTGGGAATCGCTCATGAGGAAAAGGACATCGATAGCAGGCGCGGGAGGTAACCCTAACTAACTTTTGGTTTCAAGATTAATGATCCACCGGCAGCAATGACGTGGCGGCTACGCGAGGATCAACCCCACCCTTTCGAAATCGACTTGCCCGGCAGTCGATAAACCGGAATCAGTTCGCGGCATGAACGAAGCCGAAGTGATCAAAGCGTGCGGTGAAGACGGAATCCGCCGGATGGTCGCGGCATTTTACCGGCACGTCCGGACCGACGACCTGCTCGGACCGATGTATCCCGCAGCGGACTGGGAGGGCGCGGAAAGCCGCTTGGCGGAATTCCTGCTATTCCGTTTGGGAGCCTCAACTCACTACGTGGAAACGCGCGGGCACCCGAAGCTCAGGATGCGCCACATCACCTTCAAGATCGGCATCGCCGAGCGGGACCGCTGGCTGGAGCTGATGACCTCAGCCATGGAAGAAACCGGCGTGCCACCCGCAGCCCGCGAGTTTCTCGATCCGTTTTTCGCCCAGGTCGCCGATTTCATGAGAAACCAGGCAGACCGGTGAAATCATCCGAGCGGCGCGTGATAGACGATCCACTCCGGGATCTTGATCGCCGTATTGTATAGCATGTGCAGCGCGATGACCGTGGTCAGCGAGCTGGTCCCTGAATAGAGGAGCGCGCAGGAAAACCCGAACACCGCCACGCTCGCCAGGCCATAGCCATCGTAAAAATGCAGCGTCGCAAACACCGCTGACGACACCAATGCGGCCGCAATCACCCCCAGCCGGTTGCGGCATGAGCGGAAAAGCACCCCGCGATAGAGGATTTCCTCGGTCACCGGAGCCAACAGGCAAGCCGACACCACGGCAAACACGAGTCCCCACCACCCGGCATCGCCGGCGCTGAGACCGCCGCCGGGCTCGTTGGAGCTCGCCCCGTCCATCGACCAACGGAGGATCTGATCGAGAATCATCAGCAGCGAAAACATCCCCAAAATCGGCTTCACCGCGACTTGCGGGCCCAATCCCATCACCCGGATGGCGTGGCCGGGTTTCCTGAAAAGCAACGCGAGCGCGATCAAAGCCGGCAACATCCGCGCTGCGGAATCCAGGAAAATCCCAGCTGCCGGATGCAGCCCAGGCAAGGCGCTGATCCCTAGCTCCAGCGTCATGCTGAACCCGATCCAGGCCAAGGTAGCGACCAGGAAAATCACCAGCCCCAGCGAGATCGACCATGCCGCGGCGTAACCCTCGGGCTTCGCAAACAGGCCTCGCTTCAAACACAGCAGGGCGTGCGGCAGAAACACCAGTCCCACCGCCCCCAACAGCCAGACCGCCGATCGCGCCACCACCGCGCGGGTCTTGAGCTGGATCATGTCCGCTCCGTAAGCCTGCCTCCAGCGCGACCCGGGCAGGACCTTTTCCTCCCAGGATTCGATCAACTTCGCATGCCACCAAGTCCCGCGATGCTCCGCCAGCGCCCGCGAAGTTTCCTCAAAATCCGAAATCATCTGCCCCTGTAAGACCTGCCCGAGCACCTGGCGGATCGGCAAGCCGTCCTGCTCCGCCTTCACGATTGCGAAAGCTTCCAGCCCTTGCGGCGTGATCGCATTCTCCTTCGCCAGTTTTCCGAAAACCTCCAGCGCCTCCCGCCGCACCACCACCGGCTCGTCCACCCCGGCCAGCCATTTCAGCCATGGCGGATCCTCCCGCATCGCATCCGCCAACCGCAAATCCCGGTCGATTCTCACCAACGCGATCTCCTCGGTCCCCGGTGGATAGCCCTCGACCTTGCCGAAATAATGATCCCACAGCCAGATCCCCAGGATGAAAGCTAACAGGGCGATCAACGGCTCCGGGTATTCCCGCCGTAAAATCGCGCGGTATGGATTCCCTGCCGGGATCCTTTCTGTCTTGGCCTTTTTAATAGACCGCGAGTTTTTCAAAAAAACCGGGTTTAGCAAGCCTCGCCTGATCTTCATCCTCTCCTAACTTTTCTCCCGCCAAATCCCCCAATTTTTGCAGTGGCGGGTTCGCACAGGCCGTCGCAGGGTTCCCACGCAGCCATTTCCACATGCCAGACCCCACGGAATTCGTCATCATCGCCGCCTTCAGCACGGCGTTCGGCATTTTCGCCCTCACCGCCATCGCGCGGAAATTGATGGCCGGCTCGCCCCTGCCGGTGCCCGTGATCGAGCCCGCCCCTGCCGATTTCGACTCGCCCTATCAGGCCCCCATGACGGCGACCCTGCCGCCCCCGCTGCCAAGTGGAAAAGTGCCGGTCTGGTTTTACCGACCGCTCGATTTACTGGGACTCGCCTTCGTCTTCATGCTTTTTTTCGGCTTGGTCGTCGCCTCCGTGCAGTCCTCCGGTGGCAACGAGGAACCGGTCCTGAGCGCCGCCGGCCTGCTGTCTTCCATCGCTTTCCAATTCATCATCGCCGGAATCGTCACGGCATTCGTGATCGGCCGCATCCGACCGGTCGAATGGCTCGGCCTGCGGTGGTCGGGCTGGCAGTGGATTTTTCTAATCGCTCCCGCCACCGTAATGCTCATGTGGCTGTTTTTCGGCGGACTGCAAGCTTCCGGCTTCATGCAGTGGATCGAATCCCTCGGTGTCGAGGCGGTGCAGGACACCGTGAAAATCCTTCAGGAATCCAACGACCCGACGATCCTCGGGCTGATGGTCTTCGCCGCCGTCATCGCCGCGCCGGTGTGTGAGGAAATCGTGTTCCGCGGCTATCTTTACTCGGTTTCCAAGCGCTTCGCCGGGCCGTGGGCGGCGGGGATTTGTTCCGCCCTCGTTTTCGCCTCCGCACATGGCAGCTTGGCCGCGCTGCTGCCGTTGTTCGTTTTCGGTGCCGTGCTGGCCTTTATCTACGAGAAAACCGGTTCGCTGTGGGCACCCATCGCCGTCCATTTCTGCTTCAACGGAGCCACCGTCATGATCCAAATGGCCGCCCGTTTCTACGATCTCCCGCTCGATGTCACGCCGTGAAATCCCTCCGCGACATCGGCGAGGACGCCCTGATCGAACGCCTCGTCGGCCTGGTCCCACGGGGCGAATCCCCCGCCGCCGGACCGGGCGATGATTGCGCCGTCATCGATCAAGGCTCCTCCACCCTGCTGCTTTTGAAAACCGACGCGCTCGTCGAACATGTCCACTTCCTTCCCACTGCCCCGGCCCGCGCCGTCGGTTGGAAAGCCGCCGCCCGGGTCGTCTCCGACTTCGCCGCCATGGGTGGCCAGCCCGGCCACTTCCTGGTCACCCTCGCCCTCCCGCCTGAAACCGCCGTCGCGTGGGTGGAAGACCTCTATCGCGGCATCGGCGATTGCCTGGAAAAATTCGGCGGCCTCCTCGCCGGTGGCGAAACCTCCAGCGTCCCGACCGATTCCGCCGCCGTCATTTCCATCGCCGCCACCGGCAGCGTCCGCCGCGAGCATCTCGTCCTGCGGTCCACCGCAAAACCCGGGGATTTGTTGTGGGTCACCGGTATGTTAGGTGGCTCGATCCACGGCAAGCATCTCGATTTCACACCGCGCATCGAGGCGGCGGATTGGCTGGTTTCCCATTTCAAACCGGCTGCGATGATGGATCTTTCAGACGGACTCGCCAAGGACCTCACCCGCCTGGCAAAATCATCCGGATGTGGATTCACCATCGATAAATCCTCCTTGCCACTTGCGCCGGGTTGCACTCCGGCGCAGGCCTTGGGCGACGGTGAGGATTTTGAATTGTTGTTCGCCATCGAGCCGGAGCGAAGTCTGAAACTCACCGCCGCATGGCCATTTCCCGATCTCCCGCTCACCTGCATTGGCGGAATGGTGATCAACGGCGAAGGAGCCTCCTTAACCGGAGGATGGGAGCACTTTAAGGAGGGTCGGTCTTCGGCCGACCCGGGTTGACCGAGGGTCAATCCTCCTCAGGCGCTCGCTTCCCGCACAGCCTTCAACCATTCCAAACCCGCCTGTTAGGCGCGCCATCTGCCTGGAAAACCCTTGTCAATTCAACGATCAGCAGCCCATTCTTACCCGTATAACCTACCAATATCACTATCGTGAGGTAATTCGGATTAATGCTGTTAGGTCAAGAAATCATGAGCCGTCGCAAAAGCATCGCCCTGATTGGATTCGCCCTAGGCGTTGGTATTGCTGTCTTATTCTTCAAGCCGCTCTCGATCGCGTATTGCGAATTGACCGGGACCCCTCAGAACTGGATCAAGCGATCATCACCGCTTCGATCCCCGATCCGCGATGTTTGGAGGCAATGGGATGCAGGAGAAGTCGTCGATAGCGATGCAGTGAAGACCATCTCAGAGATCGTCAATCTGGAGTTGCCCATTGGATCGAGTGATGAGCAAGTCAGGAAGCACATTCGAAGCCATTTCGAACGCGTCAACTTTCAACCCATAGGAGCCCGAATAGAGTTAGCGTACCATCAAGACGCATATGGAACGACATATCCTCATAAGGACGCGTTACTGGAGGTCTGGTACATCTCCGACATGAACAGATTCATCCGGGCGGAGATTCACATGGGTCGAGTCAAAGGCGGAGACCTGCATTTCATCGCGCTCAACTCCGATACCAGTCATCCGATTCTCATCGATCACCGAACAATAAAAACCGAACAAGCCAGCGCTCACCAACCCGTTGCCAGCCCCAAATCGAAGTTGGACAGTGAAGAGACACCTCAACCTGAAGCGGAGGGGCGTTCCAGGTAGCGGGCGCAATGCCTCATCATTAGCCAAAGAATATGAGCGCCATCGGATCATTTTACCTGATCGCCGACGAAAAGCGGGACGACATTGTTCGTGCGGCTGAAGCGCAGTCGACCGCACTGAAAAAGAAGCGGTTTGGATTCCTTCCTCCCAAGTTCCCCCTGAATCCCGATCCCTTTTGGGAATTTGTTCGGGCTAACACGGAGGAACTCGATCAATACCCGTATTGCTACTATCCAGGATTCTGTGAAGCACCTGAGGAGGTGGCTGGGTTCCGTTTCGCAAGGCAAGACCGGTATACTCAACATCGGCTAATCGGGTCGAGGTGAAGGGAATGCGCCTATCCCCCTCCCACACCACCGGACATGCGCCGAAAACGTGGAAATGTAAGCGTTGCCCCAAGCGGCATACTTATGGGTTTGCTACGGCGGTAGCATAGCAGTCATAGTTCCCGGTTCTCTCTCCGCTATGCAATCAGGCCGCGGCGCGCCTGGCTTTTCCGCTGCGGGCTTTGAGCCAGTTG
>JBGSOI010000171.1:0-4241 GCA_041739215.1 Akkermansiaceae bacterium
GGTGCCTTGGGTGCCGTGGAAAGCAACATCGCGTCCACAAATCGCATCCGCCGCGATGCGGCCCTGGCGGTTCGCCGGACCGGCGAGGGCGAGCAGCGTCCATGCGCCGGTGATCCGGTCGCATACTTCCACTGCATCGCCGACGGCGAAAATGTTAGGATCACTGCTGCGCATCTGTTCGTCCACGCGGATGCCGCCGCGTTCGCCGAGTGTCAGGCCCGCGGCCTTGGCGAGCGTCGTCTCCGGGCGGACGCCAATGGCGAGAATGACGATGTCTGCGGGATACGCCGCGCCATCTTTGGTTAGAACTGCGGGACGACCTTCTTCCTCCGCGAATCCGGAGACGGCGGTGCCGAGAGCCAGCCGGATCCCCTTCCCCGTTAGATAATCATGCACCGGCGCTACCATTTCCGCATCCATCGGCGGCATGACCTGCGGGAGCATCTCGACGACGGTCACATCGAGTCCGAGGTGTTTGAGATTCTCCGCCATTTCAAGACCGATGAAGCCACCGCCGACGACCACCGCGGACTTCGCTGCGTGGCGGGCAATCCATTCGTTGATCCGGCGCGTGTCTGGAATGTTGCGCAGGGTGAAAATCCCGGGCAGGTCGATTCCCGGCAGCGGCGGCCGGAGCGGGGCCGCGCCCGGCGAGAGCACCAGTGCGTCGTAGCGCTGCCGGTAAGTTAGATCCGCCGTGAGATCGCGCACTTCCACCTCGCGGGCTTCGCGATCGATCGAATTGACTTCGTGACGCGTGCGCAGATCGATGGCGTAACGCTCCTTGAAGACCGGCCCTTTCGCGACCAACAGATCGTCCTCATTCACGATGACTCCGCCGATGTGATAGGGCAGCCCGCAGTTGGCGAACGAAGCGTATGGCCCGCGTTCGAGGACGATGATTTCGGCGGACTCATCCATGCGGCGCAGGCGCGCGGCACACGAAGCGCCGCCCGCGACGCCGCCGACGATGACGATGGTTTTGGTGGATGGGGTTTTCATGAGAGTGACCGACGTGGGGAAAGCGGATAGATTGCCCCAGCCGTCTGGAATATCGCCCGAAAACCGGTGCGGTGCTCCGCATTACTGGCTATTTGCTCGTCAGAATGACCTTCAAGGCATGCTCACGCCCGGCGTTGCCGAAGGTGTCATAGGCGTTCAAGATATCATCGAGCGCGAACTGATGGGTGATGAGCTGGTTGGGCTGGAGCTTGCCGGACAGGACCGTCTTGAGCAGCAGCGACGTGGTCACCGCATCGACGAGCCGCGTGGTAATGGTGATGCTTTGCGACCAGAGTTTTTCGAGATGCAGGGACGCGCTCGCGCCATGCACGCCGATGTTGGCAATGCGGCCGCCGATGCCGATGATTTCCTGGCACATGCCAAAAGTGGCGGCCATACCAACGGCTTCGATGGCGACATCCACCCCCCGGCCGGACGTCATGGCCATCACTTTTTCAACGGCCTTGCCATCGGTGCTATTGAACACTTGGGTCGCTCCCGATTGCTTGGCGACTTGGAGACGGTTATCGTCGAGATCGATGACGATGATGTTAGAAGGGGCGTAGAATTGCGTTGTCAACAGCGCGGAGAGACCGATGGGGCCGGCTCCGATGATGGCCACGGTATCTCCCGGCACGATGGACCCCTTGAGCACGCCGCACTCGTAGCCGGTCGGCAGGATGTCGCTGAGCATCACCATCGAGTCCTCGTCCGCGCCTTCGGGAATTGGATAGAGGCTGGAATCGGCGAAAGGTATCAGGACAAACTCGGCCTGCGTGCCGTCAATGGTGTTGCCAAGGATCCAGCCGCCCTGTTTGCAATGGGAAGGCATGCCGCGCCTGCAATACTCGCATTTCCCGCAGGCGGTGATGCATGAAATCAGGACGCGGTCGCCCTTTTTGAAATGGGTGACGCAAGGGCCGACGTCCTCGACGATCCCGATCCCTTCATGGCCGAGGATGCGGCCTTCCGCGACGGTGTCCAGGTCGCCCTTGAGGATGTGCAGATCGGTGCCGCAGATGGTGGTTTTGGTCATGCGCACCACGGCATCGGTCGCCCTGTTCAGTTTGGGCATGGGGGCGTCTTCCCAGGCCATTTTTCCTGGTCCGTGATAGATGAGGGCTTTCATGGGGTTGATGGGTTGAGCGCATGCTGCCGAGGCATGCACTTGCCGCCACTTCGCCCGCATCCGCTAGAGAGACAGGATACGCGGTGACCGGAGCAGTCACCATGGGGTGAAACCCCACCCTCGGGGGGTAACCTTACAGAATTGTAATCTCCGGTCGTGGCTCCGGTTCATGTGCAGGGGGTTTATTCCCATTGAAAAGGCCCCGCCATGGGGCACCTCCAATCGAAAATCAAACCAACCAAAATCATGAAAACGAAGAACATCGCCACCTGGATCGCCATCACCCTGTTGACCGCCGGCACCGCGCTTGCCCAAGGCGGACCGGGCCGCCGCGGCGGCGGATACGGCACTCCACCGAAAACCGAGGAAGAACGCGCCGTCCGTCAGGCAGAACGCCAACAAGCTAACAGGGACAAACGCGCAAATCGCGGCAACCGGGCCGGTCAAAAGCAAAACCGGGGTCGTGGCCAAGGCCAGGGGAACTGCGACGGAACCGGCCAAGGCCAGGGACAAGGCAATGGTCCGCGTGACGGCAGCGGCCCGCGCGGTGGAACCGCCGACTGCCCCGCCAAAAACTGATAGAACCAACCCGATGATTCAGGCGTTCCGTGAGGTGCGTCTGAATCCCATTTCCAAACCAATCACCATGAAAACCACCACCATTCTCGCCCTGGGTCTCTTTGCCTTCATGCCCGTTGCCCGCGCTGCCGGGCCGGGCGATCTCATCCGGCTCTATGAGGAGGAAATCCTCGCCCATGATTTGTATGTCGCATTGGGCGAAATTCATCCCGACGTCATGCCGCTCCGCAATATTCCACGCTCCGAGCTGATGCACCGGGATGCCCTTGCCGCCATTCTCAAGTCGGAGGGAATCAAGTTGCCAACCCCGGCCGACGGCCGCCGCTTCGTTTCCGAGGGGCTTGATGAAACCTTCGCCAAATGGCTGGCCGAAGGAAAGAGATCCGCTGGGGACGCCTGTCGGGTCGGTGTCCGGCTCGAGGATTTTGACATTGTCGATCTCCGCAAGGCCCAGACCGATTTTCCCGCCCACATGGAAGTGCTCGCTCAACTCGAAGCCGCATCCAACAATCACCTCCGCGCCTTCCACAGGAACCTAACGGCGAGAGGCGGGGAATACTCGCCCGAAGCGCTGTCGGCGGACGATCTCAAAGCAATTCTGACGGGTGACGGCAATGGCGGGCGCGGCTGCGGTCCGTGCATGGGCCCTGGAGGAGGAGGCAAGGGGAGAAAAGGTCGCTAATCCGCGAAGGCGACTGTCAGACCTTCATCCGCATCCGAAAGCCGGTCCATCCGGGCCGGCTTTCCAGCAGCTCCAACTCACCGCCATGCGCCCGCACGATTTCGCGAGCGAGGCTCAGTCCGAGACCGATCCCCTCGACCTTCCGCTGCCTCGCGGCATCGACGCGGTGGAAGCGGGTGAAGACGCGGTCCTGGTCGCCCGCGGGAATGCCGGGTCCGGAGTTGCCGATGGTTAGAACGGCCTCGTTTCCCGGCGATTCGAGGGTGACACGGATCGTGCCGCCGGGTTCGTTGAATTTCACCGCGTTCACGAAAAGATTGAGCAACGCGGTGTGCAGCAGCGCCGGGTCGGCAGGGAGCGTGATTCCAGGCGTGAGTTCGACCTCGAAGACCAGTCGATTTTCCGCAGCAAGGATGCGGGTGTCTTCGATGATCTCCTCCAAGGTGACTGATAGATTGATCGTCACCATGGCGGGCTTGAGCTGGCCGGCATCGGCGCGGGCGAGCAGGAGCAGGCCGTGGGTGATGGTTTTGAGCCGCTGGGTTTCCTCCAGCAGGTTGCTGAAGACCTGCTGTTCCCGGGAGCCGGGCAGAGCTTCCTGCAGGGCGTTTTCCAACTCGCCCTGCATGATGGCGAGCGGGGTTTTCAGTTCGTGAGAGGCATCCGCGCTGAAGCGGGTCGCCTGATGAAAGCTGCTTTCCAGGCGATCCATCATTTGGTTGAGCACCTGGATGACGCGGGCGATTTCCGGATCCTCGTTGGAAATGGGAATCCGTTGATCCAGGCCGCGGGAAGTGACGAGCGCGGCGGTTTCCGCGATGGCGCGCATCGGCCGCAAGGCGCGGCCGG
>JBGSOI010000161.1:0-6291 GCA_041739215.1 Akkermansiaceae bacterium
TACGGCTCCGTACAGGGCGGTTCCAATCAGACTCGGGCAGCAGGCCCGTGGTGAAGCACGATCCAGATGGCTCGCAGATCGGGAACCCCTTGTTCCTCTAACCAACGGTTGTTGAGCGCGAATCGCACAATTTCATTCTGACTCATCCGCCAGTAGCCTTTGCGGCTCCGCGACGCCATGTGCACGCGCTTGGGATTGACTCCAAGCGCTAGCAGATTCCGGCGGCGCGTGCGTGGCTGCTTCCACTGCTTCCAATAATACAACCTCACCCGCCGCCTGACCCACTCTGACAGCGCCCGCAACTCTTTATAGGTGGAGCTGAGCTTGTAGTAGTTGAGCCAGCCGCGGACATATAGGTTCAGCTCATCGATGACGGTCTGGACCTTGTGCCCGCGGTTGCGGCTGGTGATTTCCTTGATCCGCTCCTTGAAGCGGTGGTGCGCCTCATGACAAAGGGACATGCCTTTAGTCATGAGGGGTGGCTCATGACAAAGGGACAGTCCTTTAGTCATGCTTTAGTCATGTAGTCATGACAAAGGGATAGTCCTTTAGTCATGGGCCTTTAGTCATGTTTCAATGTCTTGCATGTCCAGACCCGCAGCGGGTTGGTGTGCCGAGAAGGTCGTCTGCAGATGGTCATGGGCCGCCGAAAAGCGTGGCGATAGCCGCCAGCAAGTTTGGTCATCTTCAAGCTTGGGAAGACGGTGGTCCGCGATGACTGGCTTGTGGAGAGCGGGGACGTCACGCGGCATTACGGGCCGGCGCTGATGACGGCTTCCAGCCGGAGGAACTCGGCGGGCAGCGATCCGAATGGCACGGTGGAACGCCAGGTGTCGGTGCGGATCTGGGTGGGACCGTCGAGGACGGAGGAGTGGAGGATGACATTGGCAGGGCCGAAGGTGGTCAGGTCGATGGAGCGGGTGACGCCCAGCGTGGCATCCGGGCTTTCGCAAAGGGTGTGAATGCGGGCGCTGAGGCTGAGGTAGTCGGTGCCGGCGACGTCGATGATTCCGGTTTCCGGCTGTTCACCGGGCTCGAAGCTGTTGGGGTCGAGGCCGCGGGCGTATTCGACGCCATTGTCCATACCGTCGCCATCGGTGTCGGTGCCGGGGAGCTTGTCGAGGTTGGTCAGACCATTGCGGACGATCCAATCGTTGTAGGTCTCGGATTTCCCGATGACGGCATCGACGGATGTGGCGGTGTAGACGACGCGCAGGAAGTATCCGGCGGGGACGCCGGTGGTGGTGACATTGGCGAAGGTCCCGCTGACGGCGGGCGCGTCGAGGATGGTCCAGCGCTGGCCGACGATAGGCGGGGCGGAGGTGAAGCGCACGAGCAGGTTTCCGAACAGGTTGACCGGGCTGAGTGAGGTGAGGCGGTCGTTGAGCGCGGCCTGCGCGGGAGTGGCCTTGATGTCGATGTTCAGTCGGGCGTTTACGGTGGGACTGAAATCGCCGACGGTCGCCTGAGAGCCGGACGCGTTGGCGAGCTCGAGGGTTCCCGCCAAGAGGAGGTTGGGTTGGATGTTGATGTCGTCGGGGAGGACAAGGATGGAGGGGGTGACAACGGCCAAGGAACCACTGCCGGTGACGGTGGTGCCGAAGTTGATGTTGGTATTGTCGAAGAGCCGGAGGACATCGGATGCGGCGGGAATCGAGAGGTTGGAGCCACTGTTGAAAGTGGCGATGCCGAAGAGCCGGGTTTCCCCGGAGCAGTTGATTTGGCCGGAAAGGCCGTGGGAGAGACCGCGCAGGACGGCGGGGTTCACGGCGGACGGCCCTCCCACGAGGTTGAGCACTCCGGCGGTATTGAGTGTCCAGCCTTGGACAAATTCGATTTCCCGACCGGCCCCGACGTTGATGGCCGCGTCGTAGGCGTCACTGAGTGGCTTGCTGAGACGGACATTGCCGTCCACCGCATTGACGGTGTGGCCGGCGGTGGGGGCCGTGCCGTCAAGATCGGTGTTGGAGGTGGTGTTGATGACCAACGTTTGTCCGTCGGTGGCGGAAATGGTGCCGTTGTTGGTGAGTTGGGTGGAGGTGATGGTGCCGAAGCCGGTGATGTTTCCGCCGTTGTTGATGGAGCCGCCGGTGACGATGCCGCCGACGAGCGAGAGGTCGGAGCTCGTCGGAAGCGTCCATGATGGCACCACATTGAGGGTGCCGTCGGTGTCCGCGGTGCCGAGGGTGCTGATGCTGGTGAACGCGCCGCTGAGGGTAAGCGTGCCGTTGTCCGCGAGGAGCTTGGTCCCGGAGAGGAAATCGAGATCCGCACTGATGGTGCCGGAGCCGATGACATGGGAAGTGAAGACCGCCCGCAAGGTGCCGGGGGCGTTGATGGTGGCGCCGACGAGGCGGTGGGGCGTCAGCGCGTCGCCGGTCGTGAATGCCAGCCGTGAGGTGGCGCTGCTGAAATTCACGGTGCCGGAAAGGGTGGATTGCGCATCCCAGCGGGTGCCGCCGGAGATGGTGGCGGTGCCGGAGAAATTGAACGGGGCGCCCGTGATCGACGGGAAGGTGGCCGTGGTGCCGGTGGTGATGTTGAGCTGGTTCGTGCAGAACCATGAAAGCACGTTGGGAATATGCAGGGTGGTGCCGGAGCCGTTGATCGCGAGCAAGTCGTTGAACGAGTTGTTCCCGTCATCGATGAAGTTGCTGTTGATGGTCAGGTCGTCGTTGAGGGTGAGGGTGTCGTCGCCTGTCGTGACGCCGTCCATGTCGAAGAGGTCGGTGTCGATGGTGACCGGTTGGTTGACGGTGACGGGTGCCTCGAACTGGACCTCGCCGGGGCCGTTGTAGCTGCCGCCGGTCAGAGTGGTCACCCCGCGGAGATTGAGTAATGACCCGGCGAAGGTGGTGAAGGTGCCGCCGGAAATGGAGGTGGTGCCGTCGATCTGGAGGCTGGAATCCGCGGAGATGTCGATGGTGCCTCCGGTGATGGTGGTCGTGCCGTCGAGCTCAAGGCGGTCGAGCAGGACGGTGCCAAGGCAGTTCATGTCAGCCGATCCACTGAGGGTGATGGGTGCGGTGATGCGGCTGAGACCGGACGCGTCGATGGTCCCGCCGGACGCGGTGATGAGGCCTCCGGACAGTGTGGCGAAGTCGGGGTCGCCGCCATTCAGATCGACCTGCCCGCCGCCGCCCAGGGTCCAGCCTACGGCGATCGTGAGAATGTGCGGATCGTCGACGCGGAAGATGCCGTCGAAGGCGTCGCTGATACTGCCTGAGGAGAAGCTGATGTTTCCTGCGGTGGCATAGACCTCGCCGTTGCCGCTGGTGCCGTCCAGATCCCACGGAGAGGCGGCGGCGGAGATGAAATTGAGAAGCGGGCTGACCTCGTCGGTGCCGGTGATGCGACCGTTGTTGATGAGGGTGCCGGCGACATCGACGGTGCCGGAGCCGCTGATCGCGCCCTCGCGGCCCAGCGTGTCGGCGGTGAGCGTCAGGTCGTTCTGAATGTCGGCGAGACCGCCGGACATGTCGAGTTCGCCGCCATTGACGATCAGATCACCGGATTCCAACTCGCCGGAAGTTGCCACGAAGATCTGGGGAAAGGGGAAGTTGCCGTCGAACTCGATGGTGGTCGTGCCGACCACGTCGAGCAGGTTGGCATTGGTGAAGAGATCAGTGGCGTTGGAGACGAGCAGGGAGCCGACGCCGCGGGCGGCGGTCAGCTGGATGTCGATTCCAGCGCCTCCGCCGACCAGCGTGCCGAGTCGCAGATAGGCCTCGTCGGCGGTGCTGGGGACCTGGTTCCCTTCCCAGTTGGTCGCGTTGTTGAAATCCGTGGAGGAACCGGTGCCAATGCCTTGGCGGGGCAGGAAATCCTGGCGCGGAAGATCAATGGAGGTCCAGTTCGAGCAGGCGGCGATGGCGAGGATGTCGGCGGCGGCGGGCAAGCGGCGCAGGCCGGTGGCGGCGCAGGAGTCGCACATGAACGACGCGGCGGCGACGTGGGCCCAGTCGTTCACATCATCCGGATTGGTGCCGGAGGCACGGACCGCGAACGGATCGCCATTCGCGAAGGTGGACGGCACGTCAAAGTCGAAATCCCCCGCGCCGAAAACGCCGCCGGAATCGCGCGCTTCCTGGCTGGCCATGGACGAGGACAGCCCGAGGACATGCCCGACCTCGTGGAGGAAGGTGGTATACATGTCGAAGCCGTTCGCCGCGTTGGCCGGGGCCGTGGCGTTGGCGACGCCGCGGTAGGAGCTTTCGATCAGGAGCGGCGGCGTGTTGTTGAACCAGTTCGCCTGCTGGGTACCGGTGAGGTCCTGATAGAGCCGCTGGGTGAAGTCGTATTCCGAGTTGTTGGTGGGGGTGGGGTCGAAATACCAGGTGCGGACGTTGTCACTGTCCACGTTGATGTGGCCGGCGGTGGGTTTGCCTCCGGATGTCGCGGTGGCGGTGCCGTTGGCCAGGCCGGCGATGGAGGCGTAACTGTAGGTGATGTTGACGGTGCCGACGTCCTCGATGATATCCTGCCAGACCGTCTTGCAGGCGGCAACGATGGCGGCAAGATTCGCTCCGGTCGGGTCAAAGGTCGGGTAGTTGCCTGGAGCGGTGGTATCGGTGAAGTTAATGGTGATGGCTTGGGCGCGGCCGGCGAGGAGCAGGGGTAGGATGGCGAGAGTGGAGATGGTTTTCATTTCCAGATTCCTTGTTAGAGTTGCGTTTCAAGGAGCGACGGGAAGGCCGGCCGCCGGGATGAGGTCCTCGCTATCGGTGGCGGCGAGGGTTGACTGGACCACCAGCCTGCGGACGTCCGCGCTGGCGAGCATGGCGGGGCTGGAAAGCGGGACGACCGCGACATTGCCCAAGCGGTCCGCGGGCGGCGGTGATTGATAAGCGGACATCCAGGCTAGCGGGGTGCCCTTGGCGTCGCTGGCAATGGTGTAGAGCAGGTGGCACGGCGGTGCCGCTGGACTGAGGGCCGACATGGCTTCTGCGGCCACGCCGGACATGGTCGCGTGCCGGGCCGGTTCGCCGGCGGTCTTGAACAAGGCGTCCGGGGCAGGCGCGGTGTCGCTGCAACCGAGCGCGAGTTCGAGTTTCTGCCAGAGATCGCCGGCGTCTCCACCGGCGGCGGACTTGCCTTTGAACTGGTCGTCGAGGACAAGCAGCGGGAATCCGCGGTCGAGATAGCTGCGGACTCCGCCGACCAGATCCGCCGGCCATTCCGCAGGGGTGAAACCAAGCACCAACAGCTTGGCCGTCGGTAGCTCGGCGATGGCGGCCTCGTCGTTGCCGTCGAAGTCGACCGGGAACACCTTGAAACGGGACGAGAGGTCGGATTTCAATTTGTCCCACGCTGCGGATTCCGTTTTTCCATCGGCTTTTCCGACGAGCACCAGGTGGCTGATTCCGCAGGCCGGACATGCGTGGAGCGCCGTCGGGAGCGACCACGATAAGAGAAGGCTGATGAGTATTTTCATGATGAGGGAGGGTTTCGACTGTTTCAGAGCAGGGGAGAAAACGGACCTCCCGAACGCAAGGGCATCCGCAAAATCCGGGAAACGAAGTCTCGAGACTACAAGGCATCCAATCCGGTCCAAGATTTTTATGGTTACGGGAACCCTCTAACGCTTCGATGCGGTGGAACCGCTTGGGATTGAGCGATGAAGCGCAAAGCAATAGTTGATCCAAGCAATCGACGGATCGGTGCCCAGAGCGGCCTGGCGGCACGCGAGTATTTTTGGGCCACGATCAACGAGCCGATGACCAACACGCCGCCGAACAACGAGAACCCGGTGGCCGCCCGCGCTCCGATGAAAAGGGTCATGCCTCGCGAACTCACATGAATCCATCACGCTCCACGTTATTCCCATCGATCTCCAGCCCGTCGGACGATCCGACCGTTGGAGCGGTTGGGAAGAGTTCAGCGGGGTTCTCGCATATTGACATTTTGGCGGCTTAAGGTGCGTCCAAAAACGTCAACTGCCCGGATCGGCATTTTCGGATCGCTCTTCCTCATGGAACACCGGGCAAATCCAGCAAACAGGCGCGGCGTGGAGGGGGCCGGATCCCTTCCGTCCGCGCCGACCGATGGGCGGCCTCCCGCATTGTTGCTCCATAGTCCGCTCCCATGAATCTGGTGGAACGCTAGACCAGGTCGGCGAGGGCGGATTCCAGGGTGGGGAATTGGAATTGGAAGCCATCCGCCTGGAGGGCGGCGGGAAGGGCGTGCTGGCCGGCTAACAACGCGCCGCCGAACTCGCCGAGCACGAGCTTGAGGGCGAAGCCTGGCGCGCCGATGAGCGCGGGCCGGTGGAGCGCGGCACCGAGTTTGCGG
>JBGSOI010000162.1:0-30195 GCA_041739215.1 Akkermansiaceae bacterium
ACGGCCACTGAGGCGGGCGAAACGGGCTGAAGCGGTCCTTACGGGCCCGCCGGCTTCGTGCTGCCCGGATTGCCGGCGGTGAACCGGCGAAGTCTTGCTAGCTGTTCCACTCCGACGGCTGCTTCCGCGACAATCCGCGCCAGGCCCGCGGACTTGTGTATAAAGATCAGGGTATGAGGCACGGCGAGAGGTGGCTGTCCGATAGGCATTCGTGGTGGTTTTTGGAGATCACCCTCAGTCACTGCCAATCCGCGCCACGATTTCCGCGGAACGCCCATGGTCGTCGAGGACGCGCAGCTTGTGGTCTCCGGGTGCGGGCTTCCACGGCAGAATCTCGCCAGGAGCTGAAGCGCCGAGAAACGCATCCGCGCAGAACCAATAGATCTTCCGAACGCCGGGAGCGGCACGGGCTTTGAGCGGGATTTCGGAGCCGTCGGTCTGATAGGTTCTTCCGGCAAGCGGCGAGAGGATGTGGGGGGCATCCCCGTGATCGAGACCGGTTAGGGTGTCGATTCCGTGTTCGGGATCAGGTGGAGACTGGCGCGGCAGGCCGGCTTTACGGAAGAGTTCCAGCAGGTCCGGTGGCCAGAATTCGTGAACCTGGCGCAGCAGCCCGGGCCGCCCGTCGTCGCGGGTGACGCGTTTGCCGGTGGTGCCATCGACCAGGATTTCCCGGTGGAGCTGGCACATGGCGATCGGCGAAACGCCGGGGATGAACCAGCCGCTGGTGAATTGCCGGCACCACGGGCCGGGAAGATCGCCGGATGCGGCGCAGAGATCGACCTGTCTAACCCCCTCGGGTGCTGGGATAGCCTTGTCCGGCAGGCGCAGTCCGGCGAACAGCTCGAACAACAGCGGAGCCGCGCACTTGCGGGCGACCAGCGCGTTGTTGCCGCGGCCGTTGAAATTGCCGAGCCAGACGACGAGCACGTAATCGCCGCGTACGCCGACGGCCCAAGCGTCGCGGAAGCCGTGGGAGGTTCCGGTCTTCCAGGCGACCGTAGGATCATTTCTGGCAAAATCGAATTCGGTCCCACTGCGGAGCATGTCGAGGACGAGAAAGCGTGCTTGTGGCGACAGCAACGGTGACGTGTTAGGAGCGGGAGTGGCCGAGGTGAAAACTAACGGTCGCGGCAAGCCATCGTCGGCCAATCCCGCGTAAAGTCCGGCCAACTGCACCGGGGAAATGCCGAAGCCGCCGAGCGTCAGAGCCAGGCCGTAATAGCCAACCGGTTTCGGCAAGTTCACGCCGCCGCATTGCAGCAGTTGATAGAGCCCGCCGTCGCCCAAGCGGTTCGCCAGCGCCACGGCGGGAATGTTGCGGCTTCTCGCCAGCGCGTCATTGGCATGGATCGGTCCCATGAACTCGCCTTCGAAGTTCTCCGGATTGTAGTCTTGGAAGCCCATCGGTCCGTCGGTTAGGAGTGAACGCGGATGAATGAGTCCCTGGTCGAGCGCGAGGCCATATACGAACGGCTTCACCGCCGAGCCAGGCGATCGCCGAGCCTGCAAGCCATCCACCATGCCGAGGATGTCGCGGTCGGCATAACCGGCGGAACCGGCATACGCCAGTACCTCGCGGGTCGGCGCATGAACGAGGATGGCGCAGGCGTTCACGATTCCCCGCTCCCGCGTCCGGTCGAGGTGGGCCTCGATGCCGCGCTCGATTTCCTGCTGCATGCCGAGGTCGAGGGTCGTCTTGATAGAGCCGCGATGGTCGCGCATCAGCCGTCGGCAAAAGTGCGGCGCTTCATGCGGAGGCGGGCCGGGTGGGACGAGCGTGAATGTCGCGGCCAAGGGATCGCCCCGCAGCGAGTCTTGTTTCTCCAGCAGAACGGATAGCCGGCCTTGCGCGGCGGCGATGCGCCCGGCATCGCGCGGAAATCCAGGATGCCGCGTGGCCGGACTTTGCGGGATGACGCTCAACGCGATTGCCTCACGGCGGGTGACCTCGGACGCGTCGCGTCCGCACCACAGCAACGCCGCCGCACCCGCGCCTTCGACGTTGCCGCCGTAGGGCGCGAGGTTGAAATAGGCTTCGAGGATTTGGTCTTTCGAGTGGTGGCGCTCGAGTTGGATCGCGCGGAAAATTTGTAACAGTTTTCCTGAAACGGTGCGGGTCTCCAAGCCCCAGCGGAGCCGCGCCACTTGCATCGTTAGAGTGGAGGCCCCGCCCGCCGGGCGGCCGGTGATCGAGCCCCATGTCGCGCGGAGCAGGGCGAGGGGATTGACTCCCGGGTGCCAGTGGAACCAACGGTCCTCCTTCGCCAACGTTGCCTCGATCCACTGCGGACTCACGCCTGCGAGGGGTGTCCGCAGCCGGTAGCGGCCATCGGTGGTGATTGATAGGTGGAGCAAGGTGCCGTGGCGGTCCCGGACGGTCCGTGACCAGTTGGTGTTAGGTCGGTTGATTTCGGGCCGCGGCAGGAGGCCCCACGCGACGGCTAGCAAGCCAACGCCGATGAAAACCAGTCGCCGCAAACGCGCTTTCATTTTGCGGGAGCGATTTCGATCCGGCCGGGCTTGGAAACCCCGTGCAGGCCGCGGTCATACATGTCTTCCGCCAGTGCGGTGGGCACGGTGAACGTGCCCGCGCAGACAGCCTTCATCCGGTATTTCACCGACCACTCGGCATTCGCCGCGAGGCCGAGGAAAAACAACGTGCGGTCCTCGCGCAACTCGGCGAACTCGGTGCCCGGCACGGTGCCGGCTCCCGATTTCAAATCACCGGCGAGCACCTCGAAACCGGCGGGTAGCAGATCGACCACCGCCAGGTTGGACAGAGCCTTGCCGGAAACATTGCGGACGCGCAGCACCACGTCCACCGGGTCGCCGGGGCGCAGTGGCTCGTTCTTGTTTAGTGGCGTGATATCGCGGGCGATCTCCAAGCCACTGCGCTCCGGACCCGACGGCTTGCCCGATTCATAGCCTTGTTCGACGACTTGATAGAACGCACCGATGTCGCCGGTGCCGTTCTGCTTGCGCTCGAACCGCAGTGCGGTGGTCGTCGGCCCGAATTCCGAACGGATGATTCCTTGCGACGGCCCGGCGAGCGGCGAGGATTTGCCATTCACGATGCCGAGGATCGAAATCTCCACTCCGGTGCTGCGGGCGAGATCGCTGTAGGCTTTCAGGGCCAGCGTCATGTAGGAGCACGACAGCGTGTTGAAACTCTGGTCGCGCAGCGGTTTCATGATCGGTTCCAGCGCATCGATGCCGAATTTCTTCGAACGGTCCGGGAAATGGCGGCACTGGACGTAGAAGATCTGCAGGTCCTCGATCATCGGCGTGCGGCAGTAGTCGCGCAGCTCGGGTTTCGGTGCGGCTCCGGAGCGTGCTTTCAAACAGGCGTCTAGCATCTTGTTCGCCTCGTCGTCCTTCTTCAATAACATGTAAGTCGCGGCCATCCATGCGGCGGCGGAGCCGCGTTCCCACTGGTTCTTGTAACGGGAGGTCAACGTGTCCCGCAGGTTGAGCAATTGCGGCGCTGGGTTGCTGCCGTTGCGGGCGAGCAGATAGATGGCGTAGGCCTGCATCTCCGCGTCCGCTAAATTCCGGGTGTTGGCGCGGGCGGTGCGCGACGCGTATTTCAAAGCGCCTTGTACCAACTCTTCCGGCACCGCGTGGCCTAGAAGCTTCGCCTCGCTGAGGAAATGCAGGACATAGAGCGAGTGGAATTCGTAGTCCGACGACGATCCGGCATACCAGTAGCCGAAACCACCGTCGGACCGTTGGCGGGACGCGAGCTGGCTGATCGCCGAGCGAAGCGCGTCCGCCGCATCCTTGGGCGACAAGCCGAAGTCAGCCTCGGTGGCGGCGACGAGTTTGACCATCGCCCGGCTGGTGATCTGCTCCGAGCAGCCGTAAGGATACTCGCGGACGTAAGCCTCCAAACCGCGCGCCAGGCCGAGCGGCGTGATGCTGGCGGTGGCTTCCGTGTGGCGAAACTCCTGATAGAGCGTGCGTTTCACTTTTTCCTCCGCCGAGCCGGTGCGGAACCAGCCGGTCGTGACGCTCGTTAGGTGGTGGGTCGCGGGGCGCACGCTGAGCGTGGTGGCGCGCTTCACGGTTTCACCGCCGCCGGTGGCTTCGTAGCGCAGTTCCGCCCCGCCGAGCTGATCCTTCGCGCGGAACCGGAAGCGGGCGATGCCTTCGCGGCCGCTTTCCAGCGACAGCGAAATGGCGGCATTGCCGAGCGACTCAAGATGTTCGGACGACGCGGCGATGAGTTGGATCGCCGTCTTGCCCGGTGCTTCCAGGTGATTGAAGACGGAGACGGAAACCTCGAACTCATCGCCCGGCGTGACGAACAACGGGGTGTTAGGTTGCAGGATGATCGGTGCTTTCACCAAGGTCGCCGCCTCCACAGCGCCGATGCCGTTCGCCTGGCAGCCGACCGCCATCACGCGGAGGTTGCCATTGAAATAATCGGGCACATTCCAGATGACTTCCTTGCGCTGCGGCCCGGCGTCGATGATGCCGGACCAGAACACGACCGGCGGTTCCTGGCGGCGCTTGAAGGGATTGAGGTGAAGCGAGAGCGCCGAGTCACCGTCGCCGCCGAATGCCGGCGCGGCCTTGAGGAAGCGGTATTCCGGCAGTAGCAGATCGAGCCATTGCTGGGTCCTGACTTCGAGCGCTTGCTTGCGCAGGAAATAGTCCAACGGCAGCGGCAGCTTGTAGCCGGTGATCTGATGGATGCCTTCGTCCACCGCATAGACGACCAGTCGTGCGGGCCGGTCCGAAGTGATGCCGAAACGGGCTTCTGTGCCCGGTCGAACCTCGCGCGGGGTGTCGAGTTGGAACGCCAGCTTCTTCTTCGCGGCGATCACCCTAACCGGGGCGGCGGCGTAGCTCAGCGGGCTGTGGAAAACCTCGGGAGCCGAGGTCCCGCGGACGAAGGCGGCGTTGATGTAGTAGGTGCCCTCGGCGTCGGCGGGGATTTTCAAGCGCACGCTGGTGCCTTTGGTGGTCGTCTTGAACCATTGCGAAGTGATGACTTTATCCCGCTCGATGGTCACCAGTCCGGCTCCGGCATACGGTGCAGTTAGGAAGACCTCGATTTCCTCGCCGGGCATGACTTCGCTTTTCGAAAGTTGCAGTTGCAGCTCGGCTTCGCGTTCGAGGGTGGCGCTCTCATCGCCCTTGCCAACGACTTGGAACGGGACGGCGCAATGGACCAGGCTCTCGGAATCGATGATCTCCATCCGGAACCGCCCGGCCTTGTTGGCTGGGACTTTGATCTCCGTGGCACCGGCGGAAAGCGCGAACGGCTCGTCTGATAGTGTGCCCTCCTTGGTCGTGGAAATGTAGGCGTAGTTGCCGTTGTCGAGCTTGGTGAGGACGGACACCTGGCGGATCTCGATGAGGCGGCGGCGGAGGTTTTCGAGAGCCACCGGCTTCAAATCGCGACCCACGGCGACGAAGGTCAATGCCCGGCCACTATCCTTGGCGATGGTTTCCAGGTCGCCATCCGCTTTCCAACCGATCACCGATGCGTATGGCGAAACGAGGCAGGTCCTGGCATGGCGCACGCTGCGGCCGCCGTCGCGCTCGAACGCTTCCGTTAGGATGGCGAGCCGGAACGACGCGTCTTTCAACGTGTCGAGCGGCAGCTTGAAAGTGGCGATGCCTTTTTCATCAGTCTTCAAATCACCGAGATTGATCGTACGGCCGGCCCGCGACGTGGATTCGGCGGCGCTGCGGTCGTAGAACGAATACCCGGGCCACTCGGGAAAGCCAAAGTCCGCGGGCGACAGTTCCAACTGCATCGTAACCCGGCGTTCGGGCGCAGGTTCACCGAACAGCGATTGCACGGACACCGTGGCATCGGTCGCCTGGCAATCGAGCCAGCCGGCCGCCGGCGCGGGGTCGATGCGGGTGGCGACCTTCATCTTGTCCGGTTGGAACTCCTCGACTCTAACCGCGGCGCGGCCGAGCCGGAAAATGGCATCACCGCTGGCATTGAGCACGTTCACCGTGATCTCGTGCACGCCGAGCGCGGCGGCGTCTGATAGCGGAAAGTCGCAGGTGAAAAATCCATCGTAGGGCAGGCGGGTCTTTTGTTCGCCCACCTCGCGGCCTTGCGAATCCCTGAGGGAAATCGACAGCGGCAGACCTTCGAGCACCGGCTGCCAATCGCGACGGCGGGTGATGAAGCCGGCATGCACCGTGTCGCCCGGTCGATAGACGCCGCGCTCGGTGAAGACGAAGGCTTCGATCGCCTTGATGCGCGATGCGAGCACTCCCTCGGTGTCGAAGCGCGAGTAATCCATCGCCGGGAGCTGGCGTTCGTTGAAGGGCAGGAACGAGGTGTCGCCATCCTTGGTCGCCATCACGGCGACCGGCAGCCGCTCGCCGGTTAGGCCTTCGAAGGCGGGCAAGCGGGCATGGCCGTTGGCGTCTGTTGTCACGTCTTTGAGAATGCTGCCATTGCGGGCGAGCGCCTGGACTGTCACTCCGGCCACGGGGTTGCCCGCTCCCAGGGCCATGACAAACACATCGCGCGAACCATCCGCCGCCGCTTTTACCAGCAGCCCGAGGTCGGTTGCCATGATGAACCGCTTGGACACCGTCCCCTCGGCGCGCCTCCAACCGTCGTTCGGCTCGGGGTCGTCGTTCTCATACCAGGAGCCGTCGCCGCGATTGTAGTCACCTGATTCACTCGCACGCTCGATTCGGGAATAGAGGTCGTCCTCGACAGACTTCTCGATCTTTCTCACCGGTTCCACGGTGACGAAAAAGACGCCGCGGCCGCCGGAGAGTTGGTCGGGCGCCAGCATCGGCGGGGTTTGTGATAGATCGATGACTGACTGGGTGGCTTCCCAATCGTTGTCATGGTTCACCGTCACGATCCTGCTCCAACGGTGGGCGAGATTGCTTTCGGAAAGTTCACCGTAGAACCGCGGCTCCTCGAAGGAACCGTGGGTGAGCGAGGCGAGATGTTGGAACTGCGAGACGGGCACCCGGCCGAGGGTGACGCGGAGGTGGTCGATGGCGCGGGATTGGATGATGAGCTTCCGTTCGCCGTCGAGGGCGAGGATGTTGCCCTTGCCTAGCAGGCGGGTTTCCTTCGGGAAAACGGGGACGTTGAGCGTCTTCTCGAATCGGGTGTTAGTCTCGAATCCGCCCGGCGATTTGACCCCGCCTTCGATGCGCAGGCAGAGGCTGCCGTCCGTCCGCGGCTGGTGAAAGCGGAACGTATGTTGCTTGCCAAGCGAGGCTTCGCTCTCGACCGGGACGAGCGCGACCTGGGTCGACGAGCGGACTCGATCGTTGAAGTTGAGATTGCCTTCGTTGTCATACCAGCCGTTCGCGTGCCACCACATGCCGATGCGGCTGGCGATCTCCGCGCTGTCGATGTCGAGATTGGTGTTGATGAAAACAAACTGTTGCGGCTCGCCTTCGTCGGTGCGGATCATCCGGGTTTCGGCAGCGGAGATGGTTAGGCCGCTGTATTTGTCCGGGATGCGGGTCTTTGCTTCGACGGGTTTCTCCAAAGCAGTGCCGGCGAGTGTTGAGGCAATGCCTGTGGGTATGGTGAGTTTTACGAAATCCTCCTTCAGCGGGACCACTATCTGTCGGCTGCGGATGAAGAACCGGCGTGCGGACAGGGGATCGGCGGTCACGGTGACCAATGGCGTGCCCGGCGTGAAAACCGGCGTGCCGCCGATGACCTCCAGCCGTAACTTTTCCTGAAGCTGATCCAGCATGACCGGATGGCTGAGTCTCAACTCGGCGACGACTTGATAGACCGATGCATCCTGCGGGCTGTTATAGAACGAGAAATCCCGCAGGTCTGCGACCAGCGGGGGAGTGGTCGTGGTGAGGGTCTCTTTGTCGAGGTGGAGATCCTTCGCCAGCGCCGCAGGCTTCACTCGCGCGGTTAGCTTGGTGGCCGGCGGCCAGTGGCCGTCCGGTTGGAAGCCTAGCGTCGAGCCGTCCAGCCAGGTCCATTTCCCGGGAATCGCCGGATCAAGCGTGACCGCGTCGCTGGCGTCCTTGCGGATTTTTTCAAGCGGAGCGACCGGCGCGCCCGAGAACGCGATGCGCATTCCCGACGGGCTGAGATCCTTGTCCGGCGCACCCGGTGCGACGGCCGCCGGGGATTGCGCGATACTAACAACGACCTGCCGCACGGGATTGTAGGCGACGGTGCGCGGCTTGTGCGACTCCCACCAGAGCCACGATTGCCAACTCGCGATCGCCAGCGCCGCGACCACGAAAACCGTGATCGCCGACGCCCGCGGATGAGCCCTGAGACCGGAGAACGACGCCTGCAAGCGGCGGGCACACCACGCCAGCCAAGGCGGGGCGGACCAGGACATGCGGCCAAATAAAAAGCCGACCAGACGGCCGACTGTCGCGATTGAACCCCTAACGAAGGATGGGTATGTTTTCACTGTGGTGCTTCTATGCGAAGGCCATTACGGATGAGCTACCCCGGCGAACTTACAAGGATTGAAAATATATTTTTGGAACCTCCGAGCCGGACGAGGGGATGGACACGAAACGGTTGGCGTCAGGGTTGACCGGGCATCCCCGGCGGCGCCAGGACGCTTTGGCAACTTACATTCACCGGGCGGGGCCGATGGGGCGCAGGGACATCCTGGTGATGACGAATGAGGCGCCGACGCTGTGCACGAGAAACGCCAGGTCCCCGACCTTCGGATCGATGGGAATGTGCATGATCGGGCGGCCATCCAGCAGGATCTCGGCCTCGTCACCGAGGCGGATGAAGGTGAGCTGATAGAGGTGAGGATCGTCGGACTCCAGCATCGGCGGGCCGGCCTTGTCGTTGCTTCGGTCCTGGGTGGCCTGGACCTCGTGGGGATCCAGCAGCGGGACGACGTGCTGGGTCTCGAATTCCTCACCGGACGGGCCACCTGAAACCCTCAGGAAACGTTCGTTATTCAAATTGTGATAGGATGATGCGCCCACCACCACCCGGTCGCGCCGCGAGTGAGGCGATCCCGCGGCTGCCGCCGACTGGCCGGCCCGGTCGATGACCGAGAAGTTGAGTTCGTGGAATCCCTTCGAGCGGTTGGCGGGCTCCAGCGGGCCACCGTCACCCACGGCCACCTCGATTTCCCAGATGGCGTCGCGCAATGGGACCGGTGGCGCGAATGGCCGGTGGTCGTAATGCCCGGGCGGGATCCAAGCGCCGTAAGGAAGATTGCGGAGCGGGGCGGGGTCCATCATATCGAACTCGCCGCTCCATTTGCCTTGTTCAGGGACCACGCGGGGCATGACGTTTTCACCGGCACCGGCGAGAGCCCGTTCCAGCAGCGACTCGCGGGGGACGCCCTTGGCCCACTCCCGCCACGATTGGATGGTGCCTGCCTGGGGTTCCGTCTCCATCCCGGCGCGCTCGGCCACGACCGTTTCCAACAGTTCGAAATCCTGGAACGCGAGCGCGAGGGTTGTGAGTCCGGGATCGAAAAACCGGGAAATCTTCGTCCGATCCGCGGGCAACCGTCCGAGTGTTTCTACCAGAAACTTCTTGGAAAGCGCGAGGTCGCCGTGGTCGAATGCTAGCAGGGCTCCGAAGTAGCTGGTGAAAACGGATGGCTGCATCCCGGCGGCGGTGGCCCGCTGAAGCGCGGACTCGGCGAGGGCGTGGTCGCCGGTCTGCCAGGCGACAGCGGCCACCAGCATGTCGGCGTCCCATTTGCCGCGGGGAGTGTTCTGGTAGAGATACTGCTCTGCCAGATAGCCCATGCCCGAGGTGGTCCCGATCACGCCCGGTCCGAACTTGAAATGGTGGCGGACCCCGTCAGGAGTGACCGCGGACACCTCGCGCCTGCCATCGGCATCCGGTTTAAGCCCCTGTTTGTGATGATAATACTCGGTGCCGTTCAGCCCGTCTATCAGCGATCCGGGGACCAAGCCGGCCACGGCGGCCTGCGAGCCGGGGGTGACGCGGTTCACCTTCACCCCCCACGTTGGCCAGGTCGAGGCCGCGACCGCTTGCGGATCGATGCGGCGGGCTGGCAGGCCGGCGAGTGCCTTCGCATAGGCGGCGTCGCTCAGGCGGGATTTGAACAAATAGGTGCCTTCAGGCGCGTCCTGCGCGATGGCGGTAGCTCCACCCAAAGCCAGAAGAAATAGAATGTGGCAGCGTGTCATTCCCGGATCCCAATGGAAAAGGGTACCAAGGGCAAGGTGCGAGTCGGATTTGCCCGGGTACAAACTTTATCGAAATTGGCGCTGTTTCGATGGCCGCTTGAGCCCGATCATCCGGCGCCAACCGAAACCATGCCCTCACGCGGACGCCATCAAAGTTCCTCCAAGGAATGCCATCGGATCATGCGCAGGATCGAGGCGATCGAGGGTGTCGTCGGAGTGATCATCGGCCGATCCTACGGCGGCAAATCCCTGGGGCAGGGGATTCCGACCGGTGGACTCAAAATCCAGCGCAAGGTGCCCGGCGGGCTCAAGGCAGTCACCCAATCCGCCAAAGGACTTCAGGAGATTTTCATCCGTACCGAGGCTGGGATGGAGGACGTCATCGCCGAGGCGATCCTGAAATTGTAGGCATTGGATTGTTAGGGTTGGCGGGTGTGACCTCCACTTCGTTTGGTCGTCCTCAATTAACGATCGAACTTGCACGGAATCTGCAAATGGCGAGACTCGGATGATGAACAAAGCAACCGGATTTCCGGACCCGAAGCGGACCGTGGCGGAGCTCAAGGAGTTGCGCGCGCTAACAGGGGATGACGGCGGAGCACAGCGGGTGGCGTTCACGCCGACCTGGGCGAAAGCGCGGGAATGGCTGAAAGACAGGATGGCGGAACTGCCGGTGGAGACCCACACGGACCCGGCGGGAAACACCTGGTACACGCTGTCGGGGGACTCGGAGAAAGCCCTGCTGATGGGCGGGCACATCGACTCGGTGCCTAACGGCGGATGGTTGGACGGCTGCCTGAACGTGATGGCCGGCGTGGAGGTGATGCGGCGGATTTGTACGGAATACGCTGGCAGGCCGCCGGTCACGGTTAGACTGGTGGATTGGGCGGACGAGGAGGGCGCGCGGTTCGGGAAAAGCTTGTTCGGCTCATCGGCATTTTCCGGGAATCTGGATCTGGATGAAGCGCGGGTGTTGAGAGACAAGGATGGGATCGCGCTGCCGGACGCCATCGCGGAACACGGAATTGATTTCGAAACGGTGAAGAACGCTGGCGTGGAGGCCGCCAACGCGGCGGCTTACCTGGAGCTGCACATCGAGCAGGGGCCGGTGTTGCTGGACATGGATCTGCCGTTGGGCGTGGTGCTTGGCACCTGCGGGGTGGAGCGCCATGCGATCACTTTCCACGGCCAGGCGGCGCACTCGGGCAGCACGCCGATGAACCGCCGGAAGGACGCGTTCCTGGCAGCGGCGGGGATGGCTCCGGAGATTTATGAGATCGCCGCCCGCCACGGCGGCGTGTGCACCATCGGGTCCTGCGTGACCCGGCCAGGGATCGTGACGAGCGTGGTCGAGGACTGCCGGATCACGCTCGACCAACGGCATCTCGACGCGGATTCGCTGGCGCGGATGCTGGCAGAGGCGAAGTCGGCAAGCGAGCGCTTCGCTGCCGACGGCGGGGTGACTGTCGCGTGGGAGCGGATCTGGCAGATCGAGCCGGTGCCGTTCGACAACACGCTGATAGAATTTTGCAACGCGGCGATACTGGAAACCTGCGGGGTCTCGCACCGGATGCCGTCGGGGCCCCTGCACGACGCCGCCGAAGTCTCGCGGGCGGGGATTCCGACGGTGATGATGTTCGTCCAAAGCTTGCACGGCATCAGCCATAACAAGATCGAGGATACGCGGGAGGAGCATCTGGAGCTCTGCGTGAAAGCCTTCGACCAACTGGCACGGAAGACGATGGAGTGGATCGCGGGAGAAGTAGATGATTGAGAGTGGATGGCTGATGGTTGATCAAATCCCCACTTTTTCATTTACGAAAGGGTCCGTCCCCCGACCCATGGGAAGGGGTGTGCAGGCAGCACGGGACGTGCCGCGGCGAGGGAACACATTCACCGCCACCCAAGCAAGACCGGATCGTTTCGCCTCCGGGCAAATGATCCCGCCGGCTCAACCCGTTGGCACTTCAAAGTATTCCAGCGCCCATTCCCGCATGAAGCGGACCCGGTGCGGGGTCACGCGATAAATGATGAGCTCGGGATTGTCGATGGATCCGAGGTAGGAACGCAGCAGGGGATTCGCGTTCCAGATCGACTCCAGCAGCTCGCGTTCGGTGACAATCGAGGCGGTGCCGGTGATGCGGACCTGGTCGTGGTTCGCGGCGAGGTAGCAAAGCTCGACCTTGGAATTCGCCTCGATCTCGCGGGTCTTGGCGTAGCTGCGGAGGTTGGCGAGGTAGATCGTGAAGCCGTCGTTTCTCACCGGCGAGACCGGCCGCAGCCGCGGTTGGTCGCCGTCCATCGTCGCGAGCATCGGGAACTTCGCGCTGGCCATCGTCGCAAGGGCCACGGTGGTCAACTCGGAGGGATCGATGGGTTCTGGCTTGGGTCTGGACATGTTGGAGTGCGCGTTGGCCCTGCCGGATGCGGTGCGCAGCTCATCGGGTGAATGAGAAGTGGAAGAACTCCGCGCCGCATGAAACAGAACTTCCATCTACCATGGCTGGCGCCGGGCGTCCAGCGCTCCACCCGCCCCGGGAAAATCCTTGTCAATTCAACGATTCTTCGCGCACCTTCCCATCAGGATCAGCTCGGAGATTATTCCCTGACATCCTACGAGTAAATTCCGGACGGTAGGTAAAAAATGCCATGTCACTTGATCTATATATATTTCCTCAACACGCTAAAGAGAGACTTGAGAATAAAGGGGTTGATCTAAACGACCCCGCTCAGATCTTACCTTACCTTAATCCAGAAACTGATTCGAGGGATTTAGTATCGGCGCTTACCTTGATTCGAGGACATGAGTTTCCACAGGCTCTTGAACCAGCCAAAAGTCTTATTTTTCATCAGGTTCCCCAAGTTCGAAGTGGGGCCTTGGCTACGGTCGCAGCCATCCTGAAACAGGACGGTTCGGAATATTATGCTGAGGTAATGGGGCATCCCCAATTTCGAGAGAAATCAGCCGCTGCAATGATAGTCAGAAAATATGGCAATGAGATTTGCGTGCCTCCGATGGTCAAACGCCTCCGACAAATGATCTCAACGAGACGCGGAACTCCATACCTGACAAATACCGGAGAATCGGATCTTACATTTTGCATTGATTTTCTTAGTCGCTTTGCCGGTCGGGGGGACGTTCAAGGAAGCTTTAGACGACTTGTGCAGAAGTGGGAGATGCTTCATCAGCAAGAGGCGGATTGGATCACAAGCCACGTTGCGTTTTTCGACCATTCCGATCTCAAAAGAAGCGAAGCCGAGCCATCCGACGGCGACAAGCCCGCAAATTGAATTTGAGCCTTCCATCCCGCCGCGGATTCGCTCAAACATTCGTGATTCCACGGAGATGGCGTGGCGGCCCTTTCCCCGGAGTGGCGCGGGGGAGGCGGCTGTGCTTGGGTTGGGCGCCTTCCGCATGACCGAGGTCGGGTGATTGTGAAATCGGGTTCTCCTGGCGCGCGCGATTCGGGAAACATGTCTGCTTTCCTCCCGCACACGGACTTTTGGTGTCTATCAGAAGGGGTTGGTATTTACGGAGCGTGGGTTTTTTATCACTCAGGCACTTAGGATGGTCCCTCAGCATGTTTTTGTGGTCCCTCAGGATGTATTTGTGTAAGCGTAGCTCGAAGCACCATCTGAAACCTCTCGCAGCTGCGTAGCAAAGCAGCTCAATGCTTGGTTGCCGGGACCTGATCGACGCCAAGGCTCAACCACCCGGGCAGGTGACGATCCTGATCGGCGTTGGCAAAGCGCAGTGGCTTGCCGCCTGCGAGCGGATTGATGACCCGAAGTGCCAGCGTGAAGCCAGCCAGTGGTTTTCCCGGCAGATCCAGAATGGCGTTCCATTCACGGGCAGCATCACCGGGCAGAAGTCCCGTGATCTTCCAGTCAACTGGCCAGCGATGCAGGATTTCTCCATTCGTGCCGAGAGCGGCCAACTCGATGCGCCAGTCTTGATAGAATGGAGCGACGCCTTGATTGAGAACGGTGAGCCGGAGCCGCACTTTATTTTCTTCACGGGCGATGTCCGCCGTTGAGACATGGAATTCGTAACCCATCCGTTGGATCCGGGCGAGGGCACCTGCAAACCGTTCCGGGCTGGCTTTCTCTTTGAACATGCCTGATTCCATCAGCCAGCTCACATGGGTTTGCCTGACGCATTCGGCGAAGTCCTGAGCCTGGGGGTGGGTGGGTTTTGGATCGAAGATCTGACCCCAGATTTCGGGCCGGACCTCACCACCGATGGGTTGGGTGCGCCATTTATCAAGCGCCGCTTTGCCGGCTTGTTCCATTAGGGGGATGAAATGCCAATCGGCGCCTTTGCCAAGATCCAGTGTCCCCCAGGCAAATGAATCATCATGAAAACCCATGTTGTAACCGACATTGGCCGCCTTGGTGGGATTGCCTTCTCCCGCCGGGTAACGCAGCAGGATATGGCTCGTGTTGAATGCCTTTTCATAAGCATCAAGAACCCGGCGCTGGGTTTTGGGGGAGGCAAACAAATCACCGCGTGGATAGCTGTGCCATTCTCCCCATGAGCCGAGCAACCCGGCAGTGATGAAGCCGACGCGTGGATCGCCATCGTATCGCTTTCCAAGTGCTGCGATGAAAGACTCGAGCGCTTTCACGACCCGCTCGTCCTCGTAGTCAGGAGACCAGCAGGTTTTCTTCTCAGCGTCGTTCTCCCAACGCGTGACTTTCACGCCCTGCTCGCTCAAGTAGGCCGGGAGTCCGCTTTTCTGACCTGGATATTCGATCCAAATGCGGAACACCGTTTGATTTCCGCGTGACGCGATTCGGTTCAGCAGGTTTTCCAAAGGCTCCCAATCAAAGCTCGATTCTCCGTGCATCAGCTTCGCCAATGGAAGGTAGTCGAACTCCAAGCTGTGAGGGAAGTGAGACTTGCCTTCCTCCGCGACGTTCGCATAAGGGACCAAACCTCTCAGGGGATTGTCAGCGGGCGAAGGAGCGGGCTGCAGCTGGATGATTTCAGCCGTGAGAGGCAGGTGAAAAAATGCTGATAGCAGAGCGAGGCTGATCTTGAGTCCGCAGGCACGCCGTGCGGTTGTGCCTGAATGGATTGTCGATTTCATGGGATGCTTTCGATGAGGTCCCATATAACAGACATCCGTTGACTCACTCCTCCTTGCCGCAGCACTGCTTGAACTTCTTGCCCGAACCGCAGGGGCAGAGCGCGTTGCGGCCGGTGGTCTCGATCGAGAAGCTGGGCTTCCGTTTCGGCAGGTTCAGCTTGAGAGTGGTGCCGGTGGGCGAGGGCATGGACGATGGATCGAGATTCGCGGAGCTGCCGGAAATGGCGACGTTGTCCTGGGTAAGCGCTGCCTCGCCACCGTGGAGTTGTTGCGGGGCGTTGTGGAGTTGTTGGAGAAACGCCTCGAGGTTGGCGGCGGAGCGGAAGAGGTTCTGCAGGGCCTCCTGTTTGATGGAATCCATCAAGGTGACGAAGAGGTTGTAGGCCTCGTTCTTGTACTCGACGAGCGGGTCCTTCTGGCCCTGCGCGCGCAGGCCGACACCTTCGCGGAGGGCGTCCATGTTGTAAAGGTGCGCCTGCCATTGCTTGTCGATGGCGACGAGCACCATCCGGCGCTCTTCCTGGTCGAGCACCTCCATCGGCAGATCGCCGACGCGGGCACCGTAGGCTTCCTTGACCTTGTCCACAAGCATTGCGGAAATGGCTTCCTCGTTCTGGCTGTGGAGGAAATCATCGGCGGTCACGCTAACAGGGAGAGTCGCGTTCACCCAATGCAGCAGCTCGTTGTAGTCCGGCTGCTTGTCGTCGCGGTCGGCCATGTATTCGTGGACCTTGGCTGGGATGGTTTCCTCGATGATCTCATTGACGAGGTCGCGCGGGACTTCGGTCGTCAGGACCTCGTTGCGATAGCCATAAACGACCTCGCGCTGCATGTTCATCACGTCGTCGAAGTCGAGCACGCGCTTGCGGCCGGTGTAGTCGCGCTGCTCGACGCGCTTCTGGGCGGTCTCGACGGAGCGGTTGAGCCACGAGTGTTCGAGTGCTTCACCTTCCTTCATGCCGAAGCGTTCCATCATCTGGGTCATGCGGTCCGCGGCGGCGAAGTTGCGCATGAGGTCGTCTTCGAACGAAATGAAGAACTGCGAGCGGCCCGGGTCGCCCTGGCGCGAACAACGGCCACGGAGCTGGCGGTCGATCCGGCGCGATTGGTGACGCTCGGTGCCGATGACGAACAATCCACCAGCCTCGGGAACGCCGGGGGCCAGCTTGATGTCAGTGCCGCGGCCGGCCATGTTGGTAGAAACTGTTACGGCTCCGAGGTGACCGGCGCGGGAAATGATTTCCGCTTCCTGCGCGTGGAACTTGGCGTTGAGGACGGAGTGGGGGATCTTCGCGCGCTTGAGCATGCGGGCCAGCGTTTCCGAGGCCTCAACGGAGGCGGTGCCGCATAGCACCGGCTGGCCTTTGGCATGGGCTTCCTCAATCTTCGCGATGACCGCGTTGAACTTCTCGCGGCGGGTTTTGAAGACCTGGTCGTTCTCGTCGATCCGGATGTTAGCCGTGTTGGTCGGAATCGGCAGCACATCCAACCGATAGATGTCGTGGAACTCGGCGGCCTCCGTTTCGGCGGTGCCGGTCATGCCCGCAAGCTTTTGATAGAGGCGGAAATAGTTCTGGATGGTGATGGTGGCGAAGGTCTGGGTCTCCTTCTCGATGGACACGCCTTCCTTGGCTTCGACCGCCTGATGGAGTCCGTCGGACCAGCGGCGGCCCGGCATTTCGCGGCCGGTGTTCTCGTCGACGATGATCACCTTGTCGTCCTTGACCACATACTGGACGTCCTTTTCGAACACGCAGTAAGCCTTGAGGAGCTGGGAGATGTTGTGGATCTTCTCGGCCTGCAAATCCATACGGACCTGGAGCTCGTCCTTGGCGGCGAGCTTCTGTTCGTCGGTTAGTTCGCGGTCGGTATCGATGTCCGCGTAGAGCGTGCCGAGGTCTGGCAGGGTGAAGGACTCCGGATCGCCGGGGGAAAGAAACTCGCGGCCCATCTCCATCAGGTCGGAGTCATGGCCTTTTTCGTCGATGATGAAATAGAGCTCCTCCTTCAGCGCGAAGAGTTCCTTTTTCTGCGCGTCCTGGTGGAAGGAGAGTTCCGATTTCTCCAACAGCTTGCGCATTTCCGGTTCTTCCATGAAACGCATGAGCTGGCGGTTGCGCGGCTGGCCGAGCTTGACCTTGTACAAGGCGCGGCCGGCGTTGACGGTGTCACCGGCATCCAGCAACTGCTTCGCTTCGGCGGCGAGGTTGTTGCAAAGCTCGGTTTGCTTTCTAACGAGCTGCTCGACGAGCGGCTTGTATTTGTCGAACTGATGGGACGACTGGGTGGACGGGCCGGAAATGATCAACGGCGTGCGTGCCTCGTCGATGAGGATGGAGTCCACTTCGTCGATGATCGCGAGGTAGTGGCCGCGCTGGACCTGCTCGTCCTTGGTGGAGGCCATGCCGTTGTCGCGGAGATAGTCGAAGCCGAACTCGGCGTTCGTGCCATAGGTGATGTCGCAGGCATATTCGGCGCGGCGTTCCCACGGTGGCATCTGGTTCTGGATCGTGCCGACCGTCAGGCCGAGGAAGCGGAACAGCGAGCCCATCCACTCCGAGTCGCGTTTTGCGAGGTAGTCGTTGACCGTGACGACGTGGACGCCAAGGCCGGTGAGTGCGTTCAGATAGACCGGCAGGGTGGCGACCAGGGTCTTGCCTTCGCCGGTCTGCATTTCCGCGATCATGCCGCGGTGGAGGGCGACGCCGCCGACGAGCTGGACGTCGAAATGGATCATTTCCCAACCCAGCGGGCGGTCGTTGACGAGGATCTCGGTGCCGCAGAGGCGGCGGGCACCGTTCTTCACGACGGCATAGGCCTCGGGCAAAATTTTCTCAAGATACTTGGCGCGGGATTTCCCGAACTCGCCTTCGATTTCGTGGAACGCGGCCTTTGCGGCTTCGATCGATTGCGCGGTGGCGAGGATGGTCGAAGGCAGCGACGGAAATTCGTCGCGGAGAGCGGACAACCGCGTTTCAAGGGCCTCGGCCGTGGTCCGGAGTTCGGCATCGTCCATGCGCTCGACGATTGGTTTCGCCGGGGCGTCGAGGGCGTGGTAACGGGCCAGGTAGCCCTTCCAAGTGGAGGTGAATTCCAGGAGTTTTTCCGCCGGCTCGCGCTGGAGCGCTTCTTCAATTTCATTGATGCGGGCCACCGTCGGGCGGATGCGGCGCACTTCGCGCTGGTTTTTGCTGCCGACGATTTTTTGGAGGATCCACTTGATCATATAGGAAGGGGTAGGGCGGATTTTACCCGCCGCGGGAGAGGCGATACACTAGCATTTCGGCGGGTGCAAGCGCTAGGGTTGGGCCTTGAGCAAGGCTCCGTGACAGCCTCACCGGCTGAAGCGCTCCGCCAGCAGGTCAGATCGTCATCGCTTGGAATCCACCGTCCACGATCATTTCCATGCCGGTGATGAACGAACCGGCCTTGGCGGAGGCGAGCAACAACGTCGCGCCGATGAGTTCGTCCGCATTGCCGAAGCGCGAGGCCGGGGTCTGGCGGAGGATGTCGAGGACGCGGGACTCGTCGAGCACCTTGCGGTTCTGCTCGGCGGGGAAAAAGCCGGGGACCAGCGTGTTGACGCGGATGTCCTTGTCCGCCCACTCGCGGGCGAGGTTGCGGGTGAGATTGTGGACCGCGGCCTTGGAGGCCGAGTAGGTGAAGACGCGGGACAGCGGATTGAGCCCGGAAATCGAGCCGAGATTGATAATCGAAGCCGGGCGGGAGTCATCGATGAAATACTGGCCGAAGACCTGGCAGGCGCGGAACACGGCGGAGAGATTGGTATCGATGATCTTCTGGTATTCCTCCTCGGTGATATCAAGGAACGGGGTGGGGGAATTGGTGCCCGCCCCGTTGATCAGGATGTCGACCTGGCCGGAGCGATCGAGGACGGTTTCAAGCAGCGCGTGCAGCGACTCGCGGGAAGTCACATCGACCGGGACAAAGTAGCCTTTGCCGCCGTAGGATTCGATTTCGACCAAGCGCTTCTCGGCCTTTTCCGGGATCCGGCCGCCGAGGACCACTTCAGCTCCGGCGCGGGCGAGGCCGACCGCCACGGTGCCGCAGAGTTCGCCGGTGCCACCGATGATGACAGCGGTTTTTCCGGATAGGTCGAAGAGGTCCTTGAGAAATGAGGCGGTCTGCATGGGTGAAGTTTTGTGAGAATCCCGGGCGCTGCCAAGCACCGATTGGGGTAGATTCCGTGATCGGGATTGCGGCGGCCGCGGGCAATGTCCACGCTCCGTTTGTGACGCTTGCAGAGAGAATTCCGTGGTTGGCCGGGGCGTCCCGCAGCAAGCGCTGGCTCGTCGGCGTGTCGGGTGGGGCGGATTCGGTGGCGTTGCTGCATCTGTTGGACGAGGAAGGTTTTCGAAATCTGATCGTCTGTCATCTCGACCACGGCTTGCGCGGTAGAGCCTCGACCGAAGACGCGAAGTTTGTCGGTCGGATGGCCGCCCAGCTGGGACTCGCGTTTGAGTCGTCCCGGGCCGATGTCGCAGGGCGGATGAAAGCGACCGGCGAGTCCATGGAAACGGCGGCGCGAAATGCGAGGCATGCGTTTTTTGAAGATTGTGCGAAAAAACATCGCTGCCCACGGGTCCTGCTCGCGCATCACGCGGACGATCAGGCAGAGACGGTGTTGTGGAATCTTCTGCGCGGTTCATACGGCCTCCGGGGCATGCGCGCCGGGCAAATTCTAACGACCGAATCCGGTGCACGGCTGGAATTGATCCGCCCTCTGCTAGGGATCCGCCGCGACGAATTGCAGGAATGGCTGGCTGCGCGCGGGCATCGCTGGCGGGAGGACGCCAGCAACGCCCTGCCAGTCGCCGTTAGAAACCGCCTGCGCAATGAAGCCCTGCCCCTGCTGGCGGAAATTTCCAATCGCGACGCCGCTCTCGCCTTCGCGCGCGGCGCTACCGATATCGAGGAAGCCGAAGCGCTCGAAGCGTGGGCGCTGGAGCAGGCGAAAGTACTCGATCCGCAGGGCCGTCTGCATCTCGGCGCGCTGCGGGAACTGCCGCCGGTCTTGCAGCGGCTCGCCTTGCGGAAATTCCTCATCGATCACGAGATCCACTCGCCGGACCGCGCCTTGATCGGGCGCGCCATGAGTCTTTTGGATGTGAAGAATCCCGCGTCGATCAATCTACAGGGTGGTGCGAAATTCCGCCGCCGCGGAGGGCGGCTGTGGATAGAGCGTTAGAGATTCGCTTCCGGCTCAATTGCCGGGTGGCATGTCCAGCCGGGTATCCGGCGGCCGGTTTTCGTTTTTCCAGCCACCCCAGATCTGTTCGAAATCGTTAGGGGGCTTTTCCGCCTGGCGGATCAAGCCGTTGGCGGTGACGGCGGACCAGGGTTCCATTTCGCCGCCGAGCGATTCGATGGCGTGGACGGTCCAGACGTTGCACACCCGTGGGACGAAATAGTGATGACGCGATTCCAGCAGGACGCCTCCGCCCCAACTCGACGTGCCGCAGACGATCGGCCGGCCGTCGGCTCCGCGGGTGCTGCAATCGTTGAGGAATGCAGCGAGGTCCTTGCCCCGCTCGCGCGGGACGAGCTTTCGCCAGATCCGCTGGTGGGGGCAGACCTCGGTGACATTCCAGTTCGCGGGAATGAGCTCCATCACCGACGGCGACGGCATGAACAAGGCGCGGAAAAATTTCCACGGCGAGTGCAGGCCTTTTTCCACGTAGGCGGTGCGGTTGCCCCAACTGAGCGTGACGTATTTCGGCGTGCCGAATCCTGCCGGAGGAATGAAACCGGACTCCAGCAGCCAGTCGTAAGGGAAGACCATGCCTGTGTGCAGTTCGTCGGAAATCAGCCAGACGAGCACGTCGGGATCCCTATCCGCCGGACCGGGGGCAGGAGCGGTCTTGCTGACACTCGCGCGGTAGGTAACCGCGGGAGTGTCCGGCAGACGGATCCCGCACGAGGCCAGCGCTGCGGAAGTCAGAGTGATTCCGGCGAGCTTGCTGATAGACCCGGGGCAAGCCATCAGGCGGGGAGGAACGAGCAAATGTATTCGCAGATGCCGTCGCTAATCATGATCGTGAAGCCGCTGTTGCCCGCGACGTCGAAGGCGGAACCCGCTTCGATCACGAGGACCTCGGAAGTCCCGTCCAACGTGACCTCGCAGGCGCCGGCGATGATTTCCATGCGCTCGGGTGCGGCGGTGCCGAAGTGGTATTTGCCCGGATAGATCAGGCCCAGGGTTTTCTTGGTGCCGTCGCTGAAATGGATGGTGTGGGAGACGACGCGGCCGTCGAAATAGACATTGGCCTTGGCATCGACGGTGACGTTGGGAAATGAGGACATGGTGGAGGTTGGAAGTGGATGGTTAGAGGTTGTGGTCATTCGGTCGGCATGCCGCTTTCTTTCCACGAATCCCAGCCGCCGCCGAAGGTTGAGCTGGGATAACCGAAGCTTGCCAGATGGTTCGCCACGGTCCGGGCGTCGGGACAGAGCAGGTTGTTGCAATAGACGACGATTGGCTTGTTGGCGGCGATCGCGGCTTTGATTTCCGCTTCGCGTTTGACGATTTCGGCATCGCAATCGGGCTTTGGCATACTGATCGCGCCGGGGATGTGCCCGAGGTTGTAGAAAAACCTGGGGCGGGCGTCGAAGATCAGCACCTCACCGGATTGCTGCAAGGGGAAGAAATCGGTTAGCGAGATCGAGCTGACCTTGCCGCGGCCATTCATCCGCACCGGTTTCGGTTTGGGCTTGGTGGCCGGTGCCTCGACTTTTTGCACCGGAGCCTCGGGCACCGGCGGGGTGCACGCGCTGATGCCAATGGTGGCGGCGAAGGTAAGGAACTTGAACCGGCAAACGGTCATTTGACGATTTCCAGAAGCTCCACGTCGAAGACCAACGTCCCGGCAGGTGCGCCCGGCGGTGCGGTGTCGCCGTAAGCCAGTTTGCCAGGGATCCAGAGCCGGCGCTTTTCGCCCTCGACCATCAGTTGGACGCCTTCGGTCCAGCCGGGGATGACTTGGTTCAAGCCGAACACGATCGGCTCGCCGCGGGTGATGGAGCTGTCGAAGAGTTTGCCATCGGTGGTCCAACCGGAATAGTGGACCTTCACTTGGTCGGTGGCTTTCGGATGGACAGTGCCCTTGCCTTTGGTAAGGACCCGCGAGGCGATCCCGGAGGCGGTTTTCTCCGCACCTTCTGGAGCTGCGGCCACGTCCTCAGGTGTTGCTGGTGGCTTGGGCGCTTGTTTGATGGAAATCAGTTCAACGTCGAACACCAGCAAGCCGCCGGGCCGACCACCGCCGGGATTCTCGCCGTAAGCGAGATTCGCCGGGATCCAGAAGCGGCGCTTTTCGCCTTCAACCATGAGCTGGACACCTTCGGTCCAGCCTTTGATCACGCCGTTGAGCGGGAAGCTGGTGGGCTGGCCGCGTTTCACGGAGCTGTCGAACAGTTTTCCATCGGTGGTCCAACCGGAATAATGCACGGTGACGGTGTCTGCGGCGGCGGGATGCGTGTCGCCCTTGCCCGCTTGGAGGACTCTGGAGGCGAGGCCGGATGCGGTTTTGGTGGCTTCGGCGGGTGGGGCGGCTACGTCGGATGGGGTTTCAGGCATGACTGGTTCGGCGCGGACGGTGGCTGAGAGTGCGAGGGCCAGGCCGGCCGCGGTCGGGATCATGGCTCGCAAGGATTTCGTGAGGAAATTCATCCGCGCAGGCTCGACGGATCAGGCTAACCTGTCAATCCCGCGGATCGCACGAAATTTTCAATATTGCCCGCCGCCGTTGTTCGGGTGCCGGGAGCGCACCACCATCGCGGACTGTTCATTGCAATAGGGACACATGAACGAGCCCCGGATCAAGACCGCCAGTGCCACCCGCAGTCGGAAACTGCCCAGAAAACTGCGGGCCAGCCGGTGCTTCGAACATGTCTTGCTGCCGAGCACCGGGGTCATACACAAGGGGCAGCGCGTGCGGAACCCCAGCAGCCATTGCAGGAATCCCATCAAAACCATGATGAACCCCAAGCCCAGTGCGAAGATTGCCAGATCGTGATACTTCCCGATATATGAATAGACCAGCATCCCGCCCACCAGAGGAATCATCACACATTTCAGAACGAGCAACAATGCGGTGACCCTGAAACGAAGGATCGTGGATTTTGACCGGAATTGATGCATCGCCGGTTTCCAGACAAAAAGTTTGGACACCATGCTCGCAAGCTTTTTGTTTTGGTATTTGTTTCGAGTCGGGTTCGCAGAGGTAATTCAGGTGCCATGCCAAACTCCGCCAGCCGTCGTTTCCATGCGGATAGCCTAGAACAACAATCCCTGGCAATTTGCGGTCGCCGGTCCCTTGGCGGGACCCGCAAGCAGGGCATCGATCCGGGTCAGTAAATCCAGCGACGGCATTTCACGGCCTTCCAACAAGATTCGCAGGCGCGTCCGCCACTCGTCCGTCGAGCCGCCTTCACTAGCAGCCAGCGCCATCGCGGTTTGCGTAAGCCGCCCGCTCACCGCAAACTGGCGGCCCGTCCGGCGCAGCCAGGCGTCGAAATATGGGCGCTCGTTTTGCAGGGAAATCACAGCTCAATCCTGCCTCAATCCGCCGGCCGGGTCAAGATTTCACTCATTTGCGCGAGCGACCCTTTTTCCCGGCGGGATACTTCACCGCTTTCATCGGCGGGGCAGGGGCGTCGTTCTTCAAGGCCGCGATCTGGTCCCGCAGATGGGCTGCGCGCTCGAACTCCAAGCGCGACGACGCCTCGCGCATTTCTTCTGTTAGTTCGGCGATCACCCGCAGCTTGTCGTAAGTGGCCACGTCATCGGAGACCAGCGAGCTGTTGAGCTTGTCCGCGTGTTCCTTCGCAAATTCGTGAGTGTGAAGGCTGTGTTGCAGCGCCCGCTTCACGCTCTGCGGGGTGATCCCGTGTGCCTCATTGTGCGCCTGCTGGCGGCTGCGGCGATACGCAGTGATGTCGATGAGCGCCTGGATCGAGTCCGTGATCTTGTCGCAAAACAACACGCACTCGCCGCCGATGTGCCGCGCCGCGCGGCCTGCCGTCTGGATCATCGACGTCTCGTTGCGCAGGAAACCTTCCTTGTCCGCATCGAGGATGCACACCAGCGAGACTTCCGGCAAATCCAGACCTTCCCGCAGCAGGTTGATCCCTATCAGGATATCGAACGTCGCCGCGCGGAGCTGGCGCAGAATCTCCACCCGCTCCACCGCGTCGATGTCCGAGTGCAGGTAGCGGCACTTGAGCCCGGTGCCTGTCAGATACTCCGCCAGATCCTCCGCCGTCTTCTTTGTTAGGGTTGTCACCAGCACCCGCTCATGCCGCTCGACTCGCTGGCGGCAGAGCTCGATGGTCTCATCGATCTGGCCTTTCAACGGCCGCAGGATCAGCACCGGATCGAGCAAGCCGGTCGGCCGGATGATTTGCTCCACCACCAACGGAGTGCCGCGCCGCGCGGGGTCGAATTTATCCACCGGTTCGTCATTTCCGCTAGGTTTGATCCGCGCCTTTTTCAGGTCGAACAACGAGATCCGCTTACCGCCCTCGTCCTTGCCTTTCACTTCGATGAATCCTTTGTTTTCCGGCCGCGAGTTGATCACTTCGAATGCACCCGGCGTCGCCGAAACATAGACCCGCTGGCCCGTCATCTGCATGAACTCCTCGAACCGCAGCGGCCTGTTATCCAGCGCGCTCGGCAGCCGGAACCCGTGGTCCACCAGCACCGTCTTGCGGCTCTTGTCGCCCTCATACATGCCACCCACCTGTGGGATCGTCGCGTGGCTCTCATCGATTAACAGGAGGAAATCCCGCGGGAAGAAATCCAGCAGCGTGTACGGCCGCGCGCCCGGCTCGCGCCCGGTAATGTGGCGGGAGTAGTTCTCGATGCCCTGGCAAAATCCCATCTCCGCCATCATTTCCAAATCATAATCCGTGCGCATCCGCAGCCGCTGGGCCTCGATGAGTTTCCCCTCCTTCTCGAACTTCGCGATCTGGTTCTTCGCCTCCTCACGGATTGCAACCATCGCCCGCTTCATCTTGTCGCCTGGCGTCACGAACTGCTTCGCCGGGAAAAACGTGTGGTTCTCCAGCCGCTCGATCAAGTGTCCTGTTAGCGTGTGGACGCTGCTGATCCGCTCCACCTCGTCGTCGAAGAACTCCACCCGGATTGCCGTCTCGTCCAGGTAAGCCGGATGCACTTCCACGACATCCCCGCGCACCCGGAATTTCCCGCGGCCGAACGCGATGTCGTTTCTCTCGAACATCATCCCCACCAGCGATGATAGAAACTCCTCGCGTGTCAGCTTCTGCCCGACCCACGTCGGCACCATCATGTTCGCATAATCCTCCGGCGATCCCAGGCCGTAGATGCAAGAAACCGATGCCACCACGATCGTGTCCTGCCTTGTTAGCAACGAACCCATCGTGCTCAACCGCAGCCTCTCGATCTCGTCGTTGATCGACGAATCTTTCTCAATGTAAGTGTCGCTCCTCGGGATATACGCTTCCGGCTGATAGTAATCGAAGTAGGAAACGAAATACTCCACCGCGTTATGCGGGAAGAAGTTCTTGAACTCCGAGTAAAGCTGCGCCGCCAGCGTCTTGTTGTGCGACATGATCAGGGTCGGCTTGCCGAAATTCCGGATCAGGTTCGCCATCGTGAACGTCTTCCCGGACCCCGTCACCCCCAGCAAGGTCTGGTGATGATTCCCCGCCGCCAGCGATTTCGTCAGCTTCGCAATCGCCTGCGCCTGGTCACCCTCAGGCTGGTAGTCACTCTCAAGTCGGAACGGCATGGCGTTTCCATAAACCGGATCCAACGGACCGCGAAATTTATTTCGCCAGTGGCGCCGGGTTCCGGGCGAAATAAATTTCGCGGTCCGTCAGAGAGCCCGCCGCCACCATTCGCTTTTCAGCAATCCCCATTCATGGGTTTGCCGACGGTGGAGGGAAAAGCCGCTTTTTTTCAGATCTCGCTCGGGCGGGACAAGGGCACCGGCCTGCAACCCGGTGACAATCCCGAAAAACCGATAGAGCGTCGCCACGATCAACCGGCTGCGCCAGCGGGCCGGGCCGGCGGGTGCGATCTCGAAATCCGCCAGCAGCCAATCCGTCTCCGGAGCCGCCAGTTCGCCGAGCTTTCCAACCACCGTCGCCAGTTCATCCGGCGGAAAGCAATCGAGGAAGAAATTCGTCACGATCAAATCAAATCGTCCCGGGGGGCCGTCCCATTCCAACAGATCCGCCCGCACGAATTCGACCCGCTCCGAGGTCACCTTGCGCCGGGCGATCTCCAGCATCCGGGAGCTGGAATCCACCACCACGATCCTCGCCTCGGGAAACCGCTTCACGCACTCCGGCAGGAACCGGCCATGTCCTTCACCCGCGAGCAGCACGTTGCGCGGCACCGGGATTTCTGCCAGAAACGCCAGCCGGCAACGCTGCAGCTTGCCCCCGGCGGTTAGCCCTTCCATCGCCTGATAGAAAGGTGCCAGTCGATCGAAATTCACCGGGGCTCCGCGCATCGCCGTGGTCATGAACAAGCATTCCCTCCACCGCTAACAAGTGCCTTCGTAGATGGTCACGACGCCCAGGCTCAGCGGAGTGTAACCGGTTTTGCCGAAGCCGCAGGATTCCAACAGGCCGGTCATCGCCTTGCCGGAGGGGAATTGCTCGATGGAACCGCCGAGGTATTCGTAGGCGTCCTTCTGGCCGGTGAGCCAACCGGCGAGGTGCGGCAACACGTGGTGGAGATACCAGCGGTAGGGGCCGCGCATGATTCCGTTAGGCAGCGAGAAATCGAGGATGACCAAGCGACCGCCGGGCTTGAGGACGCGGTGCATTTCGCGCAGCGCGGCGGGGTAGTCGGCCATGTTGCGCAGGCCGAAGGCGACGGTCACCACGTCGAACTCGCGGTCGCCGAACGGGAGCTTGAGCGCATCGGCGACGATGGTTTTCGCGATCCCGCGACTGGCGGCGTGGGCGAGCATTTCCGCGCAGAAATCCGAGGCGATGACCTCGCATTGCGGGCATTGGCCCTGGATTTCCAAGGCGAGGTCGCCGGTGCCGCTCGCGACGTCCAACAACCGGGCCGGTTGCCAGGCCTTGATGCGGGAGGTGACGACCTTGCGCCACCAGATGTCCATGCCGCAGCTCAGGACGTGGTTGGTGAGCACGTAGCGGTCGGCGATTCGGGCAAAGGCATCTTGGACGTAAACGGCGTCGGGCATGGGGGATGGGTAAACCGGATGGAGTTTCCGACAAGCGTGAAGTGCGCGGGGCGGGGTTGCGTTTCGCGAATGCGCGCTAAACTGCTGGCGATGCCGCGCTTGTTCGTTTCCTTCTTCATGCCTTGGGTGTTGCTGCTTGCCGGGTGCGTGAATCCTGTCGGCCTCGCGGATCATCGGCAGACCACCTCGGTGAAGAGCGGTTACACCGTCACCCGCAACATCGTTTATACTCCCGATGATTGGCCGGAGCCGGTGCTGGGGGATCTCTATCGACCGCGATCCACGCGGCCCGCCCCGGCGGTGCTGCTGGTGCACGGCGGCGGATGGACCGGCAAGGACGGGCGCTGGCAGATGAATCCCATCGCCGGAAAACTGGCGAAACGCGGCTACGTCGTCTTGAATGTGACTTACCGCCTCGCCCCGCGCTGGACCTATCCGGCCCCGGTCGAGGACTTGCAGGAAGCGGTGAAATGGCTGCGGGCGCACGCCGCGGAGCACCGGATCGACCCTGATCGCATCGCGACCTTCGGCTATTCCGCCGGCGGCTATCTGGCGGCTCTAACAGGCCTGGACGAGGGGCCCGAAAGCTCCCGCATCCGCGCGATCGTGGCGGGTGGCGCGCCGAGCGACCTGACGTTCTATCCGGGCGGCGATCTGGTGCCGCAGTTCCTCGGCGGGACGCAGCGGGAAATCCCGCAGCGGTTCCACGACGCCTCGCCGGTGAATTACGTCACGGCCAACAGCCCGCCGATGTTCCTCTATCATGGCACGGGCGACCAGTTGGTACGGCCCGAGCATCCGCTGGCGATGATCGCCGTGTTGGAGAAATACAGGGTGCCTCACGAAACTTACTGGATCAAAGGCCGAGACCACATCGCCGCGTTCCTGTGGCCGGAGGGTTCGGTGGACGCGGCCATCGATTTCCTGGACCGGCAGATGCGTTAGATCGGCTGGAGGTGGGGACTCACTCGGCCCGCGAGAGCCGGGAGATCCCGCGTTCGAGGAGCTGGGTATCCACAGCGGTGGAGACGGCGTCGTCCAGATAGACGGTGAAATTCTCCTCCTCGAATTCGATGGAGTGCAGTTCCTCAAGATTGGCTTTGAACGCTTCTATCAGGCCTTTCATGTTCTTGATTTCCTTGCCGTTGACCTTGTGGACGATGAGGTTGCGCAGGCTTTCATAGCCGACGGTGGCGGGCGTGGGGATCGCGCCGCTGAGGAAGATGATGCGGTCCACCTTGCCCTCGTATTTCTCCGGGTTCTCCATGGCATCGAGGAAATTGAGCGGAGCGCGGCTCTCCCAGTTATCGCCGAAGGATTCCATCAGCGGTCGCGACAGTTCCTGGAACACCAGTCCGCCCTTGACCAGGAAGTTGGGGGCCTTGCCGAAGTTGTATCCGGGGATCAGCCGCGAGTCTTCCTCCTCGCGGGTGAGAGTGGCCTTGATCTCCAGCGGCTGGCCGGCGCGCAGCAGCGAGAGTGTGATGGAATCGCCGGTGGATTTCTCGCCGCGGATCAGGTGGCCCCAGAACAGGCTGCCGTAGTTAGGATGCTGATAGTAGCCGCGGAGGTCGATGGCGTGGCCGTCGATGGCGAGCAGGACGTCGCCCTTACTGACTCCCGCGGCCTCGGCGGCGCCGCCCTTGCGGACGTTCTGAACATAGAGCCCGCCTTGGTCGTCGGTGAGCTTGAGCCATTGGCGGAACGAGCTGTCCTCGGTGCGGGCGACGGTAATGCCGAGGCTGGGGAAGCCCTTGTAGCCGCCGTTGGTGCTGTGCTTGATGAAGCGCGAGATGATGTCGGCCGACGCGACATCACAGATCTGGTCCTTGGAGTTGTAACTGGTGAGGATGCCCGCGAGTTTTCCGTCCAGCAGGACGGGCAGCGAATAACTGCTGGCCGCGCTCTGCATGGACGCCTTGACGAGGTAGGTCAGGAAACCATGGCCGGGCAGAAAGTTGGAAGTAACATCGATGCTCTGGAGCGTGCCCGGCGTGAGGAGGGCCTGGCCGTTTTCCTCGACTTGCAGGATGTTGAGGGACTCACCGATTTTCGACGGCACGGTGACCGCAAGCGGGGTGGTTTTCTCAAACAAGGCATCGCCTTCCTTCTCCGAGGCTGGGCCTAACAGCGCGAGGTTCGCCTCGTAGTCCACGGCAAGGACTTTCGCCTGCGCGAAACGGGTGCCATCCGGTGACTCGAACTCGAGGAAGGTGGCATCCGCGACAAGTTCGGCGGTGGTTAGAACGCGCTGCGGGGCGACAATGGCGGCAAGTGCGCGGCGCTGGTCCGGCGGATTTTTCTCCCACGGCTGGCCCGGGTTCCACGACTGCTGGGTGGAATTGATCCGGACGACCGAGGACTTGATGTCCACAGGTGGGGCGGGAGCCACCACGGCAGGAGCCGTGACGTTGGCCAGGATCTCGGGCGGGGCGGGGGTTCCGGATTTCCCGGATCCGGACTTGGGCGGCTGGCAGGCGGATAGAACCAGCAGAAATGGAAGGGTGAGCAATGGGCGCATGGTGAACTTGGAAATTTGGGATGTTGTCTTCTCTATCAACTAGCAACTAGACGAGCCCGAGCACGTCCTGCATGTCATACAATCCGACCGGTTGGTCTTCGAGCCAGCAGGCGGCGCGGACGGCACCGGCGGCGAAGGTCATCCGGGACGAGGCCTTGTGGGTGAGTTCGACGCGCTCGCCGTCGGCGGCGAAGAGCACGGTGTGGTCGCCCACGACGTCGCCGCC
>JBGSOI010000219.1:0-6338 GCA_041739215.1 Akkermansiaceae bacterium
GCCTCGCGATACAATTTCTGATGAGCTTTTCCCGAGGCGAACGGTGGTTCGACGAAGGAAAAGTAGGGATAGTACGGCACAAACGTTTCCGGGAAAACGGCCAGCCGCACACCCGCGTCCGCAGCTTCGGCGATTGCCTGGACCATGCGGTCGATGGTGCCGTTCGCGCCGTTGAGGTCGGGGGCGATCTGGATGGCCGCTGCTCGGATGGTCTTCATAATTGGAGCGCGGAATTTATTCCGCGCGGATAGGTTGATTTAGTTAGACCGTCCAAGAATCCATAATCACCGCATTGCATTTCTTATGCAGAAGAATGCAGTCCAATACATCCAGCGGATTGATTGGAATGATCCCGGGGATGAACGCCTTCTCGGTTTGCCCGTAGAGCGCCTGCGTCGAAAAACGGCAGGCATACACCTTGCCGCCCTCTTCCATGAATTTCGCGAGCCGCTGGTTCACGAACAAGTGACCCGGGAATGCCTCGTCGCCGAGTGTCGGGAAACCGCGTTGGAAGCCCATGGTGACACCCGGTCCATAAAGCAGGATCGAAGTTTCATATCCCTTCCGCAGCAAGCGGGTGGCGGAAAGCGTGTTCACGATCGAGATCGAGCCCTCGAACGCGACGGTGTGGAAGGTCACGAGCGCCTTCTCGCCCGGCTCGGCCTTGAAGTCTTCGAAGACCTTCTCTTCGTAATCGACGAGGAAGTCTCCGTTCTTGTGCATCTCTTTTTCTACTTTCGGCATGGTGGTATTTGGTTAGGGAGTTGGAGGTCCAGACGTTGGACGAGGGCGAATAAAGCACCGGGCGAGCCAGCCGATCTTCCGCAGATGAAATCGCGGGGCGTATTTCATGCACATCGTTGCGCATGGAATCTGCTTGGAGAAATCCATGGACGAACGCGTCACCATGTCCTCGCTGGCCAAAGCGCTCGGGCTGTCGGAATCCACCATTTCAAGAGCTCTGAAAGGCGATCCACGCATCGGCCAGGAGACCCGCGTCCGCGTCGAACAACTCGCGGAAAAACTTGGCTACCGCCCGAACCCACTCGTCAGCGCGCTCATGTCCGTCCGTAAAAAACGCGGCGGCAGCGACGTTGGCACGGTCGCGCTTGTCACCGACTATCACGGCGAAGGCGGCTGGCGCTCCAAGGACGTCTGCCAATGGGAATACGCCGGCATCTGCCGCCGCGCCGACGAACTCGGCTACCGCGTGGAGGAATTTCCCATGAGCGAGTTCGGCTACGATGCCGCGAAACTCGAAAAAGCCCTGCTCACCCGCGGCATCCGCGGTGTCTTGTTGGGATTCTCCCGCGACCGCACCGAGCGGGCCGGCTTCGCCATCGGGAAATTCACCGTTGCCGGACTCAGCACCTATTTCCGCGAGGTCCTTGTGGACCGAGCAAACTTCCACGGCTTTTTCAACGTCCAGCTCGCGCTCGGCGAAATGCGCGCCGCCGGCTACCGCCGCACCGGACTGGTCGTCCCCGAGTTCAACAACCGCATCTCCGGCTACCTCTGGTCCGGCGGCGCGCTCGATTGGCAGGCGCGCCAGGCCGAATCCGACCGCTGTGTCCCATTCATCCCCACCGTCGGCAACGAGGAAAGGGAGTTCAACCAATGGCTCAAACGCGAGAAGCCGGACTCGTTGTTAGTTTACAAGTTCCCCGTTAAAAGCTGGCTTTCAAAATCCGGCCTGCGCGTCCCCGAAGACCTCGGCCTGGCCTATCTCTATCGAACCGACGACGAGATGAAAACCTGGCCCGGCATCGACGGCAACCTGCAAGCTGTCGGCGCCGCCGCCTTTGATCTCGTCGTCGAGGGCCTCCACACCAACCGAATGGGTGCCCCCGCCGATCCCAAAGAAGTTCTAATCAAAGGCAGGTATGAGGCCCGAGCGATTCCGTGAAATGCAAGTCACTGACTATTAGTTTGCCCGGGCGATGTGACCGGCAAAGAACTACGCAATGGCGTTATTAACATTTATTGAATATCAGGCGATTATCCAACCATGACTCACGCGGAAAAACTTCAGCAACTTTTTGAAGCGGCTCTCAAGGATCCCTCGGATGTGCACAAGCTTCCCACCCGAGCATTTCCCACCCCGGCTGGCGGTTCCAACCCGGACGCATGCCAACCGGAACCCGCCGCGGCAACCGCTCCGGCACCGGTGGAGGAAATTCCGGTCGTGAATTTCGACAGAGTTGCCACGGCCTCCGCCGGACCGGGTACAAGACCGGATGAGCAGCCCCGGCAGGAAGCCGGCTCTAACCGCAGCGGAGTGTGGCTCTTCCTTGGGTTGTTCCTGGCTTTAGCGGGCTGCGGGTTTTGTTGGTTCGTCCAATCTCCCCAACGGGTATCGGCCTGGCAGGAAGCCATCCGCGACGTCCGATCGGTCGGCGACGCGACTTCGATAGTTTCGAAATATCAGGCTGCCATGGCAAAAGCCGGCGATCCGTCCAACTGATAGAACCGGGCTGGCGCGGGTCAATCGAGCACAGCCTGCAATTCCCAAGTCCGCTTTTCACGGGGCGTGCCGGGGCCGTTGTAGCCTAGCAGTCGGAAACTCCTGGCCTTCGCCTTGCGCGCTGTCAGTTCGCCATCCAATGCGGCTTTGGCCTTGGAGATGTTTTCCTCCGAGTCGGTCCCTTGCCAAGTGTAGCTGAGCGCCCGGATGGCGGGGATATCGCTCACCGCCACCTTCGTGCCGTCCGGGCCGGGCTTGCCGACCTTGTCGCTCTGATAGAGAAACGCCATCGATTCCTGCCGGAGCTTGCCATCGGCAGCCACCATCGATTTCTCGACGGGTGCCGTCATGGGAATGTCATTGCGCTTGATGTGCGCGAACAGCGTCCAGAAGGTCAAGGTCTCGCCCTCACCTTTCGCAAGAGCAGCCCGCGAGGCCGGGTATTTTTTCTCCGTGACCTGGTCGTAAGGCCCGGGGCGGGGCCAACCTAACGGCAATGGCGCCTCGTCGACATACGCAGGCTTCGCGGCTTGCCGGTCATCGGGCTGGGCACAGCACACCGAGGCAAGCGACAGAATGGGCAGGAGGAATTTTGTCATGCGTAAAACAGGGCGAGCAAATCGATCCGCGCAATGGCTTTTCGATCACTACCGGTCCGCCATGTCCCGGCTTGCCCGGATCACCCGATTCCGGCAGGTTCCGGCAATGAACCTTGCCAATTTCCTCGCGATGGATCCCCATCTCCTCGTCGGATTGCTCAACACCGAGCTCAGGAATCACTGCGATTCCCTCGACGATCTGGTGAAGACCCATAATCTCGATCCCGAGGCGCTCGTCGGAAAAATGGCTGCGGCCGGCTACGTTTATCAGGCGGAACAGAACCAGTTCCGTTGAAACAATAGAGTCCAGGATCAAGGCCGGTCAGCCCGCGCTTCATGCGTTGCCGCGAGGATTGATTCAAGCTCGGCGATGCGGCTGCCCAAGGCGCGGCGGCGCAAGGCGTGAAGCAACAAGCCGATGGCGAATATCAGCGAGCCGAGGGTGGCGAACGAGGGCAGCACGACAAACAACGTGCTTACTATCGGATCCGAACCACCCGAATTAAAGAAGAAGACAATAATCGGTATGGCGACATGTCCTACCACCGAGACGATGCCCCCAATCAACATCAGCCAAGAGCCGCTGCCCCGCTCGCGCAACAACAAGGCAGCAGCGGTGATTTGAAGCCCGCCGAACAACAACGCGATAAGCGGCCAGATGAATGAATAGAGGGAATAGGACATGTCGGTGGTTTCACCGGCATGACAAACGAAGCTCCCCCGGAAAGCAAGGCTGCGATCACGCTGGCCTCCTCGCGGAGAACCGCCACAGTGGCGGTTCTCAAACGTGGATGTTAGGACGTGGTTTACTTGACGCGGACCACCAGCACCCGGCGGTCGAGCGTCATCTGCTCCTCGGTGCCGGACGGGTAGCTCGGATAGCTTTCACCATAGCCATGGGCACTGAGCACGGTGGCAGGAATCTTGTAACGTACCGTGAGTTCCTCGAAAATCCGGCGGGCGCGTTGTGCGGAAAGCGTCATGTTCATTTCGTCCGTGCCGTCGGTGCTGGTGTGACCTTCGATGTCGAACACGGCGGTGGGATCGGTCTTGATGACCTCCAGGATCGCCGAGGCGGTGTCGTCAATCGCGACCCGCGATTCGCTATCCAGCAGCTCGGCGGTTTCCTTAACGAAAAGCACCGGGATGGTGATGTAGGGAAGTTCGCGGCCCTCGACGATCACCACGTTGCGCTCGATGTTATACACCCGCGGCGGTTGGCCCGGGATGTTGCGGGTGGTCGTGGTTTCGGTGGTTTCCACCGTGGTTCCCGGCGGATGTGCCGGAACCTCAGCCGCCTTCGGCGCCATTCCTAACTGGCGTCGGGCCAAGGCGGAATCGATCCGCACCTGAGGCGGTGCAGCCGGGATCACTGTCTCGGTCACGACGACGTCCTGTGTGACGGGTTGACCCGGCTGGACCGGCGCGACCACGGTTTTTTCCTCTACGACAACCACCGGAGGAGCGGGTTGTGCGGATGACTGGCCTAACAGGGCAGCGGCGAACAGAATTGGGAATCGAGTTTTCATAGGTGGATGAGAGCTTTCGCAGGCAGCGTGCCGCATCGGCCGAAACCGCCGGAGATGCTTGTCCCATCAGGATCTGCAGGCGACATTGGGTCATTCTGCTAGAGTTCAATGATGGCTTTGCCCGTGCAGGAAAACGGGAGTTCGGGCAATCCGCACGTGCTCCCGGATTTCAAACCGGCCGGCACAGCACGAACGGGGTGACCACCAGGGCCTCGAATTCCGTTTCGCCGTTTTCCCATTGCGCCGCGAGAAGCGCCTCGATCTTCACCAGATCCCCGGCTTTCAGCCAGGCTTCCACCCGATCGGCACGGTTGGAAGAAAAGGCCACGCCCACGACTTCGAGCTTCAATGCGGGATCCACGAAATAAAGGCTGCCCTTGGCCGCGTGCGGTGCGAGGTAGCTCCACGGCACTTGCCCGGTGTAGTTGGCCAGCTTCTCCCGGTCACTGTCGGGTTCGCCAGCGGACGCTGCTTGTTCGGAGGAATCGATGGAAATCACGGGGCGGAACATGACAGCTCCATCCCGCTTCGCCAAGCCTGCTTGAGATGCCGCGCGAAAAGCAATCGCGGGCTTCCGGATCCTCCCTGCTCTCTGCGCGCCTCGCGTCTAACTCCGCCGCACCCGCCACAGTGCCAGCCCTGCAATTCCTAACAGCCAAATGCCTGCCGCCGATGGTTCGGGAATCGCAGTGTAGGTCACGACCAGTTGCGCCGGGGAAACCAACCCGCCGGGCTGCTCCTTTGCGCCGAACCGCCGCCCGGTGCCCAGCGTGGATTCCCCCTGGCTGACCAGCATGAAACCGAAGTTAGCCAGCGGATCCGCCTGCCACGCCTTCACATCATCCACCAGCCCGGGTGTCGATTTCCAAGCGTAGCCACCGACATTGCTGACGAAGGTCGTCGCGCTCGCCGTCTCCGCATAGTCCTCGCCGATCAAAGCGCCGGGACTGGCCCACGCGGTGGAGCCAAAGTGGCGCTCGTTCCAAGTCGCGTCGCCTGGCTGCGCCCCCGTTCCGACCGCATTGCTGCCCGTGCCTTCCCCCCAGCTGACAAACAGCCGGTGCAGGTTGAAATCCGAACTTGCCGGCCCGCTGTGCTGGTCCGGATCCGGCCTCCGCGTGACATACAACAGAACCTCCGCAGCCGTCACCACTGCTCCCGCGGGCAGCGCGGTGAGATCGAAGCGGAACATCGCCCGCGACCGCGAGTATTGCTGATTCGTCCCGGACACCAGCGTCGTTCCGCCCAGATCGGATTCCGGATTCGCCTCGAAAATCGAGGTGTCCGCCACCGCGGTCAGCGTCATCGTCGCTGCGGACAACGGCAAACATAGAGCTGGCAGGACGATGCCCCGCAGCACGGCGGAAATCATCTGGCGACCGGTTTTCATGGCTGGAAGCTGGGTTGGGCTCGCCCTGTTTTCAAGCCGGGATTCAAATATGGGGGCCCGGGCGGGCGTATTACGATCATGTCCCCGAAATGGGGTATTCCCAAACCTTAGTCCCTTGTTAAAGTCCCTCCAAACCCATGGCCATCCTAACCGACCGCAAGTCTCTTCGCGAATATGATGTCATCGTTGTCGGCTCCGGCGCGGGCGGGGGCATGATGGCGATGCTGCTCAGCCTCCACGGCGTCAAGGTCCTCATGCTCGAAGCGGGCCGCAACTACGAGCCGACCAAGGAAACGCCGATGTTCAACACGCCCGAGCAGGCGCCGTTGCGCGGCAAGGGCACGCCGGACCGCGGC
>JBGSOI010000229.1:0-23800 GCA_041739215.1 Akkermansiaceae bacterium
GCCCCGAGCTGCAGCGCGGCCTGGCCGACCAAGCCGGCGTCCACCCTGGCGATGACCCCGCCCGCCGAAGCGATCACCTCGCGGATCACCGGAGCCTGGTGGATTTCCGCGAGGCGTGGTAAATCGGCGGGATTTCCGCCTTGGGCGGTGACGAGTTCATCGAACTTCCGGCGCGCGCTGCCGTCGTCCAGCAGCCGCTCCAACTCCGCGCGCGACACACCCGCGATCTTCTCCGCTAGATCTAACACGATCTCGCGCAGGTCAGCCGGGCCGCCGCCGTCGAGGCATTCGAGCGATTCGATGACTTCGAGCGAGTTCCCCACCGCGCGGCCTAACGGCTCGTTCATCGGGTTCAGAATGGCATGCACCTCCACGCCCATTTCCTTGCCCACCGCGATCATGCTGGCGGCGAGCGCTTCCGCGTCGCGCTTGGTTTGCATGAAGGCACCGCTGCCGTATTTCACGTCCAGCACCAGCCGGTCCAGCGTTTCCGCGAGCTTCTTGGACATGATCGACGCGGTAATCAGCGCGATCGACGGCACGGTGCCGGTCACGTCCCGCAGCGCGTAGAGTTTCTTGTCCGCCGGGCAGAACCGATCCGTCTGGCCCATCATGACCACTCCGAGCTTTTCGAGCTGGGCCGCCGCTTCGGTTAGATCGACATGGACATTGAAGCCGGGAATCGCTTCGAGCTTGTCGAGCGTGCCGCCGGTGATGCCGAGACCACGCCCCGAAACCATCGGAATCCAACATCCGGTGCACGCCACCAGCGGCGCGAGGATCAGCGACACCTTGTCGCCGATGCCGCCCGTCGAATGCTTGTCCACCACCGGCGGATGCCCTGCGCGGTGGGAAAAACAGTCGCCGCTGTCCATCATCGCCCGGGTCAGTGCCGCGATCTCGGCGGGTGTCATGCCTTTGAAAAAAACCGCCATCGCAAACGCCGACATCTGATAGTCCGGCACCTCGCCACGGGTGTAGCCATCGATCAGCTTTCCGATCTCGCGCCCCGACAACTCCTCGCCCTCGCGCTTCCGGGAAATCAATGTGGGAATGTGCATCTCGGTTCTCCTACAAACGCCACCGCCGCATCGCGAGCCTCCATTTCGAAAATGTGGCGTCCGGGAAAAAACAAAGGAGCCGGCCGATCACCCTTTTACGGGATCGGCCGGCTCCGGCAGGTTGATTCAGCGATGGATCGCCTTGGATGAAAAATCAGCGTTTGCCGACAAGCGTCAGTTTCCCGGTGAAATCCTCGCCTTCGACGTCGCCGGAGAACCGGATCACCACGGTTAGCGTGTTGCCTTTCACGGTCGCGGAGACTCTGGTGAGCAATTCCCCCGAAACCTCCAGACCGAAGAAGTCGCCCTCAAACGAGGCGACGATCGGCTTGGCGGTTTTGCCGGTGTAGGATCTCCCCGATTTGCTGAGAACCACCGTGGTCGGTCCGCTCACGCGGGTCTTGATATCGAGGTTCAGTTCATCGCCAATGTCAGCCACGATACTGGCTGCGGCGTTCCTTTGGAGTTTGAGGATGTTGTTCCGAATGGTGGCCTCGCCATTCGCGAAGCCCGCGAGTTTTTTCACGAAGGATTGCGGAACACGGTAGCTGTCGCCGTCGATCTTGAGGGATCCGCTCGCGCTTTTGAATTCGAACGTGCCGTTGGGTCCCGCAGCGAGCGCCTTGGGAATTGCGGCGAAGGAAACCAGAGAGACGCACAACGTCGCCAGTGCCATGCGGCCGAGGCGCGCGAAGCGGGACGAGCCCGGGGTTGGCTGGATAAGTTGGGTCGGGGTGAATGGCAGTGTCATGGAATTGGTGTTCATGGTTGCCATAACTAGAGCGCTGATATTTCGCTTGGATAGGGATTTTTTGGGTAAATCCGTGAATTTCGCCTATCGTGCGAATCGATTGCTGATGATGCAAAATGCCATTCCGGTTATCTATCAGTTTTCCTGTCACACGCCCGCAACTCCACCTCCGCTTCAAGGTGACGGGGCAGTGGCAGGCGAAAGAGATGGTGTTCGTCCATCGCGGTTGCAGTTTGCCACCCGGACGCCAGCGGCAGAGCATTTTGCACCACCGCTGGCGATGGGCTGTTAGGATGAAGGCTTGAGGTGGGGTGAGTTGAGGCGCTTTCAACGGTTGGCATGTCGCTTGCGAAAGGGTGGAAAACTTCCAACCTCCGACCCCACATTTCCATGCAAACCATTCTCAACATCTGCTGTGCGTCGGGTTTCACAGGTGTGGTTTTGTTTGCTGCCAGCCATCTTGATCCGGCATCGCCTCCTGCGGTCGCCCACAGCACGAAGCCGGTCGTGAGCCGCTATGCGCCGGCACAGTCGATTGTGTTGAGTTCCCATGCCCGGTTGAAGGTGGTGCAATACTTCGACACCTATCTGACAAATTCACTAGGGCTTCCTCCCTCGTGTGCCGCGGCGATCAAGTTGGAGGAGATCCCCGCATCCTGGACAACCGCCGGAATCCGTATGGGCAAAGTGTTGCAGGCGAGTGAACGCCCGGCGCTGGTGGAAGCTCCGGCAGAATTGGTGAGGATCTTGCCCACAGGTCAGCCGAAGGTCCGCTATTTCCTGGCCGGAACCAATCTGGTGGCGGTGGATCCCGGTTACAAGGTGGTGGATTCCATCCGGATTCCAACGGTTAGCTTGTCGGTCGCTGAATCTGAAGCCGGTTCAGTGCAAGTCGTGGAGAATGTGGATCGTCGTGGTCTGTAGGGAAGCGAGCGCACTTTGTCTCTTGCAGGGAATCGCCGGGTTCCTAGTCTCTGCGGACGATGGTGGCATGAAGCCGCCGCTGCCAGATGATGAAACGAATCGAGACTGAATTTCTGTTTGCACTCACGAATCCGGGGACCGAGAAGGCGTTGAAGCTGGAGGTGGAGACGATGGGTCTTGGCTGGCGGCTGAGCTATCAGCGGCGTGGATTCGTGACGTTCAAGGCGGATGCGCCGTTTTCGTTGGAATCGCTGGATGCCGAGGTCGCCTGCGCGCGGAGGCTGTGTCTTTCGCTGGGGAAATCCGCGGCGCGGGAGGACGCGGTGGCCCGGCTCGGGGACGTGGGGGCAAAAGTGATCCATCACGCGAAGTTTCATGAGCGGAGGATGCAGGGCGTGAACGACGACGGTCCTTCGGTTAGACCACAGGCAGGCGAACTCATCGGCACGGTGGTCGAGCTCGGCGAGACGGAATTCTGGGCGGGCTTTCATCGGCACGGGAAATTTCTCAGCCCCGATCCGGCGGGGGATTCCGGGATCGTGATGCCCGGGCGCTCGCCGTCGCGGGCGTGGTTGAAGCTGGAGGAAGCCACACGGTTCTTCGATTTGGAATTCTCGGACAAGGACATCGTCGTGGAACTTGGCTGCGCACCGGGTGGCGTGGTGCTGGCGTTGCTGGACCGCGGTGTGCCGGTCATCGGCGTGGACCCGGCGAAAATGGCGGACGTGGTGATGGAGTCGGCGATTGCCAGCCGCGAGGATGCGCCGATCGGTAAGGCGTGGTTCCATCATTGCCGCAAACCCGCCGCCCTGACGAGCAAGCGCGACCTCGGCCAGTGCGTGACGTGGTTCATGTCCGACATGAACCAATCGCCCGAAGTGGTGCTAAAGGAATGCGTCAGGTTCTGCAGGATGGCTCCGAGCATCCGTGGGGCATTGATGACATTGAAGCTAACCGATCCGGCGCAGGTCGCTGATAAGGCGGGGTGGTTTGCAGCGCTTCGGGAAATGGGTTTCGAAACGATCCGGCTCCAACAGCTCAGCGTGCATCACAAGGAGCTGGCGCTGCTGGCCATGCGATAAACCGGAACTTGCGAAGCGGTGCGCGGCGGCGCGCCTTCCGAATGGACTCGGTGGAGCACAGCGCCGCACTCCGGATCCGTCGGATCTTTGCAAACAAGGAATGGGAGCGTCTCGGGATCCGGCTTTTCAGTTGCAAGGAGTGGTGATCACGTCTCGTGTAGGGGTGAATCCATTCGCCCTGCCACCGGCAGAGCGGAACGTTCGGAACCTTTTCTCATTCGCTTCGTCAAACCGACCCGTTCGGGCTGTTGACGCGGCTCCGCAACCTTCATCAACTCAAGTCCCGAAAATGAAAAAATCGATTTTGTTATTGTTAGCCAGCTCGTTGTTCATGCGGGCCGCACCGTCCAAACAGTGGACTCCGGAAGAGGCCAACGCGTGGCATGCCAAGCAGCCGTGGCTCATCGGTGCGAACTACGTGCCCGCCAATTCCATCAGCCAACTCGAAATGTGGCAGGCCGAAACCTTCGATCCCGCCCGCATCGACCTCGAACTCGGCTGGGCGGAAGGCCTCGGTTTCAACACGATGCGCGTGTATCTCCACGACATCCCCTGGAAGACCGACTCCGCCGGTTTCATCAAGCGCATCGGGCAATTTCTGGAAATCTGCGAGAAACACAAGATCCGACCGATGTTCGTGTTCTTCGACAGTTGTTGGAATCCCGATCCCAAGCCAGGCAAGCAGCCCGAACCGCGGCCGCACGTGCACAACTCCGGCTGGGTCCAGAGTCCCGGTTGGGAGATCCTCCAGGATCCCGCGAAGCACGACAGCCTGAAGCCATACGTCGTCGGCGTCATCGGCCACTTCAAGGATGACAAGCGGATCCTCGCGTGGGATCTCTACAACGAACCTAACAACGAGAACGGCGGCCGCTTCAAGGAGGACCCCGCGGAGAAGTTTCCGAAGGCTCTCATGCTGCTCCGCAAGACCTTCGAATGGGCGCGCGAGGCGAATCCATCGCAACCGTTGTCATCCGGCATCTGGAACGGCGATTTTGCCAATCCGGACGAGTTCCAATGCTTCCAGTTGGATAGCTCGGACATCATCAACTTCCACACCTACACGCCGCTCGATGTAACGAAGGCGCGGGTCGAGGCATTGAGGAAATACAACCGCCCGATCATGTGCAGCGAATACATGGCGCGGCCGGAAGGCAGCACGTTCGAGGCGGTTCTGCCGTATTTCAAGGAGCAGAAGGTCATCGCCATGAACTGGGGCTTCGTCGATGGCAAGAGCCAGACGATCTATCCGTGGGACTCGTGGCGCAAGGAATACAGGGGCGAACCCGACCCATGGTTCCACGATATTTTCCGCACCGACGGCACGCCCTACAAGGAGGACGAGGTGAAGCTCATCCGCTCGCTGACCGGCGCGAGGTGAGTGCCCCGAATTTTCCGCGCCGACAGAATCCCATTGTCAATTCCCTTGCTCCCGTTAGCCTGCGGCGTCATGACTCAAGAATCCCGCCAAGTTCTCATCGAGCTGTTGTTCCTGTCGCTGTATCTGGATGACCACCTTTCGCTGGCTGAGGACGAGGTCCTCAACGCCGCTCTGGATTCGCTCGGCTGGGATTCGCCGCTGCCTCGGGAGCAATTCATCTTCCGCGCCTTCGCCGGGGCCCGCGACGTGGCTGTCGACGCGATCAAGACCGAGGAATTCCTCGGCGTCCGCGCGGATCTGATCAAGCGCGATGGCGATGAGGCGGCCGCACTGACGTGGCTTTACAAAGTGCTCGGTTCGGATGGCATCAGCGAATCCGAGAAACGTTTCCTTGGTCAGATGGAGGCGCGCCTCTATCCGGCGTAAAGCTCGGGGAGCAGCGGATCGGGGATCGCCCATCCACGGGTTCCATCAATTCCGCGGCGGATCCAGCAGGCGCTTGCCAAGTTCGCCGAACCATTCCTCGACCTCGATCGAGTTGGATCGCTCCAGTTTTTCGCCCACCAGCGTGCGCAGGAAGAGCTTGTCGCCCACATGCTCGCCGAGGCTGCGGTAGGCTTCGAACTGCGTTTCACAGAAAAACTGATCCGATGTTGAGTGGTGGGGAAACGCCGGTTCGTCCAGCCGGTAGCGGCGCAGGAACTCGCCCTCGTTGCCTGTTAGCGAGAGCTTGATGTAAAGAAGATAACCAGTCTCTCCGCCCGGATAGGTCACACGGCAGAACCGGAAATGCGAGCGGCTGAGACCCTTGTCGTTGATCCGGAGATCGTCCAGATCGATGTCAATCCTGACTCCCAGATCGATGGCGGCGAGGCGCTGCAGCGTGGTTAGGGCGGCGAAGGTCATCCGCTCGTCCTGCTCTCCATCCACCGCGACGATGAACTTGCAGCGGCGGCGCAGCAGTTCGTACACGCCGAGGTTCTCGATGTGGCCGCCGTCGGACACATTGAGCCAGGGCAGGTTCTCATCCATCGTGCCGAGCATTTCCTTCAACAGGAACAACATTCCCGGACTGCCACCGAACCATCTGGCGTCTTTGTTAGGAACACGCATCCAATAACCGAGCCGGATGTTCAGGAGCGCCAGCCAGAAGCTCAGGTTCTTGCGGGTGCCCAAGCCTGTCTGCGGAGCGGCGGCCGCTCCCGAGATGGCCATGGCGGTGCCCAGATCCAGATGCGGATCGGCGGCCTCCCATGCGGCCGTCGGCTGATAGCCGGTGAGCGGGCTGCCGCAAAAAGCCGGGCTGAACAGGAAGAAATCGGTCAGCCGACCTTGCATCGCCGGATCGCGCGAACCCGGGACGTTGAGCGCCCCATTGAGCAAATGATAGGGACCGCGTTTGGATTTGCTCCCGATTTCGGATAGAGGCAGGGTCACCGGTTGGTTTTTCCTGCCGCCGTCCGCCGGCTGGATGATATAGGCGTCCGCCAGCTTGTTCCGGTAGTGCCGGTGCGGCGAGGTGAAGTTGATGTTGAGGAACCAGAAATTGACCACCGCCAGGACGCCGGTCACGATCATGAGGACTTGAAACCGGGTGATGCCCAGCCTGTCGATGATGCCCGGGATTCCCGCCCAGTGATAGAGCGTCAGATAGAGCAGCAGGAAGAACAACGGCGCGGCAATGGCTGCCAGCAACACGAGGACGATGCTGGTGCGCTTGAAGAGCTTTCCTACCAGACTTGGGAATGCCGACGCCGCGACCGGGATGCCCCCGAGAATGACTAGCAGCGTTTGCTGGTCGAAGTGAAGCGGACCCTTGATCCCGCTATCTATCAGCGAGTGGGTGACGCCAAAAACTTTCCATGCCACCAGTGCCATCAGCAACAAACCAATCGATGCCAGCGCGGCATCCACCCAATCCTGGCGCTTCGCGTTGGCACGCAGCAAGCGGGGCGCTATCAGGCCAATCACCACCAGCAAGACCGCCACCCAGAAGGTCACCGGCCACCAGATTCCTTGAAGCAGGGACGAACCCCGCAACGTGCGCTCCACCAGCACGAGCACGGCGCCCAGAAAGACGATGCTCATGCTGTTCAGCAACATCCCGTAAAGCTGCGCGAAGATCATTTTCACCCGACCCCACAGCGAGCCTGCTGCCAGATATTTCCCGTGGTGGCGGATGTGGCGGAGCGCAGCGGCCTCGCCCTCGTCCCGGCGGAACGGCAGCTCGCCGGACCGCAGGCCGATCCCTGGCGCGGGCGAGTTGAGGAACGCGGTTAGGAACGAGCCGATGTAGCCGCCGCCGGATACGGTTGATAGATAATCGAACTGCGGCAGGATCCCTCGCCGCGAGAGGGCCACCAGCACACCGAGCGCGAATGTCGCCGAACGGATCCCGCCGCCTGATAGAGCCAGCGCGACCGCATGCGGTTTTCCGGCGTCGATGCCGTAGTTCTCACGACGGGCGCGGATCGCATTGCCTTCCTCGCGGTTCAAATCGACAGCGGTCGCCGCATCGACTCCGCCGAAGTGCGTGGGGATTCCCCATGGCACTTCGCCTGACATCTCCTCCCGGATCCTGGTCTCGCGTTCGCTGTCGCGCTCCGGCGGGCGTGGTGGCGGAGGTCCGCCGTCGCGCAGATGCAGCAGCAAGTCAGAGAAGGTCAGGAGCACCGGTTGGAGTTCTGCCAGTTCGGCACGGAAATCATCCGTTGTGTCGAGCCCGCGAAGCGCGCCGCGCTCGCTCTCGCGGTGCCACCTGGCGGTGAACGGCCGGACACGGGTGTTCAGAACATGCCACGCCAGTGTTTGGAAATGCCGGGCTAACGGATGCTTGTCGCAGATTTTCCGGGTCAGTTCGAAGAGCGCGTGAATGCTATCAAGCGCGGACTTCTCCACCCCGTCGAGATAGCCGAGCCGCTGGGTGGCAATGCGCGAGACCGCCTGCATGTACAGCTTCGCCGCCGCCATGGCATCGTCTTCGTCGGGTTGCCAGGCTTCGCTGCCCCAGCGCTGGATGAATCCAGCCTCAAACAGCCCGTCGTAGGCCGCCAGGAGTTGGCTCCACGTTGCGGTATTTGGCGCGGGCGTGTTCATCGGATGACTGCGGCTTCAACTAACCATCCAACCTTTTTGAGGGGGGTTTGCAAGGCATCTCTCGCCCCGCCATGCGTTTTTGCTTTCCGCGGAAACGCGACCGGATAATCTGCAATGGATGAAAGGCAGGCAAATGGATGTCTATCTTCCGCTCCTGGTGATCCATGTGGTGTGGCATCCGGAGTTCGCGCGCGGACGCGAAATGGCGGAAAAAATCTACACCTGGTTCGCGCGCGACCCGGACCGGCCCAATGCCCGCGGACTAGGCATCCCGGTGGTTTTCCGCAGCGCCATGGCGGATGGAGAAACGACTCCGCCGTCTATCGAAATGGGGGAGGCCCATCACTCGGTGGTGGTGGTGCTGGTGGACCCGAAGATGGTGATCGGCAAGGCGACGTGGGGTCCATACATCAAGGCCTTGTGGGAACAGGCGGAGACGGCGAGGGAGCTTCATCGCGTGTTCCCGGTGGCGTTTTCCGCGAGCGCCTTCAATCTAATGGCTGAAGCGAATTTCATCCGCCTCCACGAACGTCCCGAAGAGGCCGCGGCGGGCTATCTGTTAGTCCGGCTCACCAACGAGATCTGCCGCCTGATCACCGAGCGACCGGCGCTTGCCATCGCGGAAACGGGTGGCAGGAAAGCGGCGGGTCCGCCGAAAATGCGGCTCTTTCTCAGCCACGCGAAACAGGATGGGGAAGACGTCACGTTCGCCATCCGGGATTACATTCACGCCAACCTCGCGCTCGACACGTTTTTCGACGCCATCGACATCGCCGCCGGCTTCCGGTTCGAAGAGGAGATCGACGACGGCATCGATTCCGCAGCGTTCGCGTTGATTCATACAGACGCTTATGCCTCGCGAGTCTGGTGCCAGCATGAGGTGATCCGCGCGAAGCGCCATGAGCGGCCGGCGGTCGTCATCCATGCGCTTGAAGAAGGCGAACCACGGTCGTTTCCCTACATCGGCAACGTGCCGACGATCCGCTGGCAGCCGGATCGGATAGAATCGATCATCGGGCTGATCCTGCGCGAGGTTCTGCGCAGCGAATATTTCACCCGGCACTTCGGGAATTTGAAGACGCTCTTTGAGATCCCGCCGGAAGCGCGGGCGCTGCCGCGGGCACCGGAGCTGATCACCGCGCTCGCGCTGCGGCCGGATGCGGACAAGGTGCCCTACTTCGTCTATCCGGACCCGCCGCTGGCCAAGCTGGAAATCGATCTCGTGCTGGAACTCGCGCCCAACCTGCGTCTAACCACTCCGACGCTGCTGTTCGCCAACCCGAAGCAACCGGATCAACTCGCGGGCGATCATCTGGGGAAAACGCTGCTCGGCCGGGCCATCGGCATCTCCATTTCCGATAGCGGGAACCTGGCGATCCGCGGCATGGGATTTCCGAAGCTGCCCGGGGAAAAATCCGCGCCGCCGTCCGCACATTTGCGGGATGCGATGACCGAGTTCGCCCGCTTCCTCCTCGCGGCCGGTGCCACGCTCGCCTACGGCGGCGATTTGCGGCAAGGTGGTTTCACGCTGGTGTTGTGCGAACTGGTGGCAGCCTATCGGGCGATGAGCGGAGAGAAAACCTCAGCCCTGCAATCCTATCTATCATGGCCGATCCACCTCGACCTCACCGAGGATCAGGAAGCCGGATGGTCGGGGTTGGTGGACTTCCACAAAATCCAGCCACCTGCCGGGCTCGGGGTGGATCTATCAGTCAAGCCGCCGCCATCAACACCGGAAAACCTCGTCGCCTGGGCCCGCAGCCTGACGGCAATGCGGGAGCAAATGAATGCGGCGGTCGATGCGCGGGTTCTGATCGGCGGGCAGATCGGGAGCTTCGGCGCGGGCGGGCTTGGCCGCTATCCTGGACTCGCCGAAGAGGCGTTGTTCGCCATTCGTTCGAAGAAGCCGGTCTATCTGATAGGCGCGTTCGGCGGTTGCACGGAGGCCGTCATTGAAGCGATCCGCGGCAATCAGCCAGCCGCTTTCACGGAGGCAGCGCGCTTGGCCGGGGCCGACCAGCGGATGGCTGCTGAAAAATATAACAGTACCTCGCCGCCGGAACCGATCGACTACGCCGCGCTCACTGCGGAGTTTGAAAAAGCAGGCATCGCCGGTCTCAACAACGGACTGACGGATGAGGAAAACGAGCGGCTTTTCACCACCACCCGGCTGCCGGCGATGATCGCCCTGATCCTGCGCGGATTGGCGCGGTGCGAGAAAGAACCTTGATTTCACGGGGAAAAATCCCCAGCCTCGACGGTTACGAGGAGGATGTATGAACAAACGTTATCCGAATGCCAAACAGGACGTCTCCGGAAGAATGAAGATCCAGGGACGCTATTCCGCCGGTCATCCGCGCGGTGCCATCGTCCATTTCACCGCCGGCGGGAGCGATCCGGTTGCCACCGTCAAGGGCGGCATGGGCAATGGCTACTGCTTTTTCGTGATCGCGCCTAACGGTGATGTCTATCAAAACTTCGATCTCGACGGCTGGGGTTCCCATGCCGGGAAAAGCTCGCACCAGAAACTCGGCAACAGCGTGAGCCAGTACCTGGTGGGCATCGAGATCTGCAACGCGGGCAAAGTCCAACAGATCGACGCCGGAACCTTCCGCCCCTGGTTCAACGATCCCAACCACTATCGCCGGTGCAGCGAACCGATTCCGCGGGGCGTGCCAAAGCCGGCGCGGGATCTGAAGGCGGCGGAGGTGCGCTATGTCGGGCGGTTCCACAACCGGGAGGCGGGCTGGTATCATTGCTTCACGGCGGCGCAGGAAGCGGCGCTGATCGAGCTGCTGTTGTGGTTGAAAAACAACAACCCCGGGATTTTCAGTTTCGATTTTGTTCTCGGCCATGATGAGGTTTCGCCCGGCCGGAAAAACGACCCCGGCGGTGCCTTGTCGTTGACGATGCCCCAGCTCCGCCGCCAGCTCGTCGCGATTTACGAGGGCGAAGGCATCATTCCGCGGGCGATCGTCGTGCCGGAGGATTCGCTGGAGTCCGATCTAACCGCCAGAATCGGGCATGCGCCGGACCGCTATTTCCCGGAGGTCCTCTCGCTCCAGAAGGCGATCAACCGCTATCCGGGAATCCGGCTGACCGAGGATGGGTACGCCGGGAACAACACCTCCGAGGCGTTCCATCTCCTCACCGGTTACTTTCTGCTAGGGGACACCCGGACAGCCTCTCCTCCTCCGCCGCCCAAGCCGGTTCCATTGAAGGTCCCGGGAACCCGCCGCCTCAGGATCGGTCGCAAGATCGTCGACTGGGAGGCGCGGCGCGATTCGAAGGGGCGGATCCAGGTCTATCAACTGCCGCCCAACGACGGCGGCGGCCGCTACGAGGTCGCCGGCATCAACGAGAAATACGACCCCGCGCAGGCGAAGAAGCTGGCCGCCCTGGTCAAGGCCGGGAAATTCCAACAGGTCGAGGACGAGGCGGCGGAATACATCGCGAAATACACCGACCGCGTCGCCGCGCTGGTGTCCAACGCCGGGTTGGACGCGTTTCTGCGGGACTGCACATTCAACCGCGGCTTCGGCGGGGCGACCAAAATCCTGCAGCTCGCGCTGGGTGTCAGCGTCACCGGCAGCATCGGTCCGGCGACGAAGGAGGCGTTGTCCAAGCTGGAGAAAACCAAGCCCGTCGAGTTGCTCCAGGACCTCCGGGCGGCGCGGGAAAAATACGAACGGGACTTCATCGGCTACCGCGCGAATTTCTGGAAGGGCCTGGTGAACCGCTGGAACAAGGCCCACGTTTTCGCACTGGAAATGTTGCGCGGCGAGGAGGCGAAATCCGCCGCCACCGAGGCCCGGCTGGCAATGAGCGACGACGCGTCCGCGCACTCGGCGGGGGAGGATCCCAAGCCGGTCTCCGAGCGGCAGGACCGCTCACTGCCGCCGTTGAGTTTTTCGCCGGGCCGCTATTCGGTCGTCACCGAGCGGTTCCAGGAATTCGCCAACCAGATCGCCGGCCTCCGGTTGGAAGAGGACGGTCTGGCAGGCGAGAAGACCTCGGCCGCCTTCAAACAGATTTTCGGCTATCCGCTGATGGGGGATGAGAACACCTCTGCCTGATAGACGGGCCGGGTTCACTTGCCAGCCGACCCGCCAGCCTTCTGATAGTAGGTTTTCTCCTCGTCTGTCAGCTCGCGGCGAACTCCGTATTGTTTGCGCTCTTCCGGGGTGAGCTTGCGGGTGATCCGCTGGGTCGCCAGGCTGTAAACCCACCAGGGTTGGGTGTTATAGATTCGGGCGGTGCCGTCGCGGCTGGCGGTGATGATGAAGGAGCCGTCATTGCTGAAGCGGGCTTCCGGCAGGGTATCGGTGTGCCCCTTCAGTTCGGTCCTCAGTTGATAGCCGGGCACGGTGTAGAGCCGGGCCACCCCGTCAGCGGCTGCGGTCAGCAGGAGGTTTCCCTCCGGATTGAATTCGGCGCTCCGCACCGCAATGTCGTGGGGAATCGCTTTGACCAGCGCTGCGGTGGCGGTGTCCCAGATCCGGCAATAGCCGTCGGTGCTGGCGGTGGCCACCTGCCGGCCATCCGGGCTGAACGAGGCGCTCACGACGTTGTCGCTATGTTCCTTGGTCCGGTCGCTGCCGCCGGGAAAAATCCGCAATTTCCCGCCGTCACGCGCATCCCAAAGGGTCGCGGTGCGGGCGTCAAAGTCCGCGGTCACGATCTTCGACCCATCTCGGCTGAAGCGCGCGTCATAGACCCGCCTGGTGTTGAGCGCGGTTGGGAATGCGTCTTCCAAGGTCAGGCGGTTCAGGATGCGGCGTTGGTTGTCGTCAAGTTTGCGCTTTCCCAACTCAATGGTCATGGGCCGCCTGACAATCCCGCTGAACGCGGGTTCGTCCCTGAGAGTTTCGTCCCGGATGATTCGGTTCAGCGCTGCGATCACGGCTTTCCGAGCGGTGCCGTCCTCCGCCATTTCCGCTCGTTCCCGGTCAGAGAGGCGATCTAGCAGATACTTGGCGGCGGGTTGGTCAGGGTTGTTGAGCATTCCGAGCAATGCGGAGAAGTCCTTGAAACCGGCCGCCGTGATCTCCTGGCGGTCCGGGACCAGCATCAGCCCGGGCGCACCCGTTAGAGCATCCCACACCCGGGCGCTGCCCTCGTTGCAGGCGGTGATGATGTGTTTCCCGTCGGAGCTGTAGCGGGCTTGATAGACCGTGCCGCCAGCAGGTCCCTGATGCCCGGTGATCTGGAACTTCGGCCGCCCGGTGGTGGCGTCCCAGACGATGGCCGTTTGATCGCTGCTGGAGGTTGCCAGGCTGGAGCCATCGGGACTCACGGAAATGCTCCGGACTTCCTTGCCATGCCGGATCCCTTCCTCTCCCGGCGTCCACCAATCCTCCAGTGGCCGCTCCTTGAAGGCATCCACTCCGCGGACCTCGCCCTTGCTGGTCCCCGCGTATGCCGACAAGCGGCTAGGCCGGCCCGCGGCCGCGGGTGAGTAGTGGGCATCCGCCGCCCAACTGTTGAACTCGGGTTCTCCCAGCACGGCGACCTCTCCGCCGGGCGGCAGTTTCCAAAGCACGACGGATTGGTCGTTCCCGCAAGTGGCGATGAAACGCCGGTCCGGGCTAACAGCCACATCCCGGATCCACCCCCGGTGGCCGCGCTGGGTGGCCAGCAGGCGCAGGATCCGGACTTCGCCTGCCTGGGGATGGGAGGAGCCGATGACCTCATCCGCCGCATCGCCCAAAGCCCAGAACCGGACCGCCGCGTCGTTGCAGACGGTGACCAGCCGGGTGTCGTCGATGAAGGAAACGCCCATCGCTCCGTCGGGATGGCTTTGGGCCGCCAACTGCTGGCCGGTGGCCGCATCCCAAATCCGCAGGGTCTTGTCGTTGCCGACGGTGGCGACCAGGTTTCCCGCAGGGTTGAGATCGCCATCATGGAGTGTCTCGGTGGCGGAAGCCTTGAAGATCCGGAGTGGTTCCACGGGGGCGGAACCGGGTTGATTCTCACGTGCCAACGCTTCGCGCAGGTCCCAAAGCATGGCATTGCCATCGTCCGCAACGGAGAGCAGTTGTCCGCCGTCGAAGTTGAACGAGAGGCTGCGGATCCGGGCGGTGTGATGCTCCCGTCCGCTGCCGAGAGGAGTCGTTAGAAGTTCCTTGCCGGTGGCGGGATCCCACACCCGGATCAGTTTGTCGTAGCCGCCGCTGGCCACCATTTTCCCGTCAGGATGGAAGACGGCGGTGGTGGTCCTGGCGTGATGGCCGTTGAAAGTGACCAGTGGCCGGGTGATGACTTGCGGAGGGCTGTTAGCTCCGAAGCGGAGCGCATCGGCATCCCAGATATGGATGTCACCGTCCTGGCGGTAGGTCGTGGTGACAATGCGTTTGGCGTCGTGGCTGAAGCGGGCGCTGGAGACCGTGGTGGTGCCTCCCGGCATGGCGCCGTGATCGAGCCGTGCGATCTCCCGATTGGTTTCCACATCCCAGATCCGGGCGGTGGAGTCGGGCGAGGCCGAACTCGTCACCAGGCGGCGGCCTTCACGGTCGAATTCGATGCTGTAAACGTCGGCGGTGTGGCCGTCGTAGCGTTTGCGGATGAGTGATTCCCGGGTCGCGGTGCGCAGGGCGGTTTCGATCTCGCTCGGAAACTCCTCGGTGGCAAGCGTCACGCCGGGCTTCCTGGTGCTGGGAAACACCGACAAGGCGGATTCGATCGACAGCAGCAACGCCCGTTCCGGATCCTGAACGCCCATATTGATGGAAGCCAGGGCGTTCGCGCGCGCCGCCGCCAGACCGCCGGCTTTCCGGGCTTCAGACCTGGATCGGAACAAGTTCACAGCCATCACCGCGAGAATGGTGGTGACCGCGGCCACCGCCCAGAACGCCCGGATCGCATAGCGCATCCGCCGGGCCTTCTTTTTCTCCACGTCCTGGATTTCCTTGAGCCTTTTCCGCTCGGCTTCTTCTTCGGATTCCTGCCGCTTCCTGGCCTCCAGTTTCTCCCGCTCCTGCCGCACATTGCGGCTGCGGGTGACGACGCGGGTCAGGACGTCGTGGGTCAGCTCGATGTGGGGCGTGCCCAACCGGTCTTCCTTTCGCAGCAGGCGGCGCTCGACCAGCAGCTCGATCTCCTCGTCGGTTAGATCGGCCTGCACCGCTTCCTCCACCGGCACCGTGGTGCGGAATCCCGAGGCGGTCACCAGGCGGTCCTCGATGAACCTCCGATCCGGCGGTTCCAGGCCTGTTAGGCTGCGTTCGTAGAAATCCTCGAGGATTTGGTCGCTGGACCGCTGGACCTGTTCGAGGGTGATCTCGGACCGGTTTTCATGGATCCGTTGCAGGTTCAATTCGCGGCAGACCAAGCTCAGCAGCGCGGGCTCGACGCGCAGGTTCCGGAGCTCAAGGTTGAAGGCCGCGGTGTCGGCAGGGCAGATGACAGCCTCGGTTTCGTTGGCGGCGGCGACAAAGCGGACGATCCTGCGCGCGACTTCCTTGCTGACCAAATCGCCGCCGGGTTTCATCACCACGTCGAGCGCCTGCTCGCCGGTCATGTGGGAAAGGGCGTGGCGGTTGTGCATCACCGACGGCATGTCCTTGCTCAGGCCGTCGAGCTTGGAAACGAAATCCTCGCGCAAGCTGATCATCACCTTGTAGTGGCGCTCGTTGTAGGCCGCGGGCAGCTTGGCGGCACCGGCCACCACGCGCTCGCGGATCCGCTTGGGAATCAGGTTTTCCGCCACCGCGGCCAGTTCTTCGAGAAAGGCGGCGATTTCCGGGCGGTTGTGGCCTAACGTGAACAGTTCCTCAAACTGATCGAACACCAGCACCGGCGTCACCGGTTGGTTCTTGGAATCCCAGAACACCACCCGGTGGAGATACTCCCACATGTCATTGCTCTCGTCTGCCAGAGCGTCATTGAGAACCTCCACCTCCATCTTGCGCAAGGTGACCGCATTCCCGATCTCGGTGCGGACCTGCCGTCCGTAGGGCGTCTTTCCCGAATGATCGAGCCGGATCCAGACGGGCAGGAATTGTTCCTGGCGCAGCTTCGGGAAAAGCCCCGCTTTCAACAGCGACGACTTGCCCGTGCCGGAGCGGCCGAACAGCACGGTAACCACCTCGCGCCTGACAAGCCGTAACAGATCCACCGTATCCTGCTCGCGGCCGTAAAACAGATTTTGTTGTTCTTCGCTGTAGGGCAGCAGCCCGAGCCACGGCTGCATTCCGGCGTCGGTCGCGGGCGCGCTCATGCCGTTCTCCTTTCCCTCCTCTGGTCGCGGATGCGCTCCTTGGTGTCGGAGACTAACAAGTCGAGCTTCTCTAACCTTGAAATCTGCACCGCGCGGAACTCGGCCGGGATCGCCTCGTTCTTGGGCGACGTGTCATCGACAACCAGCGGCAGGATGAACTTGTGGGTGTTGAAACGGAACTCCGCCGCCTCGATCGCGCGCTTCCACTCGAACCGATAGAACCAAGGCTGCGGGTCGTTGGAAATCGAATGCTGCGAGATCAGCGGCACGAACGCGAAACACTTGAAGATATGGTTCGCGATCTTCGATTTGTAACTGTCGCCGGGTTCAAGATCGGTCTCGTCGAACCAGACATCGATGCCGGCATCCCGGAAGCGTTTTGCGATGTCGCGGGCGGTGTCGCGGTCCTCGCTGCGGAAACTGATGAACACGGATTCGGGTGCCATGTCGGGCGGCAAGCCTTCCTCACCTGCCACTGCGGGATCAGCGGGCTTGGTGATCTGTCCGAATTTCGCCATCCAGCGCGTGTGCAGCTCGCCGACGAATTTCGCCGCGCTGCCCTGGCTGTAAACATTGGTTTTCTTGCGCTCCAGGAAGCCCACCAGTTCCCGGTCCTGAAATGTTAGATCGTCCGCCAGCAATCCGGGGACACCGGCGGTGAACAGCTCGTCACCTTTGGCCGCGACCATGAAAAAGCGCGTCAGCCAGCCGGGAAAACTGCAACCCAGCGTGAGCAGGCGCTTCTCCCGGAACTGGTCGAACAGATTGTGCGGCCGGAAATCGCGCGAGAGAATCCGGTGCGCATATTGCAGGATGTCCTCGTCCGTCACCGCGAAGTCGTTCATCGGATTGAGCCTGCCGAAGAAGTGATAGACCGTCGGGTCCTCCTCCGGGTGGAAATCGTCCGGCAGATCGACGACCTTCTCCTTCTTGCAATAGGCAAAGCTCCGGCACCGCGGTTTGCCGGCATGACGGACCTGGTTGATCGCCTGCTCCAACAGCGAGTCAGGCGTCGTCGTAACGAACAGATCGAAATGCGTGATCTCCGCCAGTTGCTTCAATGGCTCCGGTGTGGGCCACTCGCGCTCGGCCAGGATCTCCCGGATCTCGTAATAAACCTCGTCGCGCTCGTAGCGCTTCGGATGGGTGGGCTGTTGGGCGAGATACTCGCTGACCACTTGATAGAAGCCGTAACCCGGGGGCAGGTCTTTCACATTGAGTTCGAGCCGCGCCACCAACAGTTCGGCCAGATAACGGTAGAAAGGGACCGTTTTGCCCTCGATTTCGACGATCAACAATTCCGGCCCGATCACAGGAATCACCTGCCGGCCCTGGATATCCGCCAGCAAACGTTCCCAATGTCGCTCTTCCAGATTCATCGTCCATTGGGAGAATTATATAATCTCGCTTGTTAAAGCAAGTCCGCAGTTTCGGGGTCAGGAAGAGCACGCTGAAGCTCTGACTCTTGACGGCGTGCCCGTTAGTCCGGACGCCTGTCCGGAGTTCAAGCTTCAGCTTGCTCCTCTCCGCTCTAACCAGGATTCTGCGGGGACCGCCTGGGCAGGTGCCAGAGCGGGTTTTCACCGAACTGCTGTTTGATGGACGGGAACGCTTTGGAATTCAGCTCGAACGTGTAGGGGGAGATGACGATGATCTGCAGCACCAGTGCTCCGGCATAGACCGCCACCAACGCGAAGAGGCGGAAGGGATCGAGCGGGGCGGCGGTCACGCGATGGCCGCCGGTGTGGTCCCAGAGGGTGGTGCCCAGCCGCTTGGCGGTGAACAGGCTGAGTGACTGGCAAAACACCGCGAGAAACGGCGAACCGAAGCCGACGCCGGTGATCATGACGCGCAAAGAGCGGCGGATGGCGGCGGGGAGATCGAGGCGCGAGCCGTCGTGGTTCACGACCGCCAGCCCTAGCAGCCATTTGCCCGGGGTGGTGCCGAAGTAGTGCAGGAGCAGCGGTTCGATCGCGAACCACGGCACGTATTGGAAGAACATCACCCAGGGATTGAGCAAGGCGGCCTCGATGTCCTGGCGGGCGGCCCACATGCAGATCCACCAGATGCCCGAGTAGAGCGTGAGGTCGAGCCAGCGCGCCCAGAAGCGTCTGCCATAGCAGGTCTGGACGGGCAACGGCGGCGGGCCGGGGGAGTCGGGCCTTGCTGGTCCGGAATCTATCGAAGCTGGCTCGCTGGCGGCTTTTGCCAGCTCGAACTCGCGGGTGAAGATCCCGATTTCTATCAGCGGCTGCCAGCCGCCGAGTCCCTCGTGCCACGCGGGCGTGTCGGCGGGAAGCTCACCGTCCTCGATTTTCCGGCGGACCTCGTAATCGTGGAGCGGGCCGGTTTTCTCGCCGTCGCGGATGATCCAGATGTCCATGGGTCAGAGATTGCGGAGGGATTTGGCGGCATCGCTGCGGGCCGCGAAGAACGCGGGGACCAGCGCGGCGAGCGAGCAGAGGACGAAGGCCATGAGGGCGAAGAGCGCTTGCTCCCCGGGATTGTTGTGCGCGGGCAGGATGCTGGAACCGGTCAGGGTGGAGGTGAACGGATCGAAGCCCACACCGCGCAGCAGGACCTGGATTTCCCCGCGGAAATGGATCACCACCCGGCCGAGAATGACGCCGAGAATGGCGCCGAGCGTGCCGAGGATCATGCCCTGATAGAGAAACACACGGACGATCTGGCCGGGCGCGGCGCCCAGTGCTTTCATGACGCCGATTTCCCGCCGCTTCTGGATGGTGATGGTGAACATGACGGCCATCATCGAAAAGGCGGAGATCAGAATGATGAACGAGAGCATGAAATACATCATGGCCCGCTGTTGTTCGATGAGGGTGAAAAACGGCTTCGCGCGGTCGCCCCAGGTTTCGAGTTTCCAATCCGGACCGAAGGCCTGCTGCGCCTCGGGTGCGAACGATTCCGCGCGGTAGGCGTCGTCGAGGCGCAGCGCGATCCCTTGCACCGCTTGATCGAGACCCGCGAGATTCTGGGCGAGCGGCAGGGGCACGAACAAATCCGGCGAGACCACCATCTGCGATGCCTGATAGACGCCGACCACCAGGACCTCCTTGGGCAGGATGGCCTTCTTCAAGCCTTTGAACGCGTGGTTGTCCAATTTTTCGACATCGCTGGTGTTGATGCCGGCAATGGCGGTTTCGATTTCCGCCTTGGCGGCGGGTTCGAAGCGGAACGCCGTATCAGTTAGCTCCGCGGTGTCCATGGCGCGGAGGAGGTCGCCGAGAAACTCCTGCTCCTGCTCGCGGATGTCGTCGTTGTAAATCGCCTCGATGGCGGCGTAGGACTCGCGGTAGGCGGTTAGGGACAGGTCGAACTTGTCACCCGCGGCTTTCCAACCGGAGTTGATGGTGGCGGTGGCCTTGTTCCAGCCTTCCGCGTGGGCCTCGCGCACCGGAGGATTCTCGGTGGTTTTGTAAACCCGCATCACTTCCTCGATGTTGCGGGTGGACAGGAGCCGGAGCTTGCTGCCCACGCCGACCCCGAACTGATAGGCGATGACCGAGGAAATCACGACCCGGTCGTCGATCCCGAGATCGGCGGTGGAATCCGGGTGGTTCTCCAGATCGAGCAGCTTGGTGATGTCCTGGACCTGGACGGGATCGGAAGTGTCGATCGCCCGGAAAATCACGCCCCGCTGCAGCGATTCGACGTCGAGGATCACATTGTCCTCAATGTAGGCGGTGGCGGACTCCACATAGGGAAGCTTCTTGGCCGTGGCCGCGGCGTCCGACCAATCGGTCATCTGCAAGCCCGGTGAACTCAGCAGAACGTGCGGGGTGAATCTGAGCAAACGGTCCTTCACGCTGCGTTCCAACCCCGCGTAAACGGCCATCACCACCACCAGCACCAGCACCCCGAGCATCACGCCGATCAGCGAAATGAGGCTGAACGAGGACAGCATTGAGCGGCGGGGATTGAGATACCGCCGGGCGAGGAGAAGGCTGAACGAACGTCGTTTGATGCCGCTTGCTAACCCGTGACGGGCCGGTGGGCAAGTGCTAGTGGCGACGGAATCCATCGCCATCCGGCACGCCGGGGAACTCGATCAGCTGCTGCAAGTCCTCTTCGCCGTTGTATTGGATCCCGATCTTGCCCGGCGTCTTTTCCATTCCATGTTCGGAAAAAAGACTGCCACTCCCACTCCCACTCCGTCCCTATCCTCGGCACTCTCCCCCGGATTCAACCTCGACGTCTCCGCATTGCCCACCTACATCTAACGCATAGACAATGGCCACCGCCGAACAGATCAAATCCCTGATCCGCTCCCACCTCAGCGAGGATGACGAGCGCTTCTACACGCTAGCCCTCCAGGTGGCGGCCCACGAAGCGCACCAAGGGCACGGCGCCTTGGCCCACGACATCCGGGAAATCATCGACAAGGCGCGCCGCACGCGAGGTAGCAACACCCTACTCAAGTTCCCCCAGGACCTCGCCGGACTGGTCCTCTCCCAGCACAGCGACCTGCCGCTCTCCGCCCTCGTCGTTCCAGAGGCATTCAAGGAACGCATCCAGCGGGTGATCCACGAGTTCCGCCAACAGGCGAAATTGAAAAAACACGGCATGTCCAACCGCCGGAAGCTCCTGCTCGCCGGCCCGCCCGGCACCGGCAAGACGATGACCGCGCGGATTCTTTCCCACGAACTCCGACTGCCCCTCCACACGATCCAAGTGGACAAACTCGTCACCAAATTCATGGGCGAGACCAGCGCCAAGCTGCGGCAGATCTTCGACCTGATCCGGAACGAACCTGGCATCTATCTCTTCGATGAATTCGATGCCATCGCGGGAGACCGTGCCCTTGAAAACGATGTGGGTGAAATGCGCCGCGTTCTCAATGCGCTCCTGCAATTCATCGAGCAGGACAGCTCGGACAGCCTCATCATCGGAGCGACCAACAACCATGGGCTCTTGGATCACGCCCTGTTCCGGCGCTTTGACGACGTGCTCCACTACGAACTACCCGATGAAACGGCACGGCAGCGGCTCATCGAAAATGTTCTCGGCACCTTCAAAGGTCGCCTCACCTGGAAAACCCTCCTCGCATCCAGCAAGGGACTCAGCCAGGCCGAGATCGACCACGCCTGCCGCGACGCGATCAAACAGGCCATCCTCAGCGACAAGGCAAAAGTAGAAACCGCAAGCCTGATCAGGGCGTTTCAGGAAAGAAGTCAGACCCACCCGCGCAACACTCCGGAAGATTAAGTCTTCCAAAGTAATCCATTTCCGCTAGCTTCCACCCATGGCGGACAATTCAAAAAATCGAGTAGGCTGCTTCATCTTCGATCTCCTAAAACGCGTCACCCTCTTAAGCCTGGAGACCACGAAGATCCTGAACGCGCTCCCGGCGTTGAATGAGCGGAAATGAAGCTTGAGCAGTTCACAAGAACAGTGATTATCTCCTTTAGATGAGCAGTGACAAAAAAGATTTCGGAGGTGGTTGGTCCGACAAGAAACTCGATGTTCTGGCCGAGTACCTTCAAGCCTACACGACCGTGCTGAAGAATCAGCCGTTCGAATTGCTCTACATCGACTCATTTGCGGGGGCTGGCCGTGCATTGGTCGAGGAGCAAAGAGAGGATTCTCTTTTCGACAACTCCGAGATCGAGAGCGACGCCAGTTACCGCCACGGCTCCCCTTTGCAGGCTATACAGAACGAGCCGCCGTTCCAACGGTTCATTTTCATCGACCGCAACGAAGAGTCCATGGAAAGCCTTCGCAACCAGTGTGAATCAACCGCTGCCGGGAAATCTGGCCGTATTTCCTACATTACGGGTGATGCCAACGCCGAACTGCGAAAAGATCGCCCAGCAAGACTGGCGTCAACGGCGTGCCGTCGCATTCCTCGATCCCTATGCACTCCATGTCACATGGGATACGATCAAGGCGATAGCGGAGACGAAAGCAATCGACATGTGGCTGCTATTCCCCGCCATGGCGGTCAATCGGATGCTGCCGCGCTCGGGCACCGTTCCTCCCGTTTGGGCTGACAAGCTCACCGAGACTTTCGGCAACGACGAATGGCGAAGAGTTTTCTTCAAAACTGAGACAGCGGATCTCTTCGGGATGGAGTCTACATCAAAAACGCCGGAACCTTTCCAAAAACTGAGCGAGTATGTCACCAGCCGACTGCGTTCTGTATTTGCAGGCGTTGTTGAGACGCCGCTTGTGCTCCGGAATTCAGGCAACGCCCCGCTTTTTCTTCTCTGCTTCGGCAGCGGCCACCCTACCGGTGCTGTCATCGCCAAACGAATCGCCGACCACATCATCAAGAAACAATCCCATGGCAAGTAGCTCCATCGAATGGACCGAACTCACTTGGAACCCCACGACGGGTTGCGACAAGGTTTCCGCAGGCTGCAAGTTCTGCTACGCCGAGGTGATGTCCAGGCGTCTTCAGGCGATGGGGGTAGAAAAATACCAGGACGGCTTCAAGGTCCGCCAGCACGAAGCGGCATTGGCGATTCCGTTTGGCTGGAAGAAGCCTGCATTGGTCTTCGTGAATTCGATGAGTGACCTGTTCCACAAGGACGTGCCTCTGGAATTCGTTCAAAAGGTGTTCACGGTGATGAACGCGAATCCTCACCTGATTTTTCAGGTCCTCACCAAGCGTTCCGAGCGACTTGCTGAAGTCTGGAAGAACCTCACATGGAGCCAAAACATCTGGATGGGTGTCAGCGTAGAGGATGAGCGGGTCACCTGCCGGATCGACGATTTGCGCAAGGTTCCTGCAGCGGTGCGATTCCTTTCCTGCGAGCCGCTCATCGGTCCGCTTTCCAAGCTGAACCTGAAAGGTATCGACTGGGTGATCGTCGGCGGGGAGAGCGGAGCCAATCCGCGGCCAATGAAGCCGGAGTGGGCGACTTCGATCCGCGACCAGTGCGGGAAGCACGACGTGGCGTTTTTCTTCAAGCAGTGGGGCGGCCGGAACAAGAAGGCGGCAGGCCGTGAACTGGAGGGCACGCTTCACGATACGTTTCCGAAGGCAAAAAAGCGTCGCGTAGCGAAAATTTCCTGAACACCACCATCAACACCAACACCAGCCTCTTCCACTGCTCCACTCGTCCCGGTCTAGCCGACGGGCGACGCCGGACTTTCCACTCAGCTTGCCCGGCACAGCGCAGCAACGTAAGCGTAGTCCGGGGCACCATCTGAAACCTCTCGCAGCTGCGTAGCAAAGCAGTCATAGCGTGCCGGCTATGACTGCTACCCACGACCGCATTATCAAATCCGACCACCGGGGCCGCCTCCGCTACACTCCGGAAC
>JBGSOI010000247.1:0-16932 GCA_041739215.1 Akkermansiaceae bacterium
GGGTCGGCGGCGATGCCGAAGCCCTTGCCGCCGAAGCGCCCGAGCGTGGCCATCCGGTGCGTGCGCGGCGAGTGCAGCCGGACCAGCACGCAGAGTGCTTCCAGCACGGAAGTTTTTCCCTGGGCGTTATCGCCGATCAAAATCGCGCCCTCTGCCGGCACCTCAAGGTCCAGCGAAGAGAAGCAGCGGAAATCGATCAAGCGCAGCGAGCCAAGCACGGCGGAGGAGTAGAGGGAAATCCGGCTGCTGGGAAGGGATGAGTGGCGGGTGGCGGTGGATTCACCCGTTGCAGGAATCGCTGCAATGATTTTACTACGCGATCGCGGGATCGACAGAAATCATTATGAACGCTTGATTATCTCCTATGTTGAACAAACGAGGTTTTGGTGTGGGATTGCCTCTGTGTCTCCTTGGGCTGCTGGCGCTCATGGTCGAACAGAGCAAGCGCGGCGAGTCCGCAGGCGACAAGACCCAGGCTGCGAGGCCAACAACCGCGACCTTGAATGGAGGAGTCGGCCCATCCGACACTCAGCCGGAAAATCCCGCGAAGGCCTTGGAATCCTTCGACACGTGGCGGAAAAGCTATTTGCAGGCATCGGCCGCGGATCGGCCGGCAATGGTGGCGCGGGGCGTCGCGCTCGCGGATGCCCGGCGGAACCGGCTGGCCGGACTGGCGCGGCAGGATCCGGCGCGGGCGATCGACCAACTTCTTTCACTCTCCGAACTTGCCGAACTCCCCGAAGCTGTCCGCGCTGCGAGTGAGCAACCGCTCAGCACCATCGGCAGCATTGATCTGCGCTGGGGCACCCGGGTGAGTGGCGGAGATGATCTTGAATGCCAGCACCATTCGGTTGCTTTCGCCGGTGACCGGTCGTGGCGGGTCAACGGACCTGCCTATCTCGATGCCAAACCACCCCGCGCCGGCGTGCCGATCGATGGCCACGTGATCAACGGGGAATTGCTCGTTGCAACCCGCCCGGTCCGCAAGCTGGACGCTGCGAATCTAGCAGCCGCGTCCAAAACCTTTCCCGAAGGCAACGCCAACGGCCTCGACCCCGTTACCGGAAATCCCGCCGGACCGGACTCCGCCGCGCTCATCGGCGGGAAAATCTTCCGCTTTGAGAATGACACCGTCATTGATCACGTGATCGAGCGGCTCGACGCGGCGGACGAGCATGCGGCACTAACCAAAACTTTCAAGCCCGACTCCGGATTCAGATGGTTGGAAGCAGACAGTGGCACGGGCACGGATGACGGCAATCCACCCGTGGAGGCGACTCCCTATCTGGCAGACAACATCAGCCTTCTGTTCATCCGCGTGGATTTCTCCGACAAGCCGGGGGAGCCTGTCACTCTTGCGAACCTCCAGACTTCGCTCACCAGCACCAACACCCATCTTCAAAACTACTCTTATGGTGCGGCCTCGCTCACCTCCACGGTTTCCAGCACGGTTTACCGGATGCCGAATCCCAGCACCACTTACACCGCGAGTTCCAGCGGCAGCGACATGCTGCTGGCCGCCGCCCGCAGTGCCGCGGCGGCGAACTACACCCTGAACAACTACAATGTGGTAGCGGTTTATTTTCCGGCGCTCACCGGCACGGATTTCGGCTACTCCGGCCTCGCCTCCATCGGTGGCGGCGACCACTGGATCAACGGCCTTACCAGCAACTCATCGCGGACCAGCGTGATGCTCCATGAGTTCGGCCACAACTACGGGCTCTATCACTCCAACTACCATCACCCGGCCCAGCAGATCGGCGGTTCCTACACAGGACCGGGGAACACGAGCTTGGAGTATGGCGACATTTTCGACCGGATGGGCAGCGCGGCTCCGGCCGAGGGCTACTTCAGTCCGTTTTCCACCTCGCGGCTCAACTGGCTGCCTGCCGGGAAAATCGCCCAGGTCACCGGCAACGGAACCTGGCGGATCCATCGCTTCGATGACTCCACCGCTCTAACCAATCCTCTGCTCGCCTTGCGCGTGCCGATGGGCGGCAACGAATACTGGTGGGTTGGAAACCGGCGGCGGTATGCCGCTCTGGCAACCTCCGCCTACGTCGTGGCCGAGGGAATCTACACCAACCGCCCGAACCTGATCGACATGACTCCCGGCTCGCTGGCGGCGGGAACCGCAGACCGTTCCGACGCGGGCCTGCCTGTCGGCAGCCAGTATTACGATCCCGCCAAAGGAGTTAGATTCCGCACGCTCGCCACCGGTGGCTCCGCACCTAACCAATGGATCGACGTGCAGATCGAGTTCGACAGCCGCATCCAGTTGGCCAGGACCGCGGTGGAAGTGGACGAGCAGGCCGGCTCGGCGGTGCTCACCCTCAGCCGCACCTTCGGCACGACCGGCGTAGCGACGGTGAACTACGCCACCACCAACGGCACGGCGACCGCGGGCAGCGATTACTATGCCGTTAGCGGCTCGGTGACCTGGGCAGACGGTGATTCGGCGGACAAACAGATCCTCGTGCCGCTCCGGCCGGATGTCGTTAGTGACGGTGGTGAAACTTTCACCTTCACCCTCAGCGGCGTCAGTGGCGCGACCCTGGTCGCCAATCAATCGATCGCCACCGTGACCCTGCGCGATGCGGGCCAGCGGCTCACCGCGTTCACCTCGACCTATTTCAACACCACCATAAAAGCCATCGCCCCGTTGGCCTCCGGCAAGGTTCTCATCGGCGGAACGATCAACAATGGAATCCTTGGCAACATCGCCCGCCTGAATGCAGACGGCACCAACGACCCCACCTTCATCAAAGGCTCCGGCTTCGACGCCGAAGTGCGGTGCATCGTCGTCCAAAGCAACGGGCAAATCCTCGTCGGCGGCGCGTTCAGCAACTACAATGGCACGCCTTGCAACCGGTTGGTCAGGCTCAGCGCCGATGGCGCGGTCGATACGGCGTTCGTCACCGCCATGGGCGTGGGGCCGAATTCGTCGGCGACGGTGAATGCGATCGCAGTCGAGGCGAGCGGGAAAATTCTGGTGGCCGGGAGTTTCGACACCTTTTCGGGGGGCACGATGGAGGGCCTGGTCAGGTTGACCGCCCTCGGTGCGCGCGACACCGTGAGCCCTTTGACTTTGCCTTTTGTGACCGGATGGGCTTCAACGATCAACTCGATCATTGCCCAACCCGATGGGAAAATCGTGGCTGTCGGGACATTTTATGACCCGGAAGGTGGGCCATTCCGCTCTGGCATTGCGAGACTCAATTCCAGCGGCAGCCGCGACACTTCTTTCAATCCCGGGGACGGGCTGCATCTCGCGGGGGCCAACAACAGTTTGGAAATCGGGCATTCGATCATCCGCCAGCCCAACGGGAAATACGTGGTCGGCGGGACATTCACAGCATATAACGGCAATGCAGTGTCTCGCATAGCCCGGGTTAATTCGAACGGGACCTTCGACAACACATTTGTGCCGCCCGCGTTCAATGGCAAGGTCAGCGCGCTGTTGCACCAACCGTCCGGCTCGATCGTGGTTGCCGGGGATTTCACGAGTCCGGTGGGTCGCTTCGAGCGCTTGCTTGGCAACGGTGCCGTTGATTCCACCTTCCAGCAAGGCACAGGGCCCAGCAGTCTGACCTACGCCTTGGCCTTGGACCTCGAGGGAGCGATCTGGGTCGGTGGCAACTTTTACTCGTACGACGGCGTGAGCGTTTGGCCGGTGGTCAAGCTGGCGGGCGGTGTTTCCGCCTATGATGCGTGGGCTGCGCGGACTTTCACCGCCGCCCAGATCAACTCCGGCTCCGGCAATCCCGGCAGCGATCCCGACCTCGACGGCATCCAGAACATCGCCGAGATGGCACTGGCAAGCTCACCCACGACCGCCAATCCGACGAATCCATTCGCCGCCCTGGCCGGCAGCACGGGCCTCGTCACCAATGGCCCGGCGGCCTACTTGAAATCCACGTTTACCCACAGCGCGACCAATCCCGGTGTCTGGGTCACCGCGCAATTCAGTTCGGATCTTGGCACCTGGCTGCCCGCCAACCCCTTGCCGGGAGCCAACGGCACCTACGACATCCTCGAAGACACTGCCACCCGCTTCACCGTCCGCGACAAAACTCCCGCCAACGCGGCAACGCCCAAGCGCTTCGTCAGGTTCGTCGTCCGCAAGCCCGAGTGATTCCATGAGCAGCTGCAAGCTCTGCTCCATCCAGCTTCTTCTTCTTCCGAATCACTTCGGTCACTCCTTCTCCAACAGATCCGTCGCCAGCTTGCCATACGTCTCCCGGTCCAGCAGGAACGGGTGGGCCTCGGAGCCGAGGCGGCCGTAGTAGAACAGGGGATTGGGCGCGGTCGTCGCGGGCGCGAGGCTGACTTCGCGGGTGAGACGGCCCGTGACCTCTCCGGATTCGTCGGTCGCGTTCTCGACGAGCAAAAAGACCAGTGAGGGATTGAGAAGTGCCTTGTTGGCGGATTCGTCGTCCGCGGCGAGCCAGCGGTTCACCTTGAGACCTTCGAGAATTCCCAACAGGTAATTGGCTCGTGCCGGGACCAGCGAACTGGTCAAGTCCCGGGCCTCGCTGTTAGCGGTCCATTCTTCCGTGGCGAAATCGTAAAGCAAGGTGAGCGGCGGCTCCTGGTCCTTTTTCCGACGAATTGCCAACAGGTTGGTCCGGTCCACCGACCACAGCCGCGAGTGCCGCCATTCGTAGGGTCTGACCGCGATTGAGGCGACCAGTGAGGAATCAACCTGCATCACCGTCGGCGTGCCGAGGCGGTTGACGAAGGTGCCGCCCTTGCCGTCGAGGCCGAAGGCCAGCTCGATCGCGTTATTGTCCTGGCCGAGGAAGCGCAGTTTCAGGAATGGCCGGTGCAGACCCCACGGGGTGAAGTCGGTGGCGGCATCGGATTTGAAGTCGATCGCGCGGCTTTCCGTCACCGCCTTGAGCAGGTCGTAAAGGCGTTCTTCGTTGGCCTCTTGCGACTGGCCGTTGATGGTGGCCATCCACGGTGCCGGCGGTGTGCGGGTGATCAGGATTTCCGTACCGGTGGTGGGCTGGATCAAAACTCCGCGCAGCGATTGGATGTTGAGGTTTGTCAGTGTGGGGTCGCGCAGGTCGTTGACGGCGAGCGGCAGATCCGCGAGGGAAATCCGGGGCGGCTCGGGCTTGAGCGGGAGGTCGAAGATCGTGTTCGGGCGGTCACTGACGGTGGCCCGCACTTCGCGCGCTTCTGGAGGGTCTGGTGGGAAGATATCCAGCACGGTTTCGGTTTCCGAGTCAAAGGAGGTGAGGGCGATCTGCCTGGACTTGGCGAGCGTATCACCGGTCGGCAGGGTGACCGAGGTGCGGTCGGCGACTCTTACCGCCTGCAATTCATACAGCCCTTCGAGCAGCGCCTTCATCGCCAAGGGATCGGTCGAGAGGTCCAGCGGCTTGACCACGCGCCACGGGCTTTGGCGGGATTCGCGGGCGAGCGTCAGCTCGTCCTGCCCATTGCGGATCCGGATTTTTTGCAAGCCAATGATGGGATTGAAATAAAACGGCCGGTGATCGCGGAGCAATTTCAAGCCGTCCTTGAAGTTCTCGGCGATATCGCCGGTGGCGGAGTAAACGTAGTCCTTGTGATCCGCATCGCGGGGCTGGATGAAAACGGTGGGCACCGAGGTTTCGATGCCCTCGACGGTGGCCAGCCACGGAGTCGGTCGGCCCATCTTGTATCTCGCCAACGGCTGATGGTCCGCGCCGTCGAGCCGGATGTTGATTCCACTTTCCGTCAAACCGGCTTTCCGGGCGTCGATCTCGTCCGCTTCTGCAGAGTCCTCGACCCGCAAGCCGAGCGTGAAATTGATGATGTCCACAGCAGCGCGCGGGTTCATCCGGTCCTGCCACGGCAGAGTGCCGAACCAGCCATTCGGGCGGAGCTCGAAGCTGATGCTCACCCCGTTTTGCGAGACCCGGATGAATTTCACTTCCTCCGGTCCGAAGTCGGAATAGATCCGCGCGCCGACCGGCTTGGGCGGCGCGCCAAGCACCGAATCGAAGCTACCCTGGACCCACCGCCAGCTCGCCAGCCCGCCGACGAGGATGGCCAGCAGCGCGAGAATCAGGGTGAAACCGAGGGAACGCATGGCGGCAAATCAGGCACGGCGCGAGGACCAGATGAACGCACCGATGACGATCAGGAACGCGGGCAGGAAAAACAGATTCACCCGGTTGATGAACGACACCTGGGCGTCGAGGATGGGCAGCTTGTATGTGCCGATCGAACGCGGGCCGATGCCGAATAGCGATTGGCGGTTCACCAGCCAGTTCACGGACGAGGCGAGGAAATCGATGTTATCCGCGCGCTGATTCTCGGGTGACAGGAAATCGGTGTTGGCAATGATCACCATCCGCGAGGTGTCGGCGGCGAAACGGTCGTCGTTGGCCGCGCCGCGGGTGACACCAGCGGCGAGGTGCAGCGGGCGCTTGGCGTCCTCTTTTTCGTCGAACGCGATGTCCTTCTCGCCGAATTTCGTTTCGCCCCAGAATCCTTCCGCCGCCTCAATCAGGCCGATAGCGTTGATCTGCCGGTTCATCAGATCCTCCGCTTGCTCGCGGACCTCCAATGACGAAGTGGCACCCTCGAACACCGTTGCTTGGCCGGCGAAATCCCTGGTGAAATCCACCCCATCCGCGAAGACGCCGCGGGCCGTGGTGTCGATGCGGTCCTTTACCCGTGCGATCACCCGGTCGCGGCGCGGTGTGACTCCGTTGCCGCGTAAGAATGTCCGCAGTTTCGGCGGGGTGTCGCCCGGCTTCAGCAGGAACAGCATCGCCGCGCGCGGGCTGTTCCAGTATTTTTCCAGCACCGCCAGCTCATCGTCGGTCAGGTCGTATTTGGGTGCCACCATCACCACTCCTTCGATATCCGCGGGGATTGCCGCGAGGCCTGATAGATTGATGCCCTTCAGTTCGACGTTCTGGAATTGCAGGGTGTTCAGCAGCGATTTCATCGGCGAGTTCTCGCCCTCGCCGTCGAGCCGGCTCTTGTCTGCCAGGAAAACCATCCTGCGGGCGCGTCCCTCGATCGACTCGACCAACCGGGCGGTTAGAACGTCCTCGCCTTGGAAACCGGTGGGCTTCCGAAAGCTCGTTTCCTTGATCTTGACCGTCGTGAAAACCGCCATGTCGTCGGCGACTATCAGTTTTACATTGGGGTGGAGAATGTTGTTGCCGTCCTTGTCCTCGGTGGAGACCGGGCCGTCGTCCAGCCGCGCGTCCATGATCATCAGGTCCTTCGTCAGCGGCAGCCCGTAGGTGGCGGTCACCTCCTGCACGCGGTCAGAGCTGCGCAGCGGATCGACGATTTCCAAGAAGATCTTGCCGTTTGAAAGCCGCGCGTATTCCTCCGCCAGCGCACGCACCCGCTCATAAAACGGCGAACTCCGCCGGAACGCCAGGATCCATTTGATCGGTTTCTGCCGCCCCGCGAGTTCCGGGCTTTTCAGATAGCCCGTGGTCGCTGGCGACAACGTGTAAGCCGCCTCGCGGCTCAGGTCGATACGGGTGAAATGCCGCGCAGACAGGTAGTTCAAGGCGATCAGGATGATCGCCAGGAAAGCGACCTGCAGCACGGAAAGCGTGCCCAGTCCCCAGCGGTTCAGCGGGCGCGCGGGTTTTCCTTTTGGCTCGGAAATAGGTTCGGACATGGCAGGAGAATCAACGGCGCCAGCGGCGGTAATCCACGACCTGATAGGTCAGGAACAACACGAACAAGGCAAGGCTCAGGAAGTAAACCATCGGCCGTGTATCGAACAAACCGCTGGCGAAATAATGCAGGTGCTGCTGCGAGGAAATGTAGTGGAAAAACGCCGCCCCCGCGAACGACTCGCCCCAGATGATCGTCACGAATCCGAGAAAATATTGGATCACCAGCAGCCCGATCGTCAGAATCCCCGCGATGATCTGACTCGACGTCAGCGCCGACGCCAAACAGCCGATCGCCGTGAATGCCGCCCCCATCAGCATCACTGCCGTGAATGCCCCGGCCAGCGCGCCCGGAGTGAAAGCCGGCGGCAGACCCGTCGCCCACTCGAACATCTTGAACTGCAACAGACCCGGCAGCCACAGGATCGTGTAAAAGATCATCGCCGCCGTGTATTTCGAAAACACCACCTGCCACGTCCGCACGGGTGCGGTCAGCAGCGTTTCCAAGGTCCCCGAGCGCTCCTCTTCCGAGAACAGCCGCATCGTGATCAGCGGGAAAATGAACAGGAAATAGAACCAGAAAATCGGCGTGTGGAAGGTCACGTAAACCAGGCTGTCGCGCACCGGCGTGTCGCGGAAGCCCTTCATCGCGGTGGACAGCGAGACCCCCTGCATCACCGTCACAAAGGCCAGCACCACCCAGCCGAAAGGCGTCAGGAAATAACCTTTGAGTTCTTTGAAGGTGAGGATGCGGAACAATCTCATGCGGCGGGGCGCTCTTCGTAAGCCATTCCCGCGACAACGCAAAGGTAAAAGCCTTGAGGTGGCCGACGCTTCTGTCAGCCACGCCAGCGGGAGGAGGAAGAAAATCGGCTTGCTCCTTGGTGTGATGTTCCTTTCCACACCAACCGCGCCACGCCCCATTGTGCAACTTTGCCCGGACGGGCTGCCTTCGAGCGGTCCCCGGCACTGATTCGAACATCAACGGAGTTCCTGCTTTCCGGAGCCGGACCGAGAACCACGCCGGTGTTCATGTATTTCGGAAGGTTAGATGTTGTTGTTGGACTTTGTGCGGATTGCATTCGCTTCAAGCAACTCCGCAGAAAACCCATGTTGATGGATTCTCTCCCGCCTGTCAGGTTTCATCCGAATGAGAACCAGTAGAATTCGGAGTCGCACACCCATTGGGATTCGCGCAACCATCTTCGTGGCCGCGTTCGCGATCATCGTTCACGCGACCGAGAGTCCCGACGATGCAGCCAAGTCAGTCAGGAGCGCTGCGGGCACTGTGGATGCGAAGAACCTGACCGGCGCTTCCACGCCACTACAGATCGCTCGGTCCGGCATCCGCAACTTCTCGGCGCCGGAGTTGGTAGGCAAGCTGCACAATCCGGCCAACTACAAGGCCGCACCCAAGCTGCCTGCCTGGCAGTTCGCCACCGAGGATCCCACCCGAGGTGTGCTCACCATCGAGCGCCAGGCGGCTCCGGCTGATGGCTGGCACACCTTCTCGCGCAAGGGCAAGGTCGTGGTGTCAGGCGGTTCGGCGGCCACCGTCGACCATGTCTACACGGTGTTCAATCCCCAACAACTGTTAGCTGCGATTAACGAGGCGGGCAATGAGCCGAAGATCATCCGCTTGGTTGGCCACATCGACCTGCGGTGGAGCGAGAACAACACCAGGTTCCAGGAATACACCAGCTACTCCGACCAGAAATCCGGGGGCACGATTTCAATTCCATCCAACACCACCCTTGTCGGCATCAACGATGCCCGGGGCCGCCCGGCCAGGATCTCCGGGACATCCCTGCAGATCGGCAACGAACTGGCGCTAACACCCGGTGGTGACCCGGAGGCCGATTTCAAACAGTGGGTTGCTTCCGGCAAGGATCCCGAGGATTACCCGACCTGGACCCGCAACATCATCATCCGCAATCTGGCGATCGACACACCATGGGATGTGAACCCGGAAGGTCCCGGGGATGCCTATGCGGACGGGATCACCATCGCGCGCGGGCAGAACATCTGGATTGACCATATCAGCATCACCGACGGCGATACGCCGGATTCACTTTCCGACGATACCCGCCATGACGGTGCGCTCGACGTGGTCCGCGGCTCCGACTATGTCACCGTGGCTAACTGCTACTTCGGCAGGCATCACAAGGTGACGCTGGTGGGCAATGGTGACGGTGGCCGCGCCTGGAGCGATGCGGGGCGCCTGCATGTGACCTTCTCAGGCAACTGGTGGGACAACCCGGGTGCGCGCCTGCCACTCAACCGCTTCGGTCAGGTCCATGTGTTCAACAATCTGCTCACCGGCAATACCAGCACCAAGGACAAGGATATGAAATTCCAAAGCGGACTCGATGCGCGGCATCAGTCCAACATGCTGGTGCAAAACAATTACTATCAGTTCATCGGCCTCAAGCCGGGTGAATTCTGTGGCAAGGTGATCAAGGGCAAGGATTACCTCGGCTTCCGTTCCGGCGGCCACCAGTTCATCAGCGACAAGGCTGACAAGGGGGCGTGGGTGGGCGGAGCCATCAATGTGGACGGCATGTGTGGCATGACTCCGCCTGCCGAAGCCGATGCGTGGACGCCGCCATACGCCCACACGCTGAAGACAGCGGCGGAGGCTAACACCTCGGTGCGGGCCAACGCCGGAGCCGGCAAGGCACGTTAGATCGATTGCCGGGAATCGATCCTTCAAGGAGTGGTGACCCCCAGACGGAAAAACCGGTTAGGTCCGGTGACCGCGGGTGGAACGGCAAACCATTCCTGCATGGATCCGGCGGTATGGATGAGCTGGGTGCCAAGGAGGCTCCAGTCACTCATGGTGGTGGAGGTTAATGGAATGGCTGCGGCGTCGCCAGCGGACAATGCACGGAACCAACGGAAGGATCCGGAGCCGGTCATTTGCGGGAGCAGTGTGGATGGAATGGCGGTGCTAGCATCCATCCCGACTAGGTAATGGAGCGCGTTGGACTGGCCATCCGGCGACAAGGCTGCGGCGGATGTGTGGGGCTGGGAGAGCGCGTCCTCGCCAAACTGCTGGGCACGCCACAGTTGCCAGCCCGTGCGGTATTCAACCAAGCCGATGTCCGGAGTGTCCTCATAGTAGGAAGTGTCGTAAGGCAGTGCAATGCCGGGCGGCAGCACGCCTCCATCGATGATTCCATGGTTGGAAACGGGACGGGCGAAGTTGCCGAAATCGATACTGCCGTCGGCATTCCGCGGCCATGTCAGAGGCGGGGTCAGGTTCACGAAACTTGCGGTGCTGATCAGGATGCCGGAGTCATTGATGCTCGGGCCGCGGCTGCTGCTGCCGACGAACCAGAAGCAATTCGCACCCGTCGGTGCGCCGCTTGGTCCGCCGTAGCGGTCGTTGACGCCATTGCCCGTCGTGTAAAGCGACGCGTTGTTATAAAAAACCGCGCCGGGCTGATCGAATTTGAAATTCCCTTGGGCATTGTTGAAACACAGGTTGCCGACGAGACGGATCGCGGCGGGGTTGCTGTTCCACGTGATGCCGTTCTTGCCGTTGGCATAGGCCAGCGAGCGGGTGATGGAGTGGACCACTGGCATGCCGGAGCCGCCGAGCTTGAAGCCGTTGCGATCGCCGTTGGAGTTACCGGTGCCATCTGTTAGCGTCCCGTTGGAGTGGGCGATGCAGCGGTCGATCACGACACTGCCGATGGGGCCGGTATCTTCCTTGGTGAACAAGTCCCAGCCGTCGTCGATGTTGTGGCGGGCGATGCAGCCGCGGAAGACGTTGCCGTCGCCGCTGGTGAGCTTGCAGGCGAAACCGTCGGCGTTTTCCCCATGGTTAGGCGGGCTGTCGTAATTGTCCCAGCTTTCGCAGTTGAGGATCAGGTTGTGGGATGGCCAGAGGGCGGGTCCGTCGCTGGATTGGTAGCGCGAGATCTGCAGCCCGCTGTCGCGGCAGGCATGCGTGCGGCAGAGTTCGATGATATTGTGGTTTCCGGCGACATAGATGCCGTTGTCCGCCGCGCCTTTGACCGTGAGTCCGCGGATGTGCCACCAGTCGCCGGCGACCATGAGGCCGCGCGGATTGGAAACTGACGAGGTGCTGCCATACGGCTGGCTGCTGAAGTCGAGGATCGGTTCCTCGGGGATGCCGTTGACCGGGGTGAAGGCGAAGATATGTTTCCGGAGCGCTTCATTGCCACCGTTGTTGCCCCGGGCGATGGTCACCTGGGTGTTATAAATGTAAATTCCACCGCGCAGATAGATGACACCGCCGGGAGCGATGCGCGTGACGGCCTCGCTCAGCGTGGTGGGCTGGGCAATGGTGCCGGGCGCGGCAGCGATGCCATCCGGCGCGACGTAGATGCCGGGAGGGGCGATGACGGTGGTGATGGTCAGGGCGGCAGCATCACTTGGCGCGTTGTTGACGGTGTTGGTGGCGGTGACCCGATAACTGCCGACGGCGGACGGTTGCACGTTGGTTAGCGTTAGGGAGGCGGTCGTGGCTCCATCCACCGGATCGCCATCCTTGGTCCATTGCCAAGTGATGGGCTCCGTGCCGTGTGCGCTGGCGGTGAAGGTGACGGTGCTGCCGGTGAGCGCGGCCACGGCTTGCGGATGTTGGGAGAAGACCGGAGCCTGAGGCGTCACGGTGAGCAATGCGGGGTCGCTTTCGGTCGAGTCATGGGGATTGGTTGCGACGGCGGTGTATGAACCGCCGCTTTGCACGTTTGGCAGGGAAAGAGTGGCCGCGGTCTTTCCGGGAAGATCCACACCGTCGAGTCGCCATTGCCAAGTGATGGGGGGCGTGCCGGTAGCATCGGCACTCAAGGTGACGTTGCTGCCGGCGGGGGCGGTTTGCGCCTGGGGGTGGGTGCCGATGAGCGGCGGGCCTGGTGGCACGGCGTTCAGCTTTTCCACCGTGATTCGTGAGAAGACAAACTGCGTGGCGGTCTGTGTGTTGTTAGCCGGACGCAGCGCGAAGCCGTCGAACGCGTCCACCGGCGCATTGTCGATGGCGGTGTGGGTGATGCTCCAGCCGTCGGCGCGGGAAAACGTGGCGGTGACTTCCGCGCCAGCGGCCGTGCGGGTGATGCTCCATTCCAAGGTGTGCAATGCGTCGCTGGTAAATCCCGGCGAGCCATTCGCAGCGCCGCCGTCGCCGTCAGGCAGGGTGGTGAAGTCGGCCGCGCTGCCCATCAGGTCGCTGCTGGAAACCGTGGTGCGTCTGCGGACGCTGATAGGACCTGCGACGCCGAAGGATTGGCCAAAGTTCAGATTCAGCGCGTAGCCCGCGACGCCCGCACCTGCGGGTGCCGAACCGTCCGCAGTGGTGCGGGTGCCGCCGCTGAAATCGAACAGCCCGATCCGCAGGGCGCGGCTGGAGTTGGACGTGTTCACGCCGACGGGTGTGAAGCGCAGGGTGACTTTCAGCGTTTCGCCCTGGAGCAGGGAAACGGGGGTGGCCGGGGTGGAGGTGAAATGAGTCCACCACGACCGCGACGAGCTGCTGGCGGTAGTGCCTGTTAGGTTTCCTGCCGTTGCGGTGAGCGACGCGGTGTTGGAGGCATGCCAGGCGGACTCGGCGGTCAGGGCGGTGTCGCTACGGGTGCCGTCCCCCCAGGTGTCGTCCAACAGGATATCGGCTTGAGCGGAAATTGCGGTTAGAAGAAGCGCGATGAGTCGGGGATACATTGCTGAAGAAGGCTTTAGGCAACAAGATGGTTTTCGGCACCCGTCGGATCCGGCAGACACAGACGATCAATGGGTTTTCAATCGGGATAAGCCCGAAATTATCCGAATGGCCAAGCTTGCCTACTGCTGGGTTTTGCAATTCGCATTGAAAATTGAGAGGGAAGGGCGGGTTCCCAAAATTCAAGGCGTTATGCAGAAAGCGGCCATTTACAGCGTCCGTCGCCATTCGTATGCATGAGGCGTTAGTCATTCGGAATCTTCAAGTCATTTGAGGCACGATCACCCTGCGGAAACCCACCCATGTACCCCATCCCATCGACTCTTGGAAATCTCCGCCGGGCCGGCCTTGCGCTGTTAGCCCTCGCCGCGCCCGCGGCCCATGCCCAGACGCTCGCCTTTCCCGGTGCGGAGGGCTTCGGCCGCTTCGCCAGCGGCGGGCGCGGAGGAGAGGTTTATGTGGTTACCAACCTGAACAACTCCGGCGCCGGTTCGCTCCGGGACGCTGTGGCCAATCGCAGCGCCAGCGTGCCGCGCACCGTGGTTTTCGCCGTTTCGGGCACGATCTATCTGACATCCACCCTCCGCATCACCCAGGGAAATCTAACCATCGCCGGCCAGACCGCGCCGGGCGATGGCATCTGCCTCGCCTACTATCCGATCGACCCGAGCAACTCCACCAACGTCGTCATCCGCTTCCTCCGCTCGCGGCTCGGCGATCTCAATGGCGAGAACGACGCCTTCTCGTGCCGTTACGCGACGAACATGATCGTGGACCATTGCAGCTTTTCCTGGTCGGTGGATGAAACGGCCAGCTCCTACGACAACACGAATTTCACGATGCAATGGTGCATCATATCCGAAAGCCTTCGCGACTCGGTCCACAGCAAGGGAGCCCACGGCTACGGCGCGATATGGGGCGGCCTCGGCGCGACGTTCCACCACAACCTCATCGCCCATCACGACAGCCGCAATCCCCGTTTCAACGGTGCCCGCACCCATGGCTCCGCCAACGAACTCGTCGATATGCGCAACAATGTGATCTACAACTGGCGCGGCAACTCCACCTACGGCGGCGAGCCCACCGACACCGGATTGCCGGCCAAGCAGAACATGATCAACAACACCTACAAAAACGGTCCCGCGACCTCCACCGGTGCCAGCCGCTACCGGATCCTGGAGCCTACCAAGAACGCTGCCTCCACCGGCGCGAAGCTCAGCCTGTTCCACATTGCGGGAAACCACACCACCGCAAGCGCGACCGTCACCGCCGACAACTGGAATGGCGGGGTGCAGGTCGTGCCCGCGGCGGAGTTCCCCCTGATGAGGGCGAACGATCCTTTCGTAGTTCCACCCGTCATCACCCAGACCGCCCAGAATTCATATCCGCTCGTGCTCGCCCATGCCGGCTGCCGCCTGCCCGCCCGCGATTCGGTGGACGCACGCATCGTCACGGAAGTCACCAATGGCACCGCGACTTACAATGGCAGCGCTAACAACTGGCCTGGCATCATCGACTCGCAAGCGGATGTCGGCGGCTGGCCCACACTAGTTTCCACGCCCGCGCTTCCGGACGGCGACTCCGACGGCATGCCCGACGCCTGGGAAATCGCCCGCGGCCTGAACCCGGCAAATCCGGCGGATCGCAATCTAACGAACGCCGCCGGCTACACGAACCTGGAAATCCATCTCAACGAACTGGCCGCGGCCGCGTTTCCCATTCCGCAGTTAGGCACGCAGCCGGTTTCGCAAACCGTGGCCGCCGGAGCGGGCTTCAGCTTGTCGGTGACGGCCACGGGACCCGGGTCGTTGGCCTATCAGTGGTATCGCGGATCGGACCTGATCGATGGCGCGACCGCCGCGGGTTTCTCGGTCCCCTCCGCCACCGCCACCGACGCCGGGGATTACACGGCGGTGGTGACCAATGACTACGGTTCGGTGCGCTCCACCGCGGCCACGATCACGTTGGCTTCCCAAGAGCCCGTCATCACGGGCGAGCCAACTTCGGTGACTGCTGTATTGGGACAGTCGGCATCATTCACCGTCACCGCCAGCGGTTCGCCACCACTCACTTGCCAATGGTTTCGCGGCACCAGACCGCTCCCCGGGGCCACCGGGACCACGCTCAGTCTAGGGGCTGTCACGAATGCCGATGCCGGACCCTATCATGTCGTCGTGACCAACTCCTATGGCTCAGACACCTCGGCCACCGCCGTTCTAACCGTGAACACGCTTGCGGAAACGGGCGTGTTCGCCACCGACTTCAGCGCGGACACCATTCACGCGGCGTCCCCGGCGGTCGGACCCAGTGCGGCCAACTGGTACGTCATGTCGTCGAAAAATGCCACGTCCTCCGCCGTCGGCGACGACCCCTCCACGGTCGGGACCATCGATCCGCGGCTCGACCTCACCATGGCCGTGACCAATTCGGGAATCGTCGAGACCGCCGCCCGCTTTTCCAACACCTCCATCGACGTTCCGGAAACGGGGCAGAACCTTCGCCTGCAGGTGACCGTCAACACCCACAACGTCCGCTCCCTCGGGCTGGGCTTCTATCAGTCCGGAGGCTCGCTGCCGCACACCGGCCTGATCAATGCCCAACTCGTCGGCTCTTCCAGCGCCCTCGCCACCGCTGGCACCCAAGGGTGGCTCGGCTACCGGTTTTCCCTCGACGGCAGTGCCGCGACCCCCGCCATCAATCTTGAAGGACGGCCAGCCCAATCCGGCGCTTACAACTCCTCCCAATCCCTCATCGTGGCCGGCACCAGTTCTTCCGCGCCCACGGTCCATTCCATCGGCTCCGCCACGGTACCCGGGTTCGTCTGGACGGACGGCGCGACCTACACCCTCACCTTCGACTTGTCCCGCACCGGTGCTGATGCGCTGGGTCTAACCATCAGGATTCATGCCGGCCCTGACACGTCCGGCGAGATCCTCGCCACCGCCACGGCGACAACGACCAGCGCCGCCACCTTGCCCTCCGCTCTGGCAGGAAGTTTCGACGCACTCTCCATCGGCTACCGCAACCGCGACGGAGCCTCCGTTTCCCACGTGCGGGTCACCCAGGTAACCGTCCAGGGATTTTCCGCCACCTCGGTCGCTGATCCCTATGCCGCCTTCCTCGCCACCTATCAGCTAGACCCTGCCACCACCGGGGTCCCGTCCGGGGATCCGGAGTCCGACGGAATCGCCAACGCGCTCGAATTCGTCCTCGGTGGAAATCCAAAGGTTGCTGACAGTTCCATCCTGCCCAATCTCAGTGCATCGCCATCGGGGTGGAACTACCGTTTCCTCCAACACATCGACACCTCTTCGGTTTACCAGCCAGAGGTCGAACACTCGTCCCAACTCCTCACATGGGACGCGCTGCAGCACGGTGCCGATGGCGTAACGATCACCCGCACTCCCTTCAACGCCACCCATGAGCAGATCGAAGTCCGTTTGCCGGCGTCATCCGATCCCGGTAAGCGTTGCCCCAAGCGGCATACTTATGGGTTTGCTACGGCGGTAGCATAGCAGTCATAGTTCCCGGTTCTCTCTCCGCTATGCAATCAGGCCGCGGCGCGCCTGGCTTTTCCGCTGCGGGCTTTGAGCCAGTTGGCGG
>JBGSOI010000006.1:0-3249 GCA_041739215.1 Akkermansiaceae bacterium
AAATCCTCGGGCATGGCGGCGTGCGGTCGCGCGGTCCATCCAAACAGCCGTTTCTAACATGTACAGCTCAATCGGCGGGAATTTTCCCTCCCGCCTCAGAGCTCCCGCCAGGCCCGCGGACTTGTGTATAAAGATCAGGGCAACTGCCCCGGGGTCAGTTCGAGCGAAAACGGCTCCTCCGCGAGGGTCGTGGCGCAAAGGGCGAGCGTGGCAAGGGCGGCGGCGAGACGCATGATGCCGGAATGTGAGGGAGCCTGCCCGCGGTGAAAAGGAAGAAAGGCATCGTCGAAAGCGCGAAACGCAACGACGACGAGCCACATGCCTTTATGAAGGTCGTCTTGGAACAACGGCCTTCCGCTAGGCCCTCGGTGGTCGACGCACTGCTCTAATTTAGCAATAACCCACCACTTTTGGACTACCCTCCACGCGAGAGATATTCCGCATGTCGACAAACCTGCTTCATCCGGGGCCGAATTCCAGTCCGTTCCACTCGTGGTTAGAGTGCTGTCGGAAGAAAGACAAAAAAGTTCGAGGAATTGGAAATTCACGTGTCGGCGGTTCACATCCGTCTCGGGCCACTTTTTCAACCTATTAATATTCAGTAGATGGTGTGGCAAAATTTGGCGGTTAAGTTCTAACAAATAAAATCCCAGTCGCCACAATACCGCCACAATCGCGCGATTGAACCGCGGGTTCGGAAGGGCAGCCCGTTCCGGGTCGTGAACAAAAACGCATTGGCTTAGGCGATCAGATTCAGGTTCTAGTGGGGGCAACCCTGTTCAGGTTCGAGTCCTGTCGCGCGCACTATATTCTAAATCACATAGTTGCGAATGGCGAAGGGCTTTAATCCGTCGCCTCCATAGTTTTTGCTGTGCCCAGTGTGTGCCCGATTCTGCGGGAAAGTCATGAAATCAAGCTTTCAGTGGGGGGATTTCCTCTAAGTATCCCGACCCCTACCTTTTCAGGAAATCGGCAGTGTGTCCGTTGTGTGCCCGATTGGAAACGGCGGGGACTTTCAGGTTTCACCTGCCAAACAAGCAGCCTACTGTAAATCTGCTAGCGAAAGCTTACGTTGGTTCGAATCCATCTCTACCCACCATCTTCTGGTCCAGCGAGTTAGGAAGTCGGAAGGCTCCCTTTTTCGTGCAAGCAGGATTGCATCGGTGCCCGAATACTGCCCCTACCGGACGCCGATCCCACAAGATTGATAGACCATGTGCTGGATTGACCAGTCAGTCACCAACATGAGCGAAACTCTGCCATCTCGACCTGCATCCATCTGCACCCTGTCAGTTTGTCGGGGATACGGAAATTCGATTGAACAGCCGAGTGGCCGATCCGGGATTGGTATCGGTAAAGGATTTGATCGTGCCGTCGCCTTGTACGTTGGCCTGAAGGGTAGTCCACTGGCTTGACGCGAGTGAGGTGGAGCGCTCGACTTGGAAGGTCTTGCAGCTGATGGTGTTCCAGGTGAGGGTCAGGCCGCCGCCGGGGAGCGGGGTGAAGGTGCGGACGATGAGGCGGGAGTTGGGATTCTGGGCATCGGTACGGGCGAGGTGTTCCTCGTAGTTGGTAGGGCCGTCGCCGTCGGCATCGGCGGTTTGGGAGACGAAGGTGCCCAAAAGGCGCTGGGGCCATTGGGCGAAGGTCCGCCGAAGGTGAAGTCCATGCGGTCGATGAGGCCTTGGGAGGGTGCGCCGTAAAGGAGAGTGGTCTTGCCGGTGGGGAGCGTGGTGTTGGTAATTCCCAGCTTGGAGGTGATGGTGTAGCTGGTTTTCGGGGCTGCAATTCCAGCTAAGCACCGACGACCACACACATTAACCAGAGCACAGCAGATCCCCGATCTACCTGCTCGGCTGATGCCAGACCCGCAATGCCGCCCGAAACTTCCGTTTGGACCGGAAGGGGAGGTAATGGAGAAATGTCCCGGCCTTCGATATTCACGTCCGCGGGTTGGCGGGGAATTGAGAGATCGCGGAAGTGGGGCCTGGAAGGTTTTACGCTCAATCCTGGCGTGATTCGCTGGGCCATACCGTCTATTGCCCAGCCAGAAATGTGCGTCACAAATCCGAAAAAGTATGGCACGCCGCTTGACTTGTGACTCTCTGGAAACCGCGCATTCTACTGCGGAAACGATCCGTGCGTGTTTTGAAAAACCCCACGGCGGAGCAATCCCGACTCACAAATCCATACCCATGAAAAACAAAAATCCAAAACAGCACCAAGGATTCACTCTCGTCGAATTGTTGGTGGTGATCACCATCGTCGCCGTCCTGGCGGCACTTGTCTTCACCCTGTCATCCAAGGCGATCAACAATGCCGAAAAGGTGGTGTGCATCACCAACTTACGCAGCGTTGGCAATGCCCTCCAGATCTGCATCACGGAAAGGAATGGCGTTCTTCCAGGCCCTCTCAATACCGGGCAGTCCGCGCTTTACAGTCCCGTGCAGGCCAGGCTCTCCGATAAGGGACGGAGCCTCGTCAACTATATCGGCCCTTACATGGAAGCTACCAAGGATTCCGACAATGAACCCTATTTGATCGCCAATTACGGCTGCCCGTCCCTGATGAAAAAGGTCAAGGAAAACACCGTTGCCAAACCGGCGATCCTCTACCGCTTGGAAGACCGTCAGAACAAGCTGATGGATAACGCCGTTCCGCGTGCCAACGACATCAGCTATCCTTGGGGCTACGATGCGACCTCCGTTCCCAAGCGTCTCGATGCAATCAACCCGCAGTCCGCCGGCAGGGTCAGGATGATCACTGAGCAGAACACGACCCTCGGCGTGGGCGGCTGGCCCAATGGCGGTGCCACCGGACCCGCCCACGGCACTCAGACGATGGCTATTTACTGGGACTTTTCAATCAAGCCAGTCAATCTAACCCAGCTGTAACGCGCGATCTCAAGCCCTTTCCCCGTTTTTCAAAGCCCTGTTTGCGACGTCTCAAAATGACAATTTGATGTCCTGCGTTGGGGGTTGCAGGCACATCATCTCGCGCTCAACCATCGCTAAGAAGGTAGAAAACCCAGTCTATCCCACCCAACCCGTTTACCCGTCCCGTGTTCGAATCATCCCCATATTGGACTCGCCAAAACCAACCCAACCAAAATCCATGAAACCTAAATTCACACGTCTCGCCCTCGCCGCATCACTGCCTCTGGCATTTGCCACTTACACTCAGGCACAAACCTATAACAACACCACCGCAGACGGACTCTCATGGGGTACTGCGGGTAACTGGACGCCC
>JBGSOI010000095.1:0-15503 GCA_041739215.1 Akkermansiaceae bacterium
GTCGGTGGAGACGGTCTCGGGGTTCGAGTTGACCATGATGGTTTCGTAGCCGAGTTCTTTTAGCGCGAAGGCGGCGTGGACGCAGCAGTAGTCGAACTCGATGCCCTGGCCGATGCGGTTAGGGCCACCGCCGAGGATGATGATTTTGTTTTTGTCCGACTGGCGGGCTTCGTTTTCGTCGCCGTAGGACGAGTAGAAATAGGGGGTGTAGGCTTCGAATTCCGCGGCGCAGGTATCGACGAGGCGGTAGGTCGGGATGATGCCTTTTTGTTTCCGCTCGGCGCGGATGGTGTCTTCGGTGGGAACATCGACGACCGCGCCTTCAGGCTCGGCGCGGGGTGGGGCACCGGCAGGCTGATCTTTTTCGCCGTGGATCGAGGCGTCGTGGATGGAGGGCGCGGCGGCGCGGGCCTTGGCGATTTGGCGGTCGGAAAAGCCCATTTTCTTCGCGCGATTCAAGTCCATGGTGGCGAGCTCCATGCCCTCGTTGGCGATCTGTTGGAGGTGGCCCAGGAACCACGGGTCGATGGCGGTGGCATCGTGGATTTCTTCCAAGGTCCAGCCGTTCACGAATGCGGTTTGCAGCCAGAAAATGCGTTCGGCATTCGGGATCTGGAGCTTGCGGGTGATTTCGTCGCGGGTTGGCGAGTGCGGGTCTTTATTGTCGAAGCCGAAGCCCCAGCGACCGGTTTCCAACGAGCGCAGGCATTTCTGCATCGACTCCTTGAATGTGCGGCCAATCGACATCGCCTCGCCGACGGATTTCATCGACGTTGTTAGGACCGGGTTGGCGGTCGGGAACTTCTCAAACGTGAAGCGCGGGATCTTGGTGACCACGTAGTCGATGGTCGGCTCGAACGAAGCAGGCGTCTCGCGGGTGATGTCGTTAGGCAGCTCGTCGAGCGTGTAGCCGACGGCGAGCTTGGCGGCGATCTTGGCGATGGGAAATCCGGTGGCCTTCGACGCCAGCGCGGAGGAGCGCGAAACCCGCGGGTTCATCTCGATGACGATCATCCGGCCGGTTTTCGGGTCGGTGGCGAACTGGATGTTGGAGCCGCCGGTCTCGACGCCGATCTCGCGGATGACTGCGAACGACGCGTCGCGCATGATCTGGTATTCGCGGTCCGTCAACGTCTGGATCGGAGCGACGGTGATCGAATCGCCGGTGTGGACGCCCATTGGATCGAGGTTTTCGATCGAGCAAATGACAACGCAGTTGTCGGCGCAGTCGCGCATGACTTCCATTTCGAACTCCTTCCAGCCGAGCAGCGATTCATCGATCAGGACCTCGGAAACCGGCGAAAGATCGAGCCCGCGGGTGATGATTTCCTCATACTCCTCGCGGTTATAGGCGATCCCGCCGCCTTGGCCGCCGAGCGTGAACGCCGGGCGGACGATCAGCGGAAATGTCCCGATTTCCTCGGCCACCTTGCGGGCCTCGTCCATCGTATGGGCGATTCCGGAGCGCGGCATGTCGAGGCCGATCTTGATCATCGCCTCTTTGAAAAGCTGGCGGTCCTCGCCCTTGTCGATCGCCTCGGCCTTCGCGCCGATCATTTTAACACCGTGTTTTTCGAGCACGCCGGATTTGAAAAGCGACATCGACGTGTTGAGCGCCGTCTGGCCACCAAGCGTCGGGAGCAACGCATCAGGCTTCTCGCGGATGATGATTTTTCCCACCACTTCCGGGGTGATCGGCTCGATGTAGGTGCGGTGGGCGAACTCCGGATCGGTCATGATCGTGGCCGGGTTCGAGTTCACCAAAATGACCTCATAGCCCTCTTCCTTCAACGCCTTGCACGCCTGGACGCCGGAATAGTCGAATTCGCAGCCTTGGCCGATAACGATGGGGCCGGAGCCGATGACGAGGATTTTCCGGATCGAAGTGTCTTTGGGCATGGTCGTGAGAGCGTGGGGAAATTGCCGTCCGCGCGGCTAAATTTCGAGGTGTGTGGCAGGGATCACCCGGCTTGTAAAGGGTGGGATTCGCGGAAATGGGGCCGACGCGACAAACGATTTGCAGCCCGGATCAAGCACCTCACGGCAGGTTTCGGCTGGAGGGCTGGACTAAGTCCAGATGACCCATGAAGACTCCCGCCGTTCCGACCGCCAATCCTGATTCCACCGTATTTTCGTCCGGGAGGATTTCGCGGTCAAACCCATGACAACGGCCTGCGCCGGAAATTCTCCGGCGAAGGAGTGAGCGATCAATCGCCCACCGGCGTCATCCCGGGGACAGGCGGACGCCAGTCCTTGCCGACGCGTTTGAGGCCGCGAAGGATCTCGTCCACTTTGAATTCCACTTTCGCTTTGCTCCACGGGCCTTGGAAATCGAAGACTTTTTCGGTGCCGGAGATGATCATCACATGAGGCGGCTTGGTGACACCTTGCGCCTTGGAAGCTTCCGGGTGGAGTTTGAAATCCACGAGGCTCACGATGACCTGCTCGCCATATTTCGCCTGAACCCCTGTAAGAATTTCCGCCATCTGTTCGCTGGCCGGATCGCCGGGCAGATGGTGGAGAACGATCAGCAGCCCGTTTTCCGGGCTGGTGGTGACCCTTTTCTCCTCCTGAACTTCGACCTCGGCCTTGGGCTTGGGATAGAACCAGACTGCCGCGACGATCGCCGCGAGCAACAACGGCATGAATATTCTCTTGATCAAGGTAGCTCGCTCTTCGTGGGTCATGGCTGGATCGTTGGTGGATCCGCCACGACATTCAACACATTTGCCAGTCGCGGCACGGGTCAACTGCCAGCGCGGTGCTTCAGGAACTCCTTGAATTCCGGCGGCAACGGCGTCCCGGCTCCCAACGTGAGTTCAAACAAAAACGCGACGGCCGCTGCTTCCTTCAGCCGGAAAAATCCCGGGCTTTCCCGATTGTCATCCGACGCGCCACTCCCGGTTAGAGCAGCCTGAACCCCCGGATCCGCCCGGTGGATCCGCAGCACTCCGAGAGCGGCCTGGCGGGCGATTTCTTCCGAGGCTCCGGCATCCGCGGTCATCGCCGCGTTCAAAGCGACCAGCGCTTCTAACGGGCGGTCAAGCTTTTCGAGGGCCAAGCCGTGGCAGAAGGCGACTTGGGCGCGTTGGTCGCCGGGCAGGCGTTCGTGAAGACGGGTTCTAGCGAGTTGATCGATGCGCTCCCAATCCTTGGCCCCGACCGACTCCCACAGCGTGTCGATTTCCAATTGCCGGAGCCTGTGGCCGCCAAGAGCGGGATCCCTCTCCATCTTCCGGAGCGCTTTTGCCAAGCCATCCAGATCGCCGAGCTTGCGAAGGCACTCGGTTTCATAAAACGCGGCAAAAACAGCGGTTTTATCATCCGGCGAATTACCGGCATTCGCCCGCGTGTTGATCTCCGAGAAAGCGGCCTTCGCCTCCTGATATTTCCGCCCCTGATAGAGATCGATGGCGGCGGTGAATGATGGAGTCGCGGGAAGCGGCATTCCTACCGGCACCGTTTCGGTTGCTTTGACCGGCGGCGTCGTGGCTTCGGTCTCCGGGATTTCCATGCCGCTCTCCCGGATCTCCGCGAGGCGCGGGGATTGCGGAAAGTCCCTGAGCAGCCGGCCCGCGTAAAGCCGCGCGAGGTCCGCCTCTCCGACGAGCGTGGCGGTGCGGACGAGGTGATAGAGATGCTCCTCGCGATCCGGCGCGCCGGGAAAATAGAACTCGAGCTGCTGATAGGCGGCGAAGGCGCCACGCACGTTGCCGTTTCGCTCGTGGACCAGCGCGATGGCGGCGAGCTTAATGATATCCGCGGGCCCGGCTTCCATGGAAGGCACAAACTGATAGACGGCGATCGCCGCACGTTGCATTCCCGCGGCAAGGGCGTCGCCGGCGAGTTTGAGCAAAACGCCCGAATAGTTGGCCATCTCCACGGGACCGATGACCAGTTCGCCACGGTTTTTCACGATGAAGTCGAGCAGCGCCTGCTCGTCGCGCTTCGCGATCGCAGCCTCGACCAACGCCTGGAAGCCCGCGATGATACCGGACTCCGGAGTGGGGAAGTTCTCCTTGTTGCGGATGGCGATTTCCAAGTTCTCGTTGCCCGCGGGAAGGTTGCCCAGCTTGTACTGGCAGACCGCAAGGTTGATATGGAACGCACCTTGGGGAAACCTGTCGCGGTTCTTGTCGCGTTCATCGGTGAACTTCGCGAACCGGCTGATAGCGAGTTCCCAGTCTCCCGCGCCCATCGCCGCCTCGCCCCATTTGAGCAGCGCCATTTTCTGGAACTGATTGTTCCGGGTGACGCCTTCGTTGGGAAAATCCCGGTAACAGGTTTCGAATGACCGCATCGCTTCTTGCCAGCGCTTCAGCTTCATTTCGCACAGGCCCTTGTGATAATGAATCACGCCGAATTGGGCGCCATATCTCCTCATCGGCTGCTCCTGCCCGAAGCGCGCCACCGCCTGTGAGTTGAGGTCGAGCGCTTCCTCCCAACGGCTGCCCTCCATCGCCACCCGCGATTTTTCCACCAAGGCTTCCAAACCCTCGTTCTGCGAAAATGCCGGAACCCCCAAAACCCACGCCGCGGACAAGCAAACCAGCCAACAGCGGAATTTCATGGATGGCCAGACGGATTTCACGGTGACGAACTTTCGCCTACCAAATACCTGCCAGACTGTTCCCGCAAGCCATTGCGGAAATCCTGCCTGATTCCCTCTTGCTTCCTAGCGGCTTTGTATGGCAAAGCAAGGCATGACGACGCAGGAAGAAGCGGCAGAGCAGTTGAAGGTGATCCGCTCCATGATGGAGCGTGCGACGATTTTCCGGGCCTTGTCCGGGGAGACGGCTCTGATCGGTGGCGCGGTGTCCATGACCGTGGCGTGGTTTTCGGAAAAACGCGTCGCTTGGGCGTGGGCCAGTTGGTGGCTGGGCGGATTGGTGGTTGTCTTGCTCTTTTACGCGTTTCAGTCCTACCGGATGAAGGCGGTGAGCCGTCAGCGGTTCTGGGGTCCCGGGTTGCGATTGGCGCTGCGGGGTGCGTTGCCGTCGCTGATTTCCGGTGGGTTCATCGGCCTGCTTTTCGTGCGCGGGGGAAATGATGTGGTCGCGGCCTGCATGTGGATCGTGCACTACGGACTGGCCCTGCTGGCGATCCGCGAATTCGCACCCAAGTCAATGGTGTGGCTGGGCTGGGCGTTTGTGGTTTTCGGGGTGTGCAGTCTGGCCTTCGTCGCGGACGTCATTCATCTCGAACAACAATGGATGATGCACATCAACAGTTCGCGGCTGATGGCGATCGCCTTCGGCGGCTTTCACTTGATCTATGGCGGGTTGATCGTCACCACGGGCCGCCGCGAGGATTAATTCAGGATGATCGATTTTTCCCAACTGGACAAAACGATTCACGAGAAAGGGCGGTTGTCGATCATGACGCTGCTCGCCTCGCGGGTCGATCCATGGGCTTTCCAAGACCTCAAGTCGCAGCTCGACATGTCCGACGGCAATCTCATCACGCACCTGCGGACGCTGGAAAAAGCAGAGTTCATTTCGGGGGAGAAACTCACCGGCGACGGCCGGCCGCAGACGCTTTACGTGATGACCCCGTCAGGTCGCGAGGCGTTCGTGGCCTACCTCGGGGTGCTGGAGCAGATTCTCGGCTTGGGGAAATAATTCCGCTTGCCTGGATTTAACTTTGCGATACAAAGCGAATCGCAATGCAACGATTTCACCCAACTCCGCGCCCAAATACTTTGCACGACAAAGTCATGAAAGAGCTCGCCGAATCCCGCTTTCGGCCGCCCGCAGCCAACGGGCCGGAATTGAGAATCGCCACCGCACTTGGTATGGATGCGGATGCGCGGACTGCTTTGGACCGGGTCGCGGGGTTGGCGAAATCCCGGAAGATTTGCGTGGCGGGCCGGTTCATGCCGGACGGCGGGGTGAGCGCCTTCCTTGCCTCGCTCGGGATTGTGGAAAATGTGGATGAAGCGGACTTTTTCAAATTCCGTGCGGTGGTGATTCCATTCAGCGGAATTTCGTCGCGCCTGCGCCGGGATTGGGAGGAAGCGGGCTATCCTTTGGAAGATCTGACCTCGCCGCAAGTGCGTCGGGCGCAGGTGGCGCTGGGATTGTTGAAAATGGAAGGCGCGCAACCGTTGGTGATCGGTCGCCACGACGATGCGGAAAGCCTGGCGATCGCCGGCGGGAATTCCGGCACGCGGATTCTCCAGGATACCACGGACACCTCCCGGCTGGTCTTCGCGCCGGCCTTCGGCGCGGTGTGCCAAACCACTCTCTCACCACGCCGGGTGTCGTGGTTGGTCCAGCAACTCCGCCTGCGTTGGAGGGATGCGCGGGTGACGTTTCTGGACACGGTTTCGTCGGCGATGACTGCCCGCGAGGAGGCCTTGGAACGCCTTCTGGTGGTTTGCGACAGGGTGGTCATCGTCGGCGAAGCGGGAGAATCTTCGTGCGACGCCTTGCTGGAAACCGCGCTGCGCCGGGGCAAACCGGCCGTCGTGGTGGCGAACCCGGAACAACTTGCCACGGATTTCCGCTCTAACGAAAAGGTCGCGCTGACTGCCGGAGCGTTTGCCACCGATGAAGCGATCCGCGCCGTCGCGGAAGCACTGGCAGGGCGATAGGCCTCCCAAAATGGCGGGAAATGCTATCTGGTTGAGTTAGATATGATATTGGAGAGCTGATGCTCATCGGGATCCTCGAATTGCTCGATCTCCTACTTTTTGAGATCTGCCCCTACATTCGGGATGCTTCTACTCCAGAACCCCATCAAGGAATCCCACCAACGCCGAGATTCAGGCAGCAAAGAAGCCTCAAAGCCATGCAGAATAGCTCCTCTGGTTAGGAGTGAGTTCTGGATTCCTTCGAGGACACCGATCGTGGCTGCCTCTCTGACGAAGGGATCGCCATCGGTGTGCAGAAGTTCGATGAGCTCAATTGCTTTCCTCAGTTCCGTCCCGTCTCCAGACTCATAAATATCGATCACGAACCGCGCAAAACCTCCAAGCACGACATAAGGCATATCTACCACGTCGGCGTCGGGGATGAACGCGGGAAACGCATCGGCAAGAATTGTCAGGATGTGTTCTTGGCAAATCATTTAATTGTCGAACTCTCTTTTGAGAGGTGGCCTTCGTTGATGCTTCGCCGGATTCTAACCGAAGTTATTTCAGATGGTCATCGCTCCAAAATCTCCACCTCATACCCATCCGGATCGGTAACAAACGCCATTTTGCGGCCGCCGGTGGAGAACTTTTCCCGCCAGCCTGACGGCCAGATTTCGATTCCGGCTTTCTCGACCTTGTCGCAGTAATCGATGATGTCATCCACGCCGAGCGCGGTGTGCATCAGGTCTTCGGGACAAGTGGTTTTGTATCCCTCCGACCAAGTGAGTTCCAGGAAGACGTCATTTCCCGGGAGTTCGAGGAAGGCGAGTTGGTTGCCCTCGGGAGACTCCTTGCGGTCCTTTTCGGAGTAGCCGAGCTTCTGGTAGAAGGCGATGGAAGTGTCGAGGTCTTGGACGCGGATGCGGGTATGGAGGAAGCGGATCATGGCGGACTGACCGTGGCCCATTCCAGCGGATTTGCCAAACCGGGATTGTGCATGATTTCGGATTCTCCATGCGTCCAGTGATCAAGCTTGGCAATGGACGGGATCAGGTGTTATCTGCGGGAAGCCATGAAAAACATCGTTGTCGCAGTAGATTTCTCGAACGCCACTCCCGGAGTGCTTCAAATGGCCATTCGTTTGGCAAAATCCTTCGGAGCCGGCTTGCAGGTGTTTCACGTCATCGAACCGGAACCCAGCTACACCGCCTACGGCTTCACGCCGGATGAATTCCCCGCGATGAATGCCTTCCAAGAGGAAGCCAAACGCCGGGCGACCACCAAACTGGCGGAACTCCTCGCCACCGTCCAAGCAGACGTGCCAAACGCCACTTCGCAGATCGCCGAAGGCAGTCCGCTCCACGCGTTGCTCGACCACGTCAAACAAAGTGGCGCGGACTTCGTGGTCGTCGGCTCGCACGGACACGGCGTGATCGCGTCGTTGCTGTTAGGCAGCGTGGCGGAAGGAATGGTCCGCAAGGCCACCGTGCCGACACTCGTCGTGCCCGCGGCTGCCGAGTGAGATCGGAAAAGGCTCCGCGATCAAAGTCCTTGGCTACGGGGGGTCGATAGGTATGTTCCCGGCAAAGAATCCCGCCCCTTTCGCCAATTCATCGCCATCCATCATCCGTGAAAATCGCCGCTGTCCTTCTCGTTCTTCTCATCGCGTCGCTGCTTGTGCCCGCAGCCGCACCGGTTTCCCAATTGCTCACCATCGCCGCGCTCGTCGCCGCGCTTTCCGTGCTGGCGTTTTCATTTGTCGGCAAGGCTCCCGAACCCGCCCCTGAACCCGCTCCCAAGCCCGTCGTCGCGGAAGCGGTGAAACCGGTTCCCGCCGCCATCCCTCAGAACCACGCGCAGGCGGAAGTCGTCACTTTGCTCGGGGTATTTCAGGAAAAAGGCCGTTTCATCGATTTCCTGATGGAGGACATCACACCTTACGACGACAGCCAAGTGGGTCAGGTGGCACGCGCCGTGCATCAGGGTTGCAAAGAGGCCTTGAACGAGCATTTCCACATCGAACCGATCAGCCCTGGCGGCGAAGGGGAATCCATCACCGTGCCCGTCGGCTACGCGGCCGATGAATTCCGCTTGGTCGGCAATCTTGCGGGCGAAGCGCCGTTCGCTGGCAAGCTGGTTCATCAAGGCTGGCGAACCACTTCGGTGAAACTTCCACGCGTCTTGAAAGCCGATCGCTTGCCCCCGATCGCTCCGGCGCAGGTGGAGGTCGGTTGAGCCATTCATCCCGATTTCCCCCATGAGTTTTCAATTCAGCCTCGGCATCGACCTTGGTACCTCCAACAGCGCCGTCGCGGTCGCTGATTTCGAGACCGGACACGCGTCCATCGTCGAAATCACCCAGATCCTCGCGCCCAATCAAATCGGCGAAATGCCGACTCTCGCCTCGGCGCTCTACATTCCGAATCCGCATGAATTCTCCGCAGAAGCAGTGAAAGTGCCGTGGGAGTCGGAATCCGGCATCATCGGTCATTTCGCCCGCGTCCACGGGGCTTTGGTTCCCGACCGTCTCGTTACCTCGGCGAAATCATGGCTTTCCAATCCCCACGTCGATCCCCGCCAAGCGGTTCTCCCTTGGGCTTCGACCATCGAGGGAAAACTTTCCGCCTTTGAATGCTCCCGCCGTTACCTGGCGCACCTTAAGCAAGGATTTATCTACGCCGAAGCCGCCCAAGGCCGTGAATGGGATCTCTCAAAGTGCCAGATCGTCCTCACCGTCCCCGCATCCTTTGACGAAGTCGCCCGCAACCTCACCTACGAAGCCTCCGAAGCCGCGGGCCTGCCCAACGTCGTCCTGCTCGAAGAACCGCAAGCCGCCTTCTATGCCTGGACTGCCCAGGCCGGAGCCGATTGGCGCACTCAAGTCAGCGCCGGCGACATCGTCCTTGTCTGCGACGTCGGCGGCGGCACGGCGGATTTCAGCCTCATCGCCGTCACTTCCAGCAGTGGAAATCTCGCGCTCGAACGCATCAGTGTCGGCGAGCACCTCCTGCTCGGCGGCGACAACATGGATCTCGCCCTCGCCTACACCCTGCGCGCCCAGCTCGAAGACACCGTAAAAACCATCGACGACTGGCAATTCCTCTCCCTCATCCACGCCGCCAGCGTCGCGAAAATCACCCTCTTTTCCGATCCCTCACTCGACCACGTGCCGGTCACCGTCGCATCCCGCGGCTCCGGCCTCTTCGCTGGAACCCTTTCGACCAAGCTCGATCGCGCGACGCTGGAGCAAGTCGTGCTCGACGGTTTCCTCGAAATGACCCGCGTCACCGACGTGCCGCTCGAAACCGGCGGTGCTGCCCTCCAGGAATTCGGCCTGCCCTACGCGTCCGATCCCGTCATCAGCAAGCACCTCGCCCGTTTCCTCACCCGCAGCCTGCAAAACGTCAAAGCCAGCGAATCCCTCACCGCCCTCGTCGGCGAGCAAACCGGCAACTACCTGAAACCGAGCGCCGTCCTCTTCAACGGCGGCGTTTTCAAGGCCGAACCCGTCCGCCAGCGCGTCCTCGATCTGCTCGCCTCCTGGGCAGACGGCGAACTCGTCCGCTCTCTCGAAGGCGACGAACCCGACCTCGCCGTGGCCAAAGGCGCCGCCTTCTACGGTCAGAACCGCGCCACCGGCCAAGGCATCCGCATCAAGGCCGGCACCGCCCGTTCCTACTACATCGGCCTCGAATCCTCGATGCCCGCCGTCCCGGGATTCAAGCCGCCGGTCAAAGCGCTCTGCGTCGTCCCGCAAGGCATGGAGGAAGGCAGCGATTGCCTCATCGAAGGCCGCGAATTCGGACTCGTCACCGGCAAACCCGCCAGCTTCCGCTTCTTTTCCTCCGAAATCCGCAGCGGCGACACCCCCGGCCAGATCCTTCCCAACGCCGAACGCGAACTCGAGGAAACCAGCCGCATCGAAGTCAACCTCCCCGTCCTCGAAGGCTTCCCCGAAGGCCAGGTCATCCCCGTCAGAATCGACGCCGTCGTCACCGAAATGGGCAACCTCGAACTCTGGATGAACCACACCGCCTCCGACCAACGCTGGAAGGTCGAATTCCAAGTCCGCACCGAGTAACCCCGGCGTGATACAGGCATTCCTGCCTGTTCTTCCCACATGGAAGATGTGGAACCACGGAATACTCGGAACACACGGAAAAAGAACAGGCTCCCAATTTCCAGGTCCCCCTTCCTTTCCGTGTGTTCTGTGTGTTCCGTGGTTCCCCGTCTTCACTTCTTGCCATCGAAATCTCGCCATGTAAGATATTCCTACCATGACCACCGTCTTATCCCAAAAAGGCCAGATTGTTCTGCCGGGAGTCATCCGCGACCAGCTCCACCTCCAGGCAGGCGATGACTTCGAGGTGACCATCGAGGACGAGGACACCATCACCCTGCGCCGCATCACCCAGCCCGCGAACCGCGGTTTGGTGGATCTTCTCCTGGCTTGCCCCGGCCCATTTGAAATCCCCGAGCGGGAAAACGACGACTCCGCCCCCCTCGTGTTTTGAGCTACCTTGTCGATACCAACGTCTTCAGCGAACAGGCAAAGCGCATGCCAGACGCCAAAGTCATCGAGTGGCTCCGCCAGCACGAGAGCGAACTCTACGTCAGCACCATCACCATCGGCGAAATCCGCCGCGGCATCGAGCGACTGCCTGATGGCAAGCGCAAGACGCAGCTCCAGCAATGGCTCCAGTCCCTCTGCGACTGCATGCAGGGCCGCATCCTCGGATTCAACACCAGCACCGCCCACGTCTGGGGCCAGCTCAAGGCGAAGTGGGAAAAAGCAGGCGTGAATGTTCCCTCTCTCGACAGCCAGATCGCCGCCACCGCCAGCCGCCACTCTCTAACCCTCGTCACCCGCAACACCGCCGACTTCGTGAAAACCGGAGTCAGGACATTGAATCCGTTTCAATGAAGTCCGCTCCGCGTGAAATTGATGCAGACATTCCAGTCTGGTCTTCACTCATGGAAGATTGGGAAACCACGGAACACACAGAAAAAGAACAGACTTCCAATTTCAGAATCCCTCTTCCCTTCCGTGTGTTCCGAGTATTCCGTGGTCAAAAATCTTCTCCACCCTTCTTGAGATTCGTTAGATTCGTCCGATTCGTGGTCCCCAAATTCTCCCAACCCTGATTCATGCCCACCCCCCAATTCAGCATCGGCATCGACCTCGGCACCACCAACTGCGCCCTGTCTTTCCTCCCGCTCGCCCCCCTGGACTCCGTTACTCAAGTCTTCCCCATCCCCCAATGGGAATCCACCGACCGCCTCGCCGAGTCCACCACCCTCCCGTCCTTCCTCTACCTCCCCACCAAAGCCGAGTCAGCCCAACTCGCACCCACCCGCCAGTCCAGCGATGCCCAATGGCTCTGCGGCCGGTTCGCCCGCAAACGCGCTGGCGAGACTCCCGGCCGCGTCGCCCATTCCGCCAAATCCTGGCTCGGCCACCACGCCGTCGACCGCACCACCGCCTTCCTCCCCTGGGCCTCCGAGGAAATCCCTCACGACCAAAAAATCTCCCCCATCCGCGCCTCTGCCCTGCTGCTCAACTACCTCCGCGGCGCCTGGGACACCCGATTCCCCGATTCCCCATTCGACTCCCAGGAAATCACCATCACCGTCCCCGCCTCGTTTGATGCCGTCGCCCAGCGCCTCACCCTCGACGCCGCCGCCGAAGCCGGATTCCCCCAAAACGTCCGCCTCCTCGAAGAACCCCAAGCCGCCTTCTACCGCTGGCTCGAAGCCCACGCCGACCCAGCCGCCCTCTGGTCCCAGCTCCCCGGAAACGGGGGAACCGTCCTCGTCATCGACATCGGCGGCGGCACTTCCGACTTCTCCCTCTTCGAAATCACCCGCCAATCCGGCACCCCGCTGCCCGCCATCCGCCGCGTCGCCGTCAGCGATCACCTCCTGCTCGGCGGCGACAATATCGACCTCGCCATCGCCCACGCCCTCGAGCCCCGCTTCGCCGGCAAGGGCGAAACGCTCGCCGGCAGTCAGTGGCAGGACCTCGTCGCCCGTTGCCGCGATCTAAAAGAACGCTGCCTCGCCACCGACGGCGACCCCGCCGAGGAATTCCCCGTTTCCCTCCCCGGCCGCGGCTCCAGCCTCTTCGCCGGCACCCTCTCCGCCCGCTTCGCCCGCCACGAAATCACCACCATCCTCCTCGACGGCTTCTACCCCGAAGTCCCCGCCGACGCCCGCCCCATCGAAGCCGATGCCGCCCTCAAGGAATGGGGCCTGCCCTACGCCGCCGACAGCGCCGTCACCCGATATCTGGCAAATTTCCTCCGCGACCTCCCGCCCGTCGATGCCATCCTCTTCAACGGCGGCTCGCTCTACCCGGCATCCCTCCGCACCCGCCTCCAGCACCAGATCGGCATCTGGCAAAACAGCCACCCCCTCGTCCTCGAAAACCCCGAACCCGATCTCGCCGTCGCCCGCGGAGCCGCGAAATTCGGCGGCATCCTCCACCACCGCAGTGCCCGCATCCAGGCCGGAGCCGCCCGTTCCATCTACCTCGAAGTCCACCAGGCCGGAAAAGAAAACCCCTCCCTCGTCTGCATCCTCCCCCGCGGAGCCGAGCCCGAGGTCGAATTCCGCCTCACCCCTCCCGGCCTCGAACTCCGCCTCAACCGCCCCGTCCGCTTCCAGACCTACTACTCCACCCGCCACGACAAGGACCAGACCGGCACCCTCGTCCCCCTGAAATCCGGCGATTTCCACAAACTCCCGCCCCTCCAAACCACCGCCCGCCTCGCCGAGAAATCCTCCTCAACCGCCGACCGCCTCTCCGTCCACCTCACCGCCAAGCTCACCGAACTCGGCCTGCTCCACCTCGAATGCGTCAGCGCCGATCCCGCCATCTCCCAAGCCTGGCCCCTCGCCTTCAACCTCCGCACCGACGACACCCTCGTCCTCGCCGAGACCGACCCCGGCATCCCTGAGGAAACCCTCGCCGCCGCCAAACAACGCATCGTCACCCAATTCAGCGCCCACCTCGATCCCGCCGATCCCCTCACCGCCGCCCGCCTCCTCAAGAGCCTCGAATCCCTCCTCGGTTCCCCCAAAAACGAGTGGAACCTCATGCTCATCCGCACCCTCTGGACCACCCTCAAACGCTGCATTCCCTGCCGCGTCAACTCCGTCGAGCACGAGGAAACCCTCCTCATCCTCGCCGGATTCCTCCTCCGCCCCGGCTACGGCGCCGAGCTCGATCCCGCCCGCATCGACGATCTCTGGAACCTCCACACCGCCGGCCTCGCCCACCCCGGCAAACAAATCCAGCTCCAGCAATACATCCTCTGGCGCCGCCTCGCCGGCGGCCTCGACCGCCAGCGCCAGCAAACCCTCATCGATTCCGAGTTCCCCAAACTCCGCCAGCAGAAAAACCCGCCCGCCGAACTCATCCGCCTCGCCGGTTCCCTTGAACGCATCGATCCCGCCACCAAGACCGAACTCATCCACCTCTTCCTCGCCAAATCCGCCACCGCCTCCTACGCCGCCCCCTATTTCGTCTCCCTCGGCCTCCTCCTCAACCGCACCCCCCTCCACGCCGGCCCCGAAGCCGTCCTCCCCCCCGACCTCGTCGCCACCGCCTTCGAAACCCTCCAGGACCACGACTGGAAAGCCACCCCCGAACTCCCCGAACTCTTCCTCCGCGCCGCCCGCGTCACCGACCACCGCACCCACGACCTTCCCAAACCCCTCCGCAAGGAAATCGCCCGCAAGCTGGAAGCCGCCGGCGTCCCCCCCTTTAAAATCTCCCGCATCGAGCAATTCATCCCCCTCGAACGCGCCGACCAAACCAGCCTCTACGGCGAGTCGCTCCCGCCCGGCCTACTCTTGGCGTAGCCTTTCCGGACTGCTCCGACATGTCGGCCAGTGAAAAGCGGTATCTGGAGACACGATCGACGAAGTGAGGCAACAGCGAACACAATGCTGTTGCTATGCCTGAGCATTTCCGCGAAAAAGGCTGATAGGAACAAACTGATCAAACACATGACTGAACGCATGGAATCCGGATACGTATACTATGGCTACAAGAACAGCATCGTCGGTGGGAACACCGACAGTGAATGGATCCAGATGTTCCGTTTCCATCAGTTACAGCACTTGATTTTAACATATTTTGGACAAGGTTAAGATTTTATCGTGCAAGCCTTGAGAATCAGGTTCCAAAGACAACCGTCGAATCCGCCTCACTGAGCTCGCTCAGGATATCATTCATCTTCCGGATGAGGATGAGAAAAAGGTCAGATCTTTGAAAAAAGCTGCCTTGATGCCGACGATTCACCAAATTCTTTGGGAACGGTATCAAAGCACACTTCCAAGTGATGCGATTATAAAATCTTTCTTGATTCGAGATAAAAGCTACAATGAGTTAGCTACCTCGGATGTCATCAAGAACTACCGAGAATCATTCGACCTTGCTAAACTAGGAGATTTGGTTGAGCCCAGTTCGAGTGACTTCGAGGATGTCGATGAGATTAAACCGCCGATGCCTGAAAGGAGTTCAATCGCTACCGCTCCAGCGACTCAGCGATCAATCCTCCCCGCAGATCAACCATTGACTCCTCTAATACGCACAACACCAATAAACCAGGAACTTCCGATCTTGGTGGATCACGGGCAAGTCGCCCGTATTCCATTTCCAATGTCCGAGGAGGCTTTCGATCTTCTAATTGGAATTTTGAACCTTTGGAAAAAGAAGCTTGTGCAACCACCCTTCCATCAAACCGGAGGAGAGAAACGCGACAACACATAAAAGTTAAAATGTAAGCGTTGCCCCAAGCGGCATACTTATGGGTTTGCTACGGCGGTAGCATAGCAGTCATAGTTCCCGGTTCTCTCTCCGCTATGCAATCAGGCCGCGGCGCGCCTGGCTTTTCCGCTGCGGGCTTTGAGCCAGTTG
>JBGSOI010000133.1:0-6686 GCA_041739215.1 Akkermansiaceae bacterium
AGGCCTCAACCTGCGGATCAATCTGTGCATGAGAAAAGCTTATGGTTATCGCAGCTTTGATCTGCTACAAACATCTCTCTATCACACACTTGGAGACCTGCCCGAACCAAAGTTCACCCACAGATTTTGCTGAAGAGCCCTCTTTTCTAACCCACCACCGGCCTGGACTATGTCTAACCCACAACTCCCTCCCCCGACGTTTGGGGACGATCCGCTCGGTCTCGACGCCTGGGCCAACTCCTGCGTCGTGGCACCCCACACCGCCATTGCGGTCGCGGCTTCAATTCTGGCCGGCGTGGCGGGGCCCTTGGGACGGTTGCCCGCCAAGGCCTGCGTCCTGTCCCCGGGCGTCAACCTCGCGGGCCGCCAGGACGATTCGTTCCTGCGAATGACCATCGACGGATTGGTTAGTCCGCTGCTTCGGTTCGAGGAAGCACTGGTCGCCATGGCCAAAGAGAAATCGCCCGAAGAGGTGGACAACGCCATGTTCTTCCCAAATCGAAAGCGGGTGGTATATTGCATCGCTCCTGTGCGTAATGCATTCGAGGCAGTTCCTCCAGATCCTGAAATTTTGCGGGCCAACGGCATGATCGCTGCGGCCCGCAGGAAAAAATGCAAGCCGACCCAGCGCCTGGGCGCTGAATTCAACCAGTCCGCCGAGTTTCACCGTCGCAGATCAATGCTGCGGAAAAACCAATTCAAATACCGTGCCCTTGTCTGATGATGCGATCCGGATCAAACCGCGGTGGCTTTCCATGATACGCCGGCACAGGGCCAGGCCCAGTCCGCTACCCGGTGCGGTGTCGGCATTACTTGCCCTCGCACGTGCTTCAAATACCAATTCCCGGTCTGGAATGGGAATTCCCCTGCCATTATCACCCACCCGAACGATCTCCTGGCCACCTTCCGACGACGCTTGTATCCAAATAACAGGATCGTCTTCCGAACGAAACTTCAAAGCGTTCTCGATCAGATTCGAGAATAACTGAAGGAGCAGCGTTTCGTTCCCAGAAATCCGTGGAAGTTTACCGGCTTCGACTGAGGCCCGGGCGGACTCCAGCAGAGGGGCGAGCTTTTTCAAGACCCTATTTAGCACATCATCCAGTGACACCTGGGACAGCTCGGCGTCGGGATTTCTCGACAATGCTTCGGAATGCAAGTCCGTGACAAAGCGGTTCATCTGCCGCAATGAACCCAGAACGATATCCAACTGGATCCCTGCTAGATCTGCATCACCGGCGTCGCTGGACTCCTTTGCCAGTTCCGCCATGAACAGAGCTCCGGAAATCGGGTTTTTCAGATCGTGACTAACAATTCCGGTGAAATCGGTGAGATCGCGATTGCTGCGTTCCAAGGCTTCACGAGCCTCCCGGCTGACCGACAGTTGCTGCTGCAGCTCGTCGTTGACGCGACGGAGTCCCGGTAGTTCCAGCGCCTTCGGAGCGATCCGGATGATCGCTATCACAGTGGCCCAAGAGACAATGGCAGTGATTACCTTGAGCAAGGCGGCGAACCGATACATGGGAAACCAGAACAGGATGGCTTCCACCAAATGAGCGCTCCCGCAACTGAAGATGAATGCCGCAAACAGCCAGAGAATCTTCGGGAACGCGAGCTCGGAACGTTTCACCCAGCAGTAGCGCGCGATAGCCAGCGGGATCATGGCATAAGCTGTCGCAATGGCGAGGTCCGCCAGAATGTGAACCCAGCCATGGGCGGGACTCCAGCTCCCGCAGTTCCACCGGGCGGGAAAGTCCGACGTATCAAACAGGAGGCGGAGGGATTCTAACATTTCGTTGCTTTCGGGGTGTTCATTAGCACCCATGGTATTTCAGTTCAAGTCCGAATCACCCGGTGCGTTTGACGTGGGAGTTCCGTGGCCGACCCGCGTCGCGAGCCCCCGAAAGTTCGACGTTGGGAAGCGTGCAAATCCGGTATTGTCGGGCCGGAATCAGGCACTCTGCATCAAGGGTTGGGAAGCCGCTGGAGGTATCCGTTGCAATCGCAAGGAAGGCATTCATGGCATGTGATTTGCGAACAAACCAGACTCCCCTATGAATCCACCAACTTACCCAGTTTTGAAGGCATCTTTGGAAGCCACGGAATGGCTCATTGAAAAGCGGGGGCATTTTGATGAGTTGGTGGCCTCCGTGGAAGATTACGCCATCTTGATGATGAGTCTGGACGGGACCATTCTTGACTGGAATTTGGGCGCCGCCCGACTCTTGGGTTACAATGCTGAAGAGATCGTGGGCGAGAACTTCTCACGCTTCTATTCTCCAGACGACCTCGCGCGGAACCAGCCTGGGCTCGAGTTGCAAACAGCGTTCCAAGTGGGGCGATTCATGGAGGAAGGTTGGCGCTATCGGAAGGACGCGAGCCGCTTCTGGGCGGCGGTGACCATCACCGCGATCCGCGCCGGCAATGGCGAAGTTGCGGGGTTCCTTAAATTCACCCGGGATCTGACAGAACGGAAACTGGCGGAGGAGTCTTTGCATGGAAGCGAGGAACGCCTGCGGCTGATGATCGAGAGTGTCCAGAATTATGCGATTTTCCTGATGGACTCCGGAGGCCACGTGATGTCGTGGAACAGTGGTGCCCACCGGATCAAACAGTATGACGAACATGAGATCCTGGGCGTCCATTTCTCCGTTTTCTATCCGCCTGAAGCCCGGGCCATCGGATTGCCAGCCAGTCTTCTGGAAAAGGCCGCCAAGGATGGCAGCGCCAGGGACGAAGGCTGGAGGCTGCGCAAGGACGGAACCCGATTTTGGGGCAATATCGTCATTACCGCGCTTTACGACGAGAAAAAGGAACTGCAGGGGTTTGCAAAAATCACCCGCGACCTCACTGGGCAGCGGCAGATAGAGCACCTGCGGGAGTCCGGCAGGCGAAAGGATGCATTCCTCGCCACCCTCGCCCATGAGTTGAGAAATCCGCTCGCGCCGATCCTCACCGCGGTGGATATGATCCTGCGCTCGCCGGAAAATCACGATCTAATCTCGCAATTAGGCGAGGTTCTCAAGACGCAGGTTGGACAGATGACTCATCTCATCGACGGTCTGCTGGACATGGCGCGCATCACCACCGGGAAAATCGTCCTGCGAAAATCCGAGGTTCTGCTTTCCGAGGTAATCGAGACCGCAACGCAGGCGGTGCGGCCCGGTCTTGCTGAGCGGAGACAAGAATTTATCTGTGAGATCCCCCAGCAGCCTATCCTACTTGAAGGAGACTGCTATCGACTGAACCAAATCCTCACCAGCGTCCTTTCCAACGCCGTCAAATACACGCCCCTTGAAGGAAAGATCCAACTGAAGGCGACCTTGGATGGAGACAGTCAGGTGGAAATTCGCTTGAAGGACGACGGGATCGGAATTCCCCAGGTTGTCCAGGGTACGATTTTCGAGCTTTTTGACCAAGGGGCGAGCGGCTCGACTGACGGTTTGGGAATCGGACTTACACTCGCCAGGACCTTGGCTGAACTTCATGGCGGGACCGTCTCCGTGTTCAGCGAGGGGGACGGTTGTGGCAGCGAGTTCACCGTGCGCCTGCCCGTCCTGCCTCCTCCGCAGGACTCCCCTTCTGACTCACAGGACATCCGGTTCTCACCGGCCCCCGAGAGCCCGACGCGCATCCTGGTAGCGGACGATAGCAAGAATGCCGCGGACATCCTCGGCATGTTCCTGCGCATGGAGGGATTCGAAGTCGCTGTTGCCTACGATGGTCAACAAGCGGTCGAGGTTGCCGACGAATTCTCTCCCAAACTCGCCTTTCTCGATCTGGGAATGCCGCGACTCGACGGCTTGGAAGCCGCCCGCGCGATTCGCAAGCGCTTTCCCGGCATCATTCTCACAGCCCTCAGCGGTTGGGGATCCGAGGACGACAGGCGCCGCACTAAGGATGCCGGATTCGATCTCCATCTGGTCAAGCCCACAAAACCCGACGATATCAGGAAGGCACTCGAACTCATCACCGGTGTGCCAGATAGATAAAGGCCGGCCGCCCGGCGCTGCGCCGGGAACCAGTTGCCTCCACCCGGCTATGGCCTCTCTCGCCGGAGGCGGATCTTCTCCTTCCCCCACCGACTCCTCCGGCCGGTTGACGGATCCCATCTCCGGCTCCAATTCTGATACCATAATGAATTTCATCCCGGATTTTATGCGGCCATGCTTCCGGGCATATGAAAGGAAGGAACGTTCAGCTTTCGAACCCCTGTTAGCCGGCGACGTCAACTTCAGCAGCCCAATCGATGACACAACATCCGCGCTTGAACCCTTGAGACCGAGCATTGCATGAATTAACCTCCCGCAGAATGAGCAAGATCCACCACAACGATTTCGACAATGGCGCGGTCCGGACGGGCGAGGGCAAGCGTTCCACCGCGAGTGTTGTCGCATCCCTGATGGATGATTTCATCCGGATTCCAGGGACGGATATCCGGTTCGGGCTCGACCCGATCCTGGGCCTTTTTCCCGGTCTGGGAGATATGGTCGCATCGCTCGCTGGCGTGGCCATCATGGGCGAAGCCGGCCGCCGCGGGGTCTCACGCATGGCGCTCGTCACCATGGCCCTCAATATCCTCGCCAATGCCGCGGTCGGCTCGATCCCGATCGTAGGGGACCTCTTCTCGGTCTGGTTCAAATCCAACCGCCGGAATCACGATCTGCTGGAAAAGGCTCTCTCCACCGGGATATCGCCCGCCGAGCGCGAAAAAGCAGTTCGCAGCGCGAGTCGCTTCGCGGTGCTCCTGATCGCCGGCGTCATCGTTGGGGTTGTCCTCATCATCATCGGCACCGTCGCTCTGCTCAAACTGCTCTTCGATTGGATGTCCAGCTAACTACCAAAGGCGCATCCAACATCTTCAGCGAGCTCAGCCTGCGCAGGTCGGAGAAACACTCACGAAAGTGGGGCCGCCTGCTTAAGCACCAGCTCTATCATCTTCTCCCTTTTGATCATTGATCACTCGGCACTTCGTATACTTACCTTTCCGTGTCGGCCGCGATTGCTGGATTGTTCTGGTTGATGCGCGCGCTGACGAACCCCAGCAGACCGAGGACCACCCACGTCAGGATCACGCCGAGCAGCGCGATCCCGAGAACCCCGAGACCCACCGCGACTCCGGTCGCTGCGGTCATGTAGATTCCCGCGGCCGTCGTCAGGCCCTCGATCTCTCGTTCATCCTGCCGCTTGAGAATAGCGCCTGCGCCGATGAAGCCGATGCCCGTCGCAATCCCCTGGATCACCCGGGAGAGTCCATCCATCGACATCCCCGCCGCACCACAGGCGATGACGAAAAGCGCGCTGCCCATCGCCACGAGCATATGTGTGCGCAGGCCGGCCGCCTTGCCGGCGCGCTGGCGTTCGTAGCCGACGATCGCCCCCAGGACCATTGCTGCCACGAGCCGGATGACGAAGCGTGTGAAATCGGTCCAGTCGGGCAGACCGCGGGTGAGTTCGTCAAGTAAAGTTTTCATGGGAGGCTTCCTACGCCCGGATTCGCAAGCCATCCGGATACCCTTGATTTGCACGGTGGAAATGCACCTAGCAACGATTCGAATCCGCCGCCTGCCAGAGAAAGCTGGCTTCGCGCGGATCGAAGCGTACACCCGCATGCGCACCGTCCAACAGTTGGCACATCACGGTTGGCGACCCGGGGACAGCGAGATGTTCGCCGATTTCGCAACGATTGCCGGCGGCCACCATGTAGCGCCAACCAGGCGCGTGGCGATAGGTTCCGTTAGCGTCCGCAATCCATACCTCTTTCGGAAAGAGGCCGCAGCTGAGAGTTTGCACGTTCAGGGTTTCCATAGTCGGCGTTCGTCATCGCAGATATCGGGCCAATGAAATCCGCGCGGGATCCTAACCGGTTTGTGGGAAGGATTCCGAGATTGCTTCACCAACCAGACCTCGAGCTCTCGGTAAAGCTCGTCATGATTCCCAAGATGAGACCCACCCCAAAGCAGATTGCGAGGCTAGGAATGGGCCGGAGATCGATGCGCTCGCCCAGCTCGGAATCCAACCTGCCAATCCAGTGTGCAGGGTTGGTGACCGGCTTGGTCTTCCATGAGACATGGTCCTTCCTCGCAACCGAACCTAAAGGACCGCTGGAAACCTGCCCGACCGATTCAGGAAGATCTTGAAAGGAGTGAAGTTCTTGCGGTTCAGCCCGCCGGGTCAAATGCGGATCGGGCAGGACGGCAGTTTGTTCAGACTTGGGATGATCTATCATGTAAAGATTGATCGCAGGTTGAGTGCCAATCATCCCGTGCAGGCAACCCTATGAATCCGGCATCGGTCTATCCGGCGCCACCGGGCCAGGAACCGGCTCCGCAAAGGCGCGCGCCGATCGAGCCGGACATTGAAAAACGCCACCGCGAAAGATGTTTTGCAACGACCCGGTGCGTTATGCATCCGCCACTCTCTGGCACAGAGTCGCGGATACTCCTTCGAATGGCGGGTTTTTCCCGCTGCACTCAAGGGTTTCCGCCGATGCCGTCACACCTGGGGGTCGATGGTGCGTTCTTTGCTAATTAAATCGCGCTATGAAAACAGACAACCCATATCAAAACGAAGATTTGAACAAGGATGCGAACCGCGACCCCATCACCGGTGAGCCGGGATCCCACCCGGTGGGCACGGGCCTGGGGACTGCCGGCGGAGCGGCTGCTGGCGCTGCCATCGGAGCC
>JBGSOI010000195.1:0-11272 GCA_041739215.1 Akkermansiaceae bacterium
GTGATGGCGTGGGTGGTGCGACCGGCTCTTCGAAGGAACACACCGACACCGCGCTCGCGAACTCCGCCGAGGTCCAGAAGGGCGACGCTCCGACCGAGCGCAAGATCCAGCGCCTGTTCCGCAACCCGGAACTCACCCGCAAAATCAAAATCTGCAACGACTTCGGTGCAGGCGGCATTTCCGTGGCCATCGGCGAGATCGCCCCGTCGTTAGAGATCAATCTGGACGCCGTTGCCAAAAAATACGACGGCCTCGACGGGACCGAACTCGCGATCTCCGAATCCCAAGAGCGCATGGCCATCTGCGTGGATGGGTCAGAGATCGATTATTTCATCGCCGAGTCCGACAAGGAAAACCTCGAATGCAGCCACGTCGCAAACGTTACTGACAGCGGCCGCCTCGTCATGACCTGGCGCGGCAAAACCATCGTGGATCTCTCCCGCGCTTTTCTCGACACCAACGGGGTCCAACAGTCCACTAACATCCATGTGGCCGGGACATCCTGCCCCGGTCCGTTGTCGGAGCGTCCCGCTCCAACCCTGCTCTCGCAACTCTCTTCCCTCAACATCTGCTCCCAAAAAGGCCTCGGTGAAATCTTCGACGGCTCCGTCGGCGCGGGCACCGTCCTGTGGCCGTTCGGCGGTGACCGGCAGATCACTCCGCCGGACGCGATGGTGGCCAAGCTTTCGCTGCTGGAGGGTGAAACGGATGTCGCCACCTTCATGAGCTGGGGCTTCAATCCGGAAATTTCCTCTTGGTCGCCATTCCATGGCGCGCTTTACGCCGTTTCGGAATCCGTCTGCAAGGTGGTCGCCGCAGGCGCGCGACGTTCCGACATCCGGCTCACGCTTCAGGAATATTTCCCCAAGCTTGGCAATGACCCCACCCGCTGGGGCCTGCCTTTCGCCGCACTGTTAGGTGCTTATCAGGCCCAGCACGGTCTCCGCCTCGCGGCCATCGGCGGCAAGGACTCGATGTCCGGTTCCTTCAACGAACTCGACGTCCCGCCAACGCTCGTTTCGTTCGCCCTTGCACCGGGCAAGGCCAGCCTCGCGCTTTCGCCCGAGTTCAAACAGGCTGAATCAATGATCTCGTTCGTGGAGGTTTCCCGCGACGCCGACCAGCTCCCGGATTTCGCCGAACTGAGACAGATCGCCGACGCGCTCCATCAGCTCAATGTGGACGGAAAAATCCTCTCGCTCCATCACATCGGGCAAGCGGGCATTGCCGCGGCGCTAGCGAAAATGAGTTTCGGCAATCACCTCGGCGCGGAAATCGACACGACTCTCGATCTTGCTCGCGAACGCTATTTCGCATTCCTCATCGAGCACGCGGAACCTCTCCCCGCGGAGTTCAATTCTGTTGGACTGGGCAAAACCACCGAAGTCGGCACGCTCGTTCTCAACGGCGAGGCTCACACGCTAACCGAACTCCAGGATGCCTGGACCGCCACGCTCGAGCCGATCTATCCGACTCGCGAAGAGATCGGGGATCAGGGATCGGAGATGGTCGATATCGCGCTCTTTTCCGCATCACCGATTCCCTATCCACGATCCCCGATTTCAATGCCGAAGGTTTTAATCCCTTCTTTCCCCGGCACTAACAGCGAGTATGATTCCGCCAAGGCCTTCCGCGAAGCCGGGGCGGAAGCGGAGATTCTGGTGTTCCGGAACCTGACGGCCAGGCACATCGAGGAATCCCTAACCGCCCTCGCGGCGCAAATCCGTCAGTCGCAAATCCTGATGTTCCCGGGTGGCTTCAGCGCGGGCGACGAACCGGACGGTTCGGCCAAATTTATCGCCACGATCATCCGCAACCCACGGGTGGCGGATGCCATCATGGACCTGTTGAAAAACCGCGACGGCCTGATCCTCGGGATTTGCAACGGCTTCCAAGCCCTCGTCAAAACCGGACTCGTCCCCTACGGCGAGATCCGCGATGCCGCGGCTGATGCGCCAACGCTGGTGCACAACTCGATCGGCCGCCACATCTCCTGCTACGCCCGCACCCGCATCGTCAGCACGCTCTCGCCGTGGCTGGCTAACAGCGAGCTCGGCGAAATTCACCGGGTCCCGGTTTCCCATGGCGAAGGCAAGTTCCACGCCAGCAACGCGGTCATCGCGGCACTAGCGGGCAGCGGCCAGATCGCCACCCAATACTGTGACGAGAACGGGGTCCCTTCCATGGACATCGCGATCAATCCTAACGGCTCGCTTTCCGCGATCGAAGGACTCACCAGCCCGTGCGGCCGCGTCTTCGGGAAAATGGCGCACACCGAGCGGTCCGGGACGCGCGTGGCAGTCAACATCCCTGGAAACAAGCACCAGCCGGTCTTCGCGGCAGGAGTCGGTTACTTCGCCTAACCGGCCGGCATCACCACCACGATTCCATCTGCACACCCCAGCTCCAGCCGGAGGTTTCGTCGGCATATTCCGGTCCCGCGATCTCGCCCTCCAGCCCGTCGCTCCAGAGGCTGTAGGTGATGAACGCCCGCAGCACCGGGCGGCTGAAAAACTGATCCCCCAGCGAGACCTGCGGAGCCAGGGTGATTTTTCCGAGAGTCCCGCCGGGACCGGTCGCCGTTTCGGAAACCCAATCCACGCCGAGTTCCAATGCCACGTTGAAGGCATCGCTGAAAAACCAAATCGGCCGCACGCCGCCGGAGACCCAGTTCTGGTGCGGAGCGTCGTCCCCGAAATCCGTGTATTGATAGACTAGGGCACCGCCGATGGCGAGTTGGTCGAGCGGTTTCACCACCACCTGGTCGGTCACGCGGAACCGCCATGATTCATCCGGATCCGGACGGATGTAGGTGCCGGTGTTGTCGGTGAAGGTTTCGAAGCCGGAAGTGAACGTCTTCGCCGGTCCGGTTCCTAACTGGACCGACAGCTTGTGCAGGCTTTCCTTGTCGAGAAATCCCGTGTCCGAGCGCACCAGGGTCAAGGCCACGCCGTGAGAATCGGGACCGCTGTCACCGTCGGCGTCCACTCCCGAATCGGCGCGCGAGTAAGTCAGGCCGACTTCCCCGATCCCGCCGAAAAACGCCCAGTCGTAGTATCGCAGATCGTAACTCGACTTGCTGAAGCCCGCCTGATTCAGGGGGTCGGGAAGACCCGTGCGGCTGTAAATCGCGCTTTCGTCGCCACTGCCGATCCAGGCAAACGACAGCTGCCCGTTGCCCAACGTCAGATCCTCGATGCCCGCGCCGCCGCCGCTCATGTCCCAGAAGTAGAAATCGTTGATATGGATGTCGTGACGCCGATAGAACCGGTTACCCGCCCAAATCTTCGCATCCGGGTATCCCGGGACCACGTTGGTTAGAGATGCCCATGCTTCGGGCGATGAGAAATCCGTGGCCGGCCCCTTGCCATAGCTTGAGTAAGGATTGTAATAAGAGAGTCGGTAAACCATCCGCGCGACCGGATCGTCCTGATTGATAGAGTCACCGCCGGCGAACATGCCGGAAGGGAAAAACGTCTTGGCGAAGGCAAGCTCGCCGTAGTTTTCCGCCTCGTTGCCCAAGCGATACTTGCTCACGCCGGGAATCCCAAACGCCTGTTGCGCGCCTCCCTCGTTGGCGCGTCCGTAGCCGGCGCGGAAATACCCGGTGATGTCCAGATACCCTTCGAGCACATCCTCCACCCGCTCGGCAAGCACATCTCCGGAATCGGTCTTACCCGCGAAATCCCGGGTCTCCGTGTCCTGCTCGAAGCGTTCGTCCACTTTCCGCCTGAGCTCTTGCTGCCCAAGACGTGCGGCGGCTTCCCGTCTCTCCGCCGCGGCCAGAGCCTCATCCTCCTCCAGCGGTTCCAGCCCCATGGCGGAGGAGCCGTCGTTTCGAGCCGTTTTCTTCGTTGGCGCTGCGGGTTGCACCGCCGCCGGCTTGGTTTCCAATTCTCGAATCCGGGATTCCAGCAAGCCGATCCTTTTTTCGTAATCGCCGCGCAGGGCATCCAGCTCTTTCCTCAACTCCGCCGCATCATTTTGCGCACCGGCAACGACAGCGGACCCGACCAACACGCCAACCGACTGAAAAACTGCCCATTTCACATTTCAGAAAAACCATTCTTCGTTTCGGAACGTCAAGCTGAATCCTGATAGGGACCGTCCGCGTCCTCCGGAATCGATCCACCTCTTCCCATCTTGCCGATTGAGCATGGCTTGCATCAAGCGCAAGGGAAAAAGTTTGGGTGCTGGCACAATTTTTGCTTCGCTTTTAGTTTTAGCGTCATAGGCTCGCGGCGGCAAAGAAGTTGCCGACCATGGCAGACGCATTCCTCCATCAATCGCTTTCGCAGCAGCAGACACTCGCGCCGCAGATGCGCAAGAGTCTGGAGATTCTGCAAGCGGGGACTCTGGAGCTTTCCCAGCTGGTGCAGCAAGCCCTTGAGACGAACCCGGTGCTGGAGGACTTGACCGAAACCATTTCGCTCGATGAAGAGGGCCCGGATCCCGAAGAGGCCGACTCGCTGGATTACATGAACCAGACCGACGACGATTGGCGCGACCGCACGATCCTCGAAGGCAAAAGCTCGCCATGGACCAGTGAGGACGAGGAGCGCCGCCAGCGGATCTACGATTCGATCGTCGCTCCTGAGACACTCCAGCAGCATTTGCAACATCAGCTCGATCTTTCGATGGTCGATCCGGAAATCCGCGAAGCCGCCCAAGCAATTTTGGGAAACCTCGATGATCGCGGGTTTCTCGACTTGCCCATCAAAACACTCACCGTGCGCATGGGCCTCACGGCCAAACACGTCAATGAAGCGCTGAAGCTCGTCCAATCCTTCGATCCTGCCGGCATCGGGGCTTCCGGGATCCCGGAGTCGCTGCTGCTGCAGTTGGAGCGCACGACCGGCAAAGACACCATCGAATACAAGATCGTCCGCGACTATTTGGAAGACCTCGCCCGCAAGCGTCATCCGCAGATCGCCCGCGCGCTGGGCACCACCGTCGAGCGCATCGCCGAAGCCGCCTCGCGGATCGGCCGCCTGACCCCGAATCCCGGCGGCGAGTATGACCCGACTGGCAACCCATACATTTTGCCGGATGTCGTCATCGAGCGCGACGACGATGGCAATTGGTATGCCCGCCTCACCGGTGAGCATCTGCCCAACCTGCGGATCAACGATTTCTACAAGGACATGATCGGCAAAACCGGCACCGACGCGAAGGCCCGCCAGTTTCTCCGCGACCAGATCCGCGACGGCCGCAGCCTGATCCACGCCATTTCGCTCCGCCAGGAAACCATCCTCGCCATCGCCCACAAGCTCATCGAGCACCAGCCGGCGTTTCTCGCCAAGGGCCACCGCCACCTGCGGCCGCTGACGATGAACGACATCGCCGACGAGCTCAGCCTCCACGCGACCACCATTTCGCGGGCGGTCGCCGGGAAATACGTGTTCACCCCGCACGGCCTGATGGAGATGCGCGCGTTTTTCGCGACTGGTTATCAGACCAGCGACGGCACTGAGGTTTCCAACGCCGGAGTGCGCGAGGCGATCCAACAATTGGTCACTGCCGAGAATCCCGCCAAGCCGCTTTCCGATGAATTCCTGATGAAGGCACTCGACAAGCAGGGCATCAAGGTCGCCCGCCGGACGGTCGCGAAATATCGCGAGCAGTTGAACATCCTGCCCTCGCATTTGAGGAAGACTTTCTGACAGCAGATTTTCCGATTGTCGCACACCGGTTGACAGAATGGGGAGTACGGGACAGTTTGCAGCCTCACAAAACCTGTTCAGCCCACGATGAAAAGCCCCATTTCCTGGCTGCTTGCCTCAGCCGCCCTCGTCACCCAAGCCAATGCCCAATCGGTCACGCACCGCTGGTCATTCAATTCCACCGGCGTGGCCACGAATGGCACGGTTATCCCTGACCAGATTTCCTCCGCTCCCGGCACCATCGTCGGCACCGGAGCGACCCGCACTGGGAGCGTGCTCACCCTGCCCGGCGGATCGAGCGGCCAAGTAGCCACCAGCACCATCGCCGCCTATTTCGACCTGCCCAACGGGATCATTTCCTCGAAAACCAGTTTCACCTTGGAAATCTGGGCCACCATCCACACCAGCCGGACCTGGCAGCGGATCTTCGATTTCGGCCGCATGAACATCAACGGCAGCGGCAACGGGGAAATATCAAACACCTTCGGCAATCCCGGCGGATCCGAATCCCGGGACAACCTCATGCTCACTGCCCAGCGCGGCGACACCGTCAACGACAAGCGCCTCGCCGCCCGCAATGACGGAGCCGGTGAGTTGGGAGCCAACAACACCATCGCAACCGCACTCAACACCCAGTACCACTACGTCGCCACCTATCAGGCAAACGCCGATCCCGTGACCGGTGGCCGCTTCACCTGGTTCCGCAATGGCACACAAATGGCGTTCTTTGACACCAACTTTCCCTTGAGCCAGATCCAGGACGTCAACAACTGGCTCGGCCGCTCCCAATGGTCCGGCGATCAGAACTCGAACATCTCCTACAACGAATTCCGCCTCTACGACTACGCGCTCACCCAGCCGCAGATCACCGCGAGCGGCACCGCGGGCCCGGACACGTTTCCCACCCCCAACGCGGTGGCCGACTCGATCACCATGCTGCACGGGAAGAAAGCCAGGATCCCGGCTCTCAAGAACGACACCGGTGAAATTTCGATACCGGGATTCGTCATCCTCCAGGCACCGCAGTCCGGCACCGCCGTGATCACCGCTGACAAGCAGATCCTCTACACCCACACCACCGGCACTCCCGCCACGGACTCGTTCACCTATCGGATTCAGAACACCTCGGGCCAAACCTCCACCGGCACGGTGACCGTCAACTTCGCCAATAGCCTCAAGATCGCGAACCCGCACCTAAACGTCCCCGCCTCTCCGCCGCCGACCGTTTATGCCCTGCCCAACGCCCTCGGCTCCCTCACCTTCAGTCAGCCGCTCTGCCTCGTCACGCCGCCTGGAGAATCCCAGCGGCTATTTGTTTGTGAAAAAAACGGCCTCCTCAAGGTCGTCCCGGATGTGACCGCCACCTCGCCCACCGCCTCCGTCTTCCTCAATCTGCCGTCACATTTAGCCTTCAGCAGCGAAACCATCGATACCAGCTCCGAGTGCGGCCTGCTAGGTTTCGCCTTTCACCCGGATTATGCGAGCAACCGGCAGTTCTACATCTTCTACTCGGTGACCAAGGGCGGCCTGCGCTACCAGCGGGTCTCGCGCTTTCTAACACAGGCCGGCAACCCCAATGCCGCGGAGATCGCCAGCATTTCAAATCCCAACGCTGAGCAAATCCTCATCGAGCAACTCGACGACCGCGACAACCACAACGGCGGCGACCTCCACTTCGGCCCGACCGACGGTTACCTCTACATCTCCGTCGGTGACGAAGGCAGTGGCAACGACGATCCCACTTTCAACAGCCAGCGCATCAACAAGGACCTGTTCTCCGGCATTCTCCGCATCGACGTGGACCGCGACATGGCCAACAGCGTCGAACCCACCCCGCACGCCGCCATCCCGACGGATCCCGCCGTCGGCGGCGTCGCCCGCTTTGCCATTCCCAAGACCAACCCCTTCGTGGCCGTAGCGCTCGGCGGCGACTGGAACGGCACCTACAACGGCTCCACCGTCACCGGCACCGTCCGCCGTGAGTTCTGGGCCACCGGTTTGAGGAATCCGTGGCGCATGTCCTTCGATCCCGTCACCAACGTCCTCTGGTGTGCCGACGTCGGCCAAGGCCTGCGCGAGGAAGTCAACAAGATCGAACGCGGGAAAAACTACGGCTGGGTCTACTGGGAAGGGAACGTCAACGGCCCTCGCACCACCAATCCGACCATGCCGGGGAATTTCGATGCGGCTTACCACACCCGCCCCGTTTACGACTATCCCCGGGATGGGGATTTCGGCGGCCGATCCGTGACCGGCGGCCGGGTTTACCGCGGCACCCGCATCAGTGCTCTCACCGGGAAATACATCTTCGGGGACCACGAAACCGGCAACATCTGGTCCATCAACCTCGACGGCACCGGCGTCCAGCGCCTCATCGGTGAGGCCGGCGTCGCGGGCTTCGGCGTGGATCCTTCCAACCAGGACCTCCTTCTCGCCGACCGCGGCGATGGCATCGTCCGGCGCCTCAGCACCACCACCGCCATCGGCACCTTCCCCGCCACGCTAACCGCTACCGGACTGTTCGCCGATCTATCCGATTTGTCCCCCGCCCCCGGCGTCACTCCCTATGGCGTGAACCTCCCCTTCTGGAGCGACCACGCCGGGAAAAGCCGCTGGTTCGTCGTCCCTAACGGCACCTCCTCCTTCGGCTGGGCCCAAGAAAACCCGTGGTCGCTCCCTTCCGGCGCCATCTGGGTGAAGCATTTCGACATGGAAATGCAGCGCGGCGTCCCCGCCAGCAAGAAACGGATAGAAACCCGCCTCCTCGTGAAAAATCCAGCCGGGGCCTACGGTGTCAGCTACCGCTGGAACGAGGCCGGCACCGAGGCCATCCTCGCCGCCGACGCAGGTGAGGACTTCAACCTCGCCGTCACCGCCGGCGGCAATCCCGCCCCGCAGACGTGGCGCATCCCCAGCCGCTCCGAGTGCATGGTGTGTCACACTCCGCAGGCCGGACACGCCCTGTCGTTCAACACCCGCCAGCTCAATCTAACGCAATCTATCCTCGGCATTCCCGGCAACCAGCTCGACACCCTCCGCGAGAATTCCTACTTCTCCGGCACCCAGCCCGGTTCGCCCAATCTCCTTCCGCGCCACCTCCGGCCCGATGAGGATGAATTCGCAATGGAGGCACGCGTCCGCTCCTATCTGGCGGTCAATTGTGCCTACTGCCACAAATCCGGCGGCACCGCGCCCACCGCCTGGGACGGCCGCGCGGAAATCACCCTCGCGGCAACCGGCCTCGTCAACGGCAACGCCGCCAACACCGGCGGCGATCCTCTCAACAAGCTCGTCGTGCCCGGCAGCGTCGCCAATTCCATCGTCCGCCACCGCGTCTCCGCCACCAACGGCTTCACCCGCATGCCCCCGCTCGGCAGCAACGTCATCGATCAAACCAACGTCACGCTGCTGGACAACTGGATCACCGGCGAACTCGCCGCCCGCAAGACCTACGCGGATTGGCGGCTGGATAAATTCGGCTCAGCCAGCAGCGGCGAGGGCGCACCCACCGAAGACCCCGACGGAGATGGCTCGGACAACCAGTCCGAGTTCCTCGCCGGCACCCTGCCGCTCGACGGTTCCAGCACCTTCCGTCCCCAACTATCAGGCAGCCCGCTCAATCTCGGCTTCACCCTGCCGGCCAACCGCTCCTTCCTCATCGAGACCTCCGCCACCCTCGGCCAGTGGACTCCCTGGGACGTCCCGGGCAACCAAGGCCTGCCCGTCGCAGGCGATCCGATCAGCCTCCCCGTCCCCATCTCCGATCCCCAGCGCTTCTTCCGGGTGAAGCTGCGGGAGAACTGACAAGGAGCGGCGATCTCCGAATCGCCGATGCCCATGGAAAGCCAATGGCTCGCGGCGATCCTCGGTTCATTGGCTTTTCATGGGCTGGGGCGGATCGGAGTCCACCGCTCCTTGGGTTCAGATTCCTTAATAGCATGGCAATTTATTTCGCCCCGCGGTAAAGGCTATTCCAGCCAGCAGTTGAAAGGAAAATGATCATGAAATTGAGGTGCTTATGGCCGGTTCCCAGCCGCGAATTGTTAGCCGCGCATGCGCCGGTAGTGCATGGCGACAGCGCCGTTGTGAAGAGGTTTCGTCGCGACTAGCTCCAGCCGTCGTGTGCAGGGTAGTCCGCCCTGGTAAAGGGTCGGGCCATGGCCGGCGATCCTGGGATGGACGAGGAATTTATACTCGTCGATCAGATCCAACCTATCCAGTTCGGTCGCGAGCTTGCCGCTACCGAGGAGCACACCGGCTGGGGTCGCGTCCTTCAGCTTCTGCACTTCCGTGCGCAAGTCGCCGCCGAGGTGATGGCTGTTGGTCCACGGGTAGATTTTACGCGTTGAAGACACGACATACTTCGGCTTGGACTCCAGCTTGACCGCCCATTCGCGTATCGCCGGAGGTGCCTCCACGTCGCCGCAGGCGACCGCTGGCCAGTAACTCTCCATCATCTCGTAGGTGACTCGCCCCCACAACATCGCTCCTCCTTCATCCATGAGTCGAGTGAAGAAGGCATGCGTCTCGTCGTCGGCAATTCCCGCTTGGTGGTCGATGCAGCCGTCCAAGGTAACGTTGATACTGAAGGTTAAGAGTCCCATGCGATAAATCTCTGGCAACGTTAAATGTGCGCCCACCGGCGCGATTGAAAGGATGTTGAAGTGAAATTGGAAAGCTTATGGCCCGTTAGGAGGCACGGTTCGCATTCTCGATTGGATGGAGAGCAAGCTCAAATGGCGACGCCCCTATCAATCAAGGTCATCATCAGGGGCGCGTGAAATATTAACTTCATACCCTAGTTCTTCGAGTCTTTGACGCAGACCATCAGCATGCTCGTGATAGTATACTTCAAACTCAGCGGGTGGCCCAAACCGACAATCTTCAAGAACTGATTTGACAGCTGACGAAGGAAGAATCATGCAAAGGCGAGAGATGAGCCGAGAAACAGTCTCGGCACTATTCCCTCCCGTTCCGCCGGTGACACGCAGAACTATTGGTGGTGAAACGAAAGCGCCTGGAGGGGCCAGAAACGGCGGATACTTCTCGTAGAGATCTGATGATTGCGGAGCTATTCTGCAAATAAGGTTCAATGACCTGAGATCATCAACAGCCTGCTGAGCAGACTGCTCATCTTTTGTGCCATACTTAAATATCACACCATGCCGTAACATATTTAGCATGCCTTCATAATTGGTAGTCGATGGGCCAAAATGGCGCCCCAAGGTCTGCCGCACGTATACATCATCGAATACAGGTGGGTCCCCTGCTTCGAATTCAAGGATCCACGAGGCTCCCCACACCGAAGTATCGGCGAGTGTCGATTTTGATTCGTTCATGGCGTAATATTAATTGGCGAACGTCGAGGCCTGGCACCCGCTACCGGGAGCGCCCCTCCACTTCAGGTTCAGGTTTGTAGCTACCCTCAGACTTCGACTGGGAACGGGTAGCGGGTTGTCCAGCGCCGCCTTGTGTGTGCCCAGCATGGGCACGTTGTAAATGGGGTTCAAGTCCCCTGTAGGAATACCAGAACATGCAAATGAACAAACTACCATCTGAAGCCAACTCGGAGAAGGGTGACCTTTCCGGGGAAGGAAGGCTAGGAGAAA
>JBGSOI010000215.1:0-17656 GCA_041739215.1 Akkermansiaceae bacterium
GCGCATGCGCAGGATGTAGGCGAGCGGGGCGAGGGGCGCGGGCAGGTCGTGACCCCAGCGGAGGCCGTGGTAGGAACCATCCGGCGCGTCGAAGAGCGGATGTTTGCCGGCGGCCCAGTCGAATTTCCCGGAGTCGATGACGATGCCGCCGATGCCGGTGCCGTGGCCGCCGAGCCATTTGGTGAGGGAGTGGACGACGATGTCCGCGCCGAAGTCGATAGGCTTGGTTAGATAAGGCGTGGAGAAGGTGGAATCGACGATGAGCGGCAGGCCGAGAGCGTGGGCGGCATCGGCGATGGCTTGGAGGTCGGAAATTTCCAAGGCGGGGTTGGAAACGGATTCACAGAAGAACGCGCGGGTTTTGTCGTCCGCTGCTGCGGCGAAGTTCGCGGGATTGTTGGAGTCCACGAAGCGCACTTCGATGCCGAGGGCGGGGAGGATGTCCTTGAACTGGGTGTAGGTGCCGCCGTAGAGGTTTCTAGCGGAAACGATGTTGTCGCCGGCTTGGGCGAGGTTGATGATCGAGTAGAAGATCGCGGAGGTGCCGGAGGCGACCGCGAGGCCCGCCGCGCCGCCTTCGAGGGCGGCGACGCGCTGTTCGAGCACGTCGTTGGTGGGATTCATCAGACGGGTGTAGATGTTTCCCAATTCGCGGAGGGCGAAGAGATTGGCGGCGTGTTCCGTGTTGTTGAAGACGTAGGACGCGGTGCGGTAGATGGGGACGGCGCAGGCGTTGGTGGTCGGGTCGGAGCTGTATCCGGCGTGCAGGCAGAGGGTTTCGAGTTTCATGGGTTGGGGTCGTGGGTTATTATCGGAGACGATTTGAGGGCGGGGGATCAAGATCAAGCGTGAACGGAGCGGTGGGGGATCTGAGTCGCTGGAACATCCAAAGCGGTGTGGCGCTTCGCTTCCCACCGCAGTCCCTGGCAGGAGCGTCAACTCCGGCGCTGGGTCATCATGAATTCGTTGCCCTCGGGATCGACGCACATGGCGAGGTGGAGCGGGTCTTCCGGGGTGTCGTTAGGCTCGGAGGCGAGGGATCCGCCGCATTCGACGAGGCGGGTGATTCCTTCGCGGAGATCGTCGAGTTGGAACGAGAGCCCGGTCCAGGTCCGTTTGCCTTCACCGCCGCCGTGGATGCCGAGCGTGGCTCCGGCGATGACGATCTCGCTCCAGACTTCGGATTCGAAGCTGACCACACCACCGAACAGGTCTTGATAGAACTTCAGACAACGCTGCCAGTCGGCCGCCCACAATACGTATTTCACCTTTTGAACCTGCATGAATGGAGTTTTGTCCGCCTTGTTCAAAATTGCAACATCAGGAGGCTACCATGGCGCGACTAACGCATTCTCGCTTTGAACCACTTCCGGAAATCCCCGCCGTGGGATTCCGGGAGCGTGCGCTGGCCTAACCAATCCTGCAGCGGCTTGATAGGAGCGACCTGGATGGGCAGGTGGTTCATCGCCTTGCTCATGGTCATCGCGGTGCGCCACAGCGAGGGCGAGGTGGCGAGATGGGCGAACGGTGACATGGGAATCGATCCGGCGGACGGGACGGACTCGCGCTTGGCCTTGTCGCGGAGGCGCAGTAACAGATCGGGGATGGGGATATCGACGGGGCATACTTCGTTGCAGGCGCCGCAGAGGGAGGAGGCTTTGGGGAGGTCGGCAAACTCGGGGAAACGGTCGCCGAACAGCAGAGGTGATAGAACGGCACCGACGGGACCGCCATAGGGCGAGCGGTAGGCGTGGCCGGACGCCTGACGATAGACCGGGCAGACGTTCTGGCACGCGCCGCAGCGGATGCAGCGGAGGATTTCCCTGCAGTTCGAGGCGAGGATGTCGCTGCGGCCGTTATCCATGAAGACGACGTGCATGTGCTCGGGGCCGTCGGGTTGGTTGGACGAGCGCGGGCCGTTGATGAACTCGGTGTAAACGGTGAGCTGCTGGCCGGTGGCGGATCGGCCTAGCAGATTGAGGAAAACGGCGAGATCCTTTTCCTGCGGAATGATTTTCTCGATGCCGACGAGCGCGATGTGCACCGGCACGGGAGCCATGCCAAAGCGCGAGTTGCCCTCGTTGGTGGCGATCACCAGCCGGCCGGTGTCCGAGCAGACGAAATTCGCACCGGTGATGACGGCCCGGGCCTCCATGTATTTCGCGCGGAGAAAGACGCGGGCGCGGCGGGTGATGGTTTCCGGATCGTCGTTGTAGTCGGCACAGATGCCTTCGCGGAGGAAAGTCCTGGCGATGTCCCGGCGGTTCTTGTGGATGATCGGCTTGACGATGTGCGAGGGCTCGTCGCCATCGAGCTGGATGATGAATTCGCCGAGATCGGACTCCAGGCACTCGACACCGTTCTCTATCAGGAACGGATTGAGGTGGATTTCCTCGGCCGCCATCGATTTCGATTTCGTGAGCTGCGTGACCTCGTGCTGGCGGAGGATTGAAAGAATCGTCTGGCGCGCATCCTCGTCGGTGGAGGCGAAGTGAACGTTGACGCCGCGGTCGGTTAGGGATTTCTCGGCCTTCGCGAGATAGTCGCCGAGGTGATGGAGGGTGTGGTCTTTGATCGATGCCGCCAGTTTCCGCAGGGCGTCGGGATCCGGGTAGTCGCCGTGGAGGACATGGTAACGCTTGTCCGTACCGGCCGAGGATCCGTCGATGACCGAGTGCTGCTTCTCGTCGGAAATGTCGCGGGCGTATTGGTCGATGGGTTGGATGCCGATCATGGGAGTGAATTCCTGAGAATCTGGATCGCGTGGAGGTGCTTGATCGGGCGGCCTTGCGAAATCGCGAGGCCGGTGAGGTGCATGAGGCAGGACATGTCGCCGCTGACGAGAATGTCGGGATTGGTTTCGAGGATGTGGTCGAGCTTGAGCGTACCCATGCGCCCGGAAATATGTGGGAAGGTGACCGAAAACGTGCCGCCGAAGCCGCAGCATTGTTCGGCTTGGCCGAAGGGGGTGACGACCGCGTTTTCGATGGACTCGAGCAGCATGAGCGTCGCCTCGCCGCTGCCAGTACCGCGGCTGTGGCAGGATCGGTGGAACGCGATATGTGTCGGACTCGCGAGTTTCCCCGGCCATTTTTGGATGCCCAGGCCGTTGAAAATGAAATCCATAACCTCCCAGGTGCGACGCGCCAGCGAATCGATGGACGGGTCCGGGTTTTCCTCGAACTGGAGCGGATTGCCATGGAAATTCATCGCCGCGCAAGAGCCGGAAGGGACGATGACCGGCAAGTCACCCGCGAAGACGGAGGCGGTGTGGCGGGCGACTTTGCGTGAGGCGACCCAGTCGCCGGAATTGAAGGCGGGCTGCCCGCAGCAGGTCTGGTTGTCGGGGAATTCCACGGTGATGCCGAGGTGTTCGAGAACTTCGACCGTGGCCCGCGCGACGTCGTCGTAGAAGGCATCGCAAAGACAAGTGCCCAAGAGGAGCACATGTTTATCGGTGGGTCGCTGGAGCTCGCTGGCCATGGAAAAATCGGGAAAGATCGCTGCCTCGGGCAGCACTTGGGCGGGAGGCTAATTGTTCAGCCGGAAAGGACAATGGAGAATGTGCCCTCCTACTGGTTTGGGGAGTCATGCAGTGTGCATTCCCGGTTCATGCAGATGTCCCCGCGGAATCGGCCTGCCGAATCGTCGCCCTGCCGGTAGATCACTGCCAACCAATCGATTGGGTGATGAAATCAGGTTTGGCAGGATTCCTGCGAACGGTATGATCGACTACCCCCATGGAATCATGCTCAGCTGGACCTTTACCTTCTTCATCCTCGCCGTGATCGCCGGAATATTGGGATTCACTACCCTTGCCGGATCTGCTGCCGGCATTTCCCAAACCCTGTTCGCGCTGTTCCTTGGCCTCTTGATTGTGTCGCTGATCAATGAGGAGCGGAGGCGGAGATTGTAGAATCGGCCCCTGGCTCAGATAGCCTTGAGGCTGGTGCATCGGTCCAGCCGGTTTCCCCCCGGGCGAAAGCCCATGATCCAGCGCTTTCGAATGCACCAATCCGATAAACTTGGTGCACCACCTCCATCCGGTCCGCAGTGAGGTGGATTTCATGAAATCCCTGCGGCTCGCCTTGCAAGCGTGTGGAACAAACGGTTGGAGCCTGCGAAATGATCGACTTCCAGGCTCCACTGAGCCCGGTCGCGCGGACCTGCGATCGATGGAAATGGCCGCACAGCACCAGATCAACACGCGCGGCCTCGATGGTTTCCAGCAGCGCCTTCAAAGGTTTCACCACGGCCCGCCCGGGGATTTGCAGCGCCAACAACGGATGGTGAAGCACCAGCACCCGGCAGTGGTCGCCGGGTCCGTTCTGGAATTGGTTCCGCACGCGGGCGAGTTGGTGTTTGGAAACCCGGCCTTCGGACCAATCGGAGTGGAAACCGAACGCTCGCGAGCTGTTCATGCTGACGACGTGGACGCCAGAAGCGACCATTTCGGGTTCCAGCTCGTCGCCGAAGGTCTCCTGATAGCGTCTGAATGACCGGAAGAAGCGGTCGAAAGGGTGATTGATCAACGGTATGTCGTGATTCCCTGGAATGACCAGGCGGGGTTCTGGAAGGCGATCCACGAAGCTGCGGGCGGCAGCCAGTTCGCTCCTGCGGGCCCGCATGGTCAGGTCTCCACTGAGCAGTGTGAGGTCGGGTCGCATCGCGGCCGCGTGCTCCAGAAAGACCGTGGCGATGGCCGGATCGGCAGCTCCGAAGTGGGGGTCCGATAGATGGAGGATGCGGGTCATTTCTCGGACGAGGTAGTTCCGGCCATGACTTCCGCGCTGGTCAGGACTTTCAGATGGTTCGGCAAAATGCGGAGATGGATCGGGAAACGGAGGCGGATGATTTCACCATCGAGCATCACCTTGCAGCTTTTACGCCGCGCCGCGCGGAGGGTCATGTGGCTGGCAGTGACAAGCTGCAGCCCGGGATTTTGTTCGTGGAGTCCCAGCGCGTAGTCGAGGATGCCTCGCAACGCTTCTGCGGGCTGGCGGTGGGTTCCGATGTAGGCGGTCAGCTTGCCCGAACGGAAATCCGTGCGGGCCGGGATCAGCCCGGCACTCGTTTGGTAACGGCCGGGAACAAACGCGGAAAACTTCGTCCGCGCGGCACCCACACTGCCGTCGCCGTTCCAAGACAGCTTTAGCGGACGCGAATTCAGGAAGGTCGCCCGCAGGCCGGTGAGAAGCTTGAACGCTTTCTTCCACCACTGCCCGCCATGGTCCCGGCGCTCGAAGATGTTGGAAAACTCCGGATAAAATCCCAAAATGGTCGTGCACAGGCAGGCGTGGCCGGAGACATCGAGGACATCGATGGAAACCACTTCCGCAGTGGTCAGGAAACGGGCGGCCACCTCGATTTCCAGAGGTATGCCAAGATCCCGCGCTGCCAGATTGAAGGTGCCCATCGGCAGAATCCCCAAGGCGATCCCGGTGCCGCCGAGCAGGCGGGCGGCGGCGGAAACCGTGCCGTCTCCACCGGCGACGATGATCCCGTCCGGTGCCTTTGAAATGCACTGTGCGAGGGCTTTTTCGATCTGCCCCGGCTCGATGAGGGACGATGAAATCTCATGGCCCGCTTCGCGGAAAATCGCTTCAACCGAGCGGGAAACTTCCTTGGCATCCAGTCCCCGCTGGTTCCCTCCCGAAGCGCGATTCAGCAAAAGAATGAAGCGGCTCATGGCGCCGGAGATGCGTTGAAGGCAAGCATTGTCAAACTTTCGCGGACCCGTTCCTCCAGCACGTGATCCTGTCGCAAGTGATCCGAAAATCCATGATTCGCGTCCGCATGGATGGATTTCAGCACATTCAGCCAACTGGACATCTGCCTGCTCGGCGCGGATTCGCCGCTCAATAACCGGATGGCCTCCTGCAAGCGGCCGTTGCGGGCGGCATGCATCGCCAGCGGAAATGACTGCTTCCCGGGACGGAGGACGAACTCGATCACCTGCCGCAGATCGACCGGCCGCACCGGCTTGAGAAGGAAATCAACAACGCCCAGGCGAATCGCCCGCAGGGCCGCGTTCGGACTCAGCGCGGCGCTGCACAAAACGGTCGGCAGGTTGTTGCCCTGGCCGCGCAGCGCGTCGATCACGCCGAGACCATCGAGTTCGGGCATCCGCAAATCGAGGATCATGACGTCGAATTTCGTTGCGGCGATGCGCTCCAGAGCATGGCGGCCGGTGGCAGCGGTTTCCACCGTGGTGGTCTTGCTGGAAAGGGCATAGGCGAAGCCGAGACGCAGGGTCGGTTCATCGTCCACGACCAGCACCCGCAGCTTCGTGGCTTCTCCCGAACCTTCTGTTTCACGCGATTGGGACATCGATGTAAAATTCTGTCAGGTCTTCCGTGCGCTCGCGCAAGCCGATGCGGCCTTCATGGGCCCGCATGATTTCCCGGGAAATGAACAAGCCGAGACCCACGCCATCTGCCTGTTGCCCCGGCGCGCGGTAAAAACGCTCGAAGATCCGGCTCTGGCTGTCTTCCGGCACGCCGGGGCCTTGGTCGATCACCGAGACGCGGAGGTGTTCGGCGTCCGGCTTGGATTGGCGGACGATGACCTTTCCGCCCTGCGGGCTGTGTTTGATCGCATTGGAAACCAGGTTGTTCATGACCTCGTCCAAGCGGATCGGATCGGCGAGGATCTCGGGAAAATCCTCCTCACCCTCTTCGACCAGAAGCTCGACCTGCTTGGCGGTCGCGGCACTGCTGTAGAGCTGGGCCGCGCGGGCCACACCGTCTTTGAGTGCCATCGGGACGCGGGCCAAGTGGGTGGTGCCGCTTTCCGCGCGGGACAGATCCAGCAAGGTGTTCAGGGTGACGAGCAGGCGTTCGCAGTCCTCGTTGGCGGAGGTCACCATGATTTTTTGCATCTCTTCGAGATGGTTGGACCGCTCTTCGAGCAGCAGGTGCAGGACCATCCGGATCCCCGTAAGCGGGGTTTTGATCTCGTGGCTCACCGTCGACAGGAGGTTGGTCTTCATGTCATCGAGCCAGCGAATGCGACTCACGTTGTGAAGCAGGACCGCCCAACCGGATTCCGAGCTGCTGTCCGAGGCAAAGCGAAAAATCCGGGGGAGATAGTAGAACTCCTCCTCGTTGACTCGGAACAGCAACGCCTCCCGCGGGTCTTCGGGCAGGAAATGGGTGGAGTTTTCCCGGCACTCGTCAAGGATCCGCTGGATCTTCAGCGGCAAGCGCCCGGTGACTCCGAGGCTCTCCGTCAGTTTTTCCGCCGACGGATTGATTTGGACGATTCCGCTGTCGTCGCTGAGCACAAACACGGGAGAAGGAATCGCCTCGAGGATCGCGCTGTTGACCATGTTGGCGCGCTTCAGGTTTCGGTCGCTTTCGCCGCGCCGGACCTTCAATTCGGTCGCCATGTCATTGAAGGCGGAAATGACGTGGGAAAATTCACTTCCGCGGGACGGTTCCGGCAAACTCAGCTCGAAGTTGCCCTTGCGGATTTCCTCGATCGAACGGTGCAGGGTGGACACCGGATCGACCAGATGCCGGACGAGTTGGAAATAAATCAACGCCGCGATCGTCGTGCCGAGCAGGACCAGGGTCACCACGAACAAGGTGTTCTTGCCGGATTCCTCACCGAGCCGGGCGGCCCCGGAAAACAGCCTTACCTCGGACAAGGTCATCAGGTTTTCCGTCAGGTCCACGATCCGCTGGGTTTGAATCGCTAGACTCTGCAGGAGTCTCTCGCGCTCGCTGCGATTCACCGCCCGTCCGGAAAAATAATCCTCATAGCCGCTGCAATAGAGGACCAGCGATTGATCGAGGCGTTCCACCACGCTGTTCCACTGGCCCTCCCGATGCTCGATGTTGCGGATAGTCTCAAGCTTTTCCAGGAGTTCCGCCTTGAGATCATCAAACAATGCCCGATCCACCGCGTGCTCCGGCGGCGGACCAGCCAGCAGCGGGAGGTAAGTGCTGTTGAGGGTGACGGACAAGGTGCGGAAAGCTTGCGAGGCATCGATCGCCCGGTAGTCCTCTTTCAAACGGGTGTCGAACCGGGTGACCGAATCCCGCATCAACAACAGGGCGGCGGCTCCCACACTCCACAAAAGCAGGATGATGGTGAGCAACCCGTAAAAGAGCCGGAGTCGGAGCATGGGCGTGGGTGGGGGGATGATCAACTGATCCCGAAGCGCTTCCGCTTGCGGTAGAGGGTGGCTTTGTCGATGCCGAGAACGGAAGCCGCGTCGTGCAGGGAAGGAGCCCAACCCAGCACCTTGGTCAGGTGAGCCTGTTCGATTTCATCCAGGCTATGCTCGCCGCCGATGCCAAGATTCCATTGTTCCAGGTTGTTTCCAACCGCCGCCATGGGAGTCGGGTGGGGCAGGTCTTCCGCTTCCACCGCCGCACCGCGGGCGAGGATGGTCGCGCGTTCGATGGCGTTGCGCAGTTCGCGCAAATTGCCCGGCCACGGGTGACGCATCAGGGCCGAGCGGCCGCTGTCGCTCAATCCTTCGATTTTGCGACCCAACTGGCCGGCGAAAAAATCGAGATAATCCTTCGCAAACCGTTCCAAGTCGCCGATCCGCTCACGCAGCGGAGGGACCGTCACACTGATGACATTGAGCCGATAGTAGAGATCCTCGCGGAAATGCCCTTCGGCGATGCTCGTCTTGAGGTCGCGGTTGGTGGCGGCGATGACGCGGACATTGGCCTCGCGGGTCTTGTTTTCGCCGAGGCGTTCGTATTCGCGCTCTTGCAGCAGGCGGAGCAGCTTCGGCTGGATTTCCATCGGCAGTTCGCCAATTTCGTCGAGAAACAACGTGCCGCCATCCGCCGCGTGGATCTTTCCCCAAGTGTCTTTCACGGCCCCGGTGAAAGAGCCTTTCATGTGGCCGAACAACGCGCTCTCCAACAGTTCCTTGGACAGGCTCGGGCAACTCACCGTCACGAACGGCTTGTCCCGCAAGTGACTCCGATCATGAATTTCGCGGGCGATCACGCTCTTCCCGGTGCCGCTCTCGCCGAGAATCAGAATCGACGCGTTCGTCGCCGCGGCGCGGAACAGGATGTCGAATTCCTCGCGGGTTTTCGCGTCTTCCGACGAAAACCGCAGCGGCGGCGAAGCGTGGCGGACTTCGCTTTTCAGCTCTTGGACTGTTTCCTTGAGCCGGACCACCTCGACTTGGGTCTTCAGGGCTTTTTGCGCCTTGATCAGAATCGCCCGCAATTGGTCGGGCGTGAACGGCTTCTCGAGGTAGTCGAACGCGCCAAGCTGGGTCGCCTTGACCGCAGTCGCGATCGACGCATGGGCGGTGAAAATCGTCACCAGTTGCTGTGGTTTTAGAGCCACGATTCTTTGGAGGATTTCGAGTCCGTCCTCGTCTCCCAAGCGGAGATCGAGGAACACCAGATCAAAGTTCTCCTCCTTGATTCGCCGCATCGCCAGGCTGCCGTCCTCCGCGGTTTCGACGTAGTGCCCCTCGGCTTCCAAGGCCATCGAGGTGGTCAGGCGGATCGACTTTTCGTCGTCAACAATGAGAATATCCATGCAGTTTGCAAATTTGGGTTGGAGCTTCCACTTACCATTCCGCGTGCCGTCGGTAAATGGATCGGCAAGTGATTCAATGCCAGTTGTTTAGCCGACATCGATGAAATGATCATTGAGACAGGATCGTGCAAAACGCTACGTCTCGGAACCATGTCGTGCAACATGCATCAGGCTTTTTCCCGCCGGACGACCCGCTATTTCGCTGAATTTGTCTCAATATGAATGGCTTGCAGCATTTCGGCAAGATGGCGCGAAGCCTGCAAAATGGTCATCACCATGAACCCAATACTCATTGCAAAGACCAATTGTCGGAATTCGAAGCAATCTTCCTTCCGTCTTTTCGTGATCATCGCCGGAGCCTCGGCAATCCTCGTTGCGAGCCTCGCCAGCTCATGTGCGACCGCCAAGGGATTTGGCCGGGACGTCGAGAAAACGGGAGATAAAATCCAGGAAGCTGCTTCCAACTAGGAAAAATACTCCGGAACTTTCGCCCCCGCGTCCTCTGCGGTCAGGCCGTGAAGTCTGCGGAGGGCTTCCGGCTTGCCGTGCTCGACAAACGCGTCCGGCCGGTCGATGGGCTCGACCGAAGTGGGGATGCGACCCTCGAAGCCGAAGTCCCTCTTTCATTTTGCGGCGTAGGTTTGAATGACGTTGGCGTTTCCGGCAACGAGTCCCAATTGTGAGCTGATGCCGACGTGCCCTCGGCTTGGATCGGGCGAATTTTTGGCGGGAACCCGCATGGAGCTTGGTCTGATGGAAAATTCGAGGAGAGGATGAATGGATGCAGTGGGCCGAATTTGCACCCTCTCCAAACTTGTTCTGGGAATTCCAGCCCGGCCATCCAACATCCGTCCGCGACATGGATTTCAGCTTCAATCCCTATAACCTGCTCGCGGGATTCATTTTCGGAACCATCGGCTGGGGTGCGTTTTCGTATGGTCGCAAGCTGGAGCGGTGGAAGCCTCGGGTGATCGGGGTGGCGCTGATGGTTTACCCTTACCTTTTCAGCAACAGGTGGCTGTTGTGGGGGATCGGCGTGGGGTTGTTAGTGGTGCTGTGGTTTCACCACGACGAGTGAAAGGCGCCGGAATTCCCTTGGCAGACGGGCGGTTTTTCACGCTAGTTTGGCGCCGCCCATGCCAACCGAAGCGATCCTTTCCACCGCCCGCCAATTTCTTGGAGTGGACCCGAGCGTTCCCATCACCCTGGAGCCGATCAAGCGCGGGGCCTCCGGCCGCACGATTGTGCGGGTGAAAACGAAGAGCCACGAGCCGTTCATCGGCATCCATTGGAACGAGGAGCGCGAGGACAATTCGCAATACATCCCGGTTTCCCATTTCCTGAAACAGGCCAAATTGCGGGTGCCGGCGATCCTCCACGAGCGGGCGCGTCACCGGGTGGTGCTGGTCGAAGATCTGGGAGATGCGGATCTGTTGTCGCTCAAGGACCGGCCATTTGCGGAGCGGTTGCCGCTGTATCGCTCGGCGTTCGAGCAGGTGGACCGATTGTTTTATGCGAAGCCGGCGAAGGACTTCCATCTGATGCAGCCGTTCGATGCGGGTCTGTATCGCTGGGAGCAGGAGTATTTTTTCGAGTTCATGGTGGAGGAATTCCTCGATCTTTACGGGGAGGCCGCCGCGTTGCGGAAAAATCCGGTGTTCACGGACTTGGCGGAACGTCTCGGCACGGTCGCGCGGCACTTGGTGCACCGCGATTTCCAATCGCAGAATCTGATGGTGAAGGACGACCAGGTCTGGCTCATCGACTTCCAAGGCCTCCGCCGCGGCCGCCAGGAATACGATCTGGCATCGCTCGTTTTCGATCCCTATCTCGATCACTCGGCGGAAGAGCGCGAGGCGCTTCTCACGCTGTGGGAAGAAGTGGCGGATGAGCGTCCGCTGGAAACCTTGTTCCACGAATGCGCCGCGCAACGCCTGATGCAGGCGCTCGGCGCGTTTGGCAACATCGTGAAAAACCGCGGCGATGAATGGTATCGGCCGCACATCGCGACGGCCGGGCGCCTGCTCGGCGAGGTGACCGCCGGCACTCCTCTTGAAGTCCCGCTTGCACCGGTCCTCGCGGCGATCCGCAAATCCCACAAGTGACAGGCAACTTCTATCGCTGGCTCTGGGTGTTGCTCGTTTCGGCGGCGGCGGCGCTGGGAACATGGCAATGGATCCCGGGAACCGCCTTGGATCGCGCGGCTTTCGCGACGGTGGCCAGCGGTTCATCGAACGGCGCGCTGTTCATTGCGGGCAAGGGCAGCCACACGGAACCGTGGAACCTGCGGACCTTCTCGACTGAAAAAAAGGCCGACAAGCGCCAGGCACCGGTAATCGTTTCGCTGGACGACGACCTCAAAGGCTTCTTCCAATCGTCGCCGCCCGCGCCGATCGATCTGGCGGTGATTTTCTCGAACCTCCACCGCCTCGGCGCGAAAAAGACCGCCTCGGCGGCGGTTTTTGCGTGGGAGAAGCCGGATCCCATCGGGCTCGCGGCGTTCGAGAAATCGCTGTCGAACTTCGACTCGCTGGTCATGGCCGCGCCGCTTTCGCGCGGGGTGGTCGCCTCGCCGATGCCGCCGGCGTTCCGGCGGACATCGCTCGCGGAGGGGAAAATCCGTGGCGACGTCTCGGCCTTGCCACTGGTGAACCGACTGCCGATCCAAGGCATCATTCTCGGCGGGGAAACGACGCTGGCGGGGTTTTCCTCGCTGGAATCCGAGCCGCCATCCCGCTACATCCCGCTGCTGGCGCGCTGGGAGGACCGGGTCGTGTTTTCTTTTTCCCTGCTCACCGTGCTCCAGCGGCTGGACCTGCCGCTGGATGGCATGGAGGTGCGGTTAGGTGAATTCCTCAAGCTCGGCCCGGCAGGCCCGATCATTCCCATCGATGATGCGGGCCGGCTCGCGTTGCCGCTGAAGCCGCTCGCGGCCTACGCCGAAATTTCCGCCGAAGCGCTGATCGATGGCGGCGACGACCTTTTCCCGAAACAAGCGCCCGACCCGGTGATCCTGCGCGACGACCAGACCGCGGCGGAACCGGCGACACGCGAGTTCTCGCGGAATCTCTCCGCAGTCATCGCGGCCATCGCCTCGAATCAAGGGCTGTCCGACATCCGCGAATTCCGGCGGCTGTCGCAGGATTGGGAGTTTGGAATTCTCTCGTTGGTCGTCGCCGTGTTGATCCTGCTGGGCGGCGCGTCGGATTTCGTCCGCTACATGGGAACGATGGTGCTAGCGGGCGCGTGTTTGGCGGCGCAATGGATCGCGTTTGGAGTTGCGGCGGTTTGGTTGCCGGGCCTGGCGATGCTGGTGGCGATTGTTGTCGCGATGGTGGTTTGCAAGCTGCTCGCGAGGAAACCTCCCGAACTCGCTCCGGTATTCGTTGCGCCACCAACTCCGGCCCCGGAAATCATCCCGGAGCCCGTTGAAATTTCCGCCGTCCCCAAAGCAAAACCCCAGCCTCCGGCGAAAGCTCCCGCAAAAAAAGCCGCCAAGAAGACTGTCGCGAAAAAAGCCGCCCAACCGAGAACTCCGCGCAAGAAGAACCCTCCCACGGACTCCTGACTCATCCCCGCCATGGACCCCATCGAAAAAGCCAACGCCCTGATCGAAGCCCTGCCCTACCTGCAAGCCTTCCGCGGGATGACCTTCATCATCAAAATGGGCGGCTCCGCGATGGAGGACCCGGATCTGGTCGCCCGCGTCATGCGCGACGTCGTTTTCCTCGAAGTCGCCGGCATCAATCCCATCGTCGTCCACGGCGGCGGCAAGGCGATTTCCGCGGCGATGGAAGCCGCTGGACTTGAGGCGAAATTTGTTGGCGGCTTCCGAGTGACGACCGATGAGGCGATCGAGATCGTCGCCCGCGTCTTGTCCGAGGAAATCAATCCCGGCCTGGTCCGGATGATCCGCGAATTCGGCGGCAAGGCCGTCGGCATCCCGGGCAATGACGTGTTTCTCGGCGAGAAAATCAAAGGCACGGACAAGGAGGGCAACCGCATCGACATCGGTCGCGTCGGCGAGGTGGTCGGGTGCCAGCTCGCCCACATGGACGCCGCACACAACGCCGGAATCGTCCCGGTCATTTCGCCGCTCGCCGCCGAGCTGGCGACCGGCCGCCCGCTCAACATCAACGCCGACCTTGCCGCCGCCGCCCTCGCCAAGGAGCTCCGCGTCGCGAAACTGGTCTATCTTTCGGATGTCCCCGGCCTGCTTGCCGATCCCAACGATCCTTCCTCGCTGATCAAATCCGTCACCCGCAAGGAGGCCGACGGGATGATCGCCGACGGCACGATTTCCGGCGGCATGATCCCGAAAATCCGCAGTGCCGTGGACGCCCTCAACGCCGGCGTCCGCAAGGTCCACTTTGTTGATGGCCGCCTGCCGCACGCGCTGTTGCTGGAAATCTTCACCGACGGCGGCATCGGCACCGAGGTGGTGCGGTGAGCCGCAGTGCTGCGCGCCTCGTGGGCACAGCTCCAATCTGCCATTGGCGGCAGAGAAACATGCCACACGCCGACGCAGAAAACCCCGCCACAGCCGGGGCTGGACGGGGTTTTCTTGGGTTATGAAATCTTTGCTATTGAAGAGATCACTTGCCCCAGCTCGTCACATCATCCCCAGGCAGATTGGCATCTTTATAGTCGGCACCCTCGCTCCAGGCCGCCACGCGGCGTCCGTTCAGGTTTACTGCTTTTCCACCTGACGGAGTGAAATCGAGCTTCTCGTCATAATCATGGTCCAGAACGACTTTGTAAGGGCCACCCCATGGATCAAACAGGCCGGTTACGGTGGTGCCGTTGGTGTTATAAATGATTCCGTTTTTCTTGTTTTTGCCTTCGCGGACGGACAGGAACTTGATTGCCCGCGGATTTACCGGCGAACTGCCGACTTCCATGCCTAGCAGTGTGTTGATAAGTTTTCCACTGTCACCGGCCATCGTGTCAGTAGATATGGCGGTGGTGGGTACCGGGTCCAGTGGCATGCTGCCATACTCGGTGAAGAAATTGTTAACGGCGGATTCGAGCGCGACGACGTTGGCGAGGGCTGTCGTCTTCTTGGCCTTTTGGACGGCGGCATTTCCAGCCGCGAATCCGGCTCCGGCAAGCACCGCGATGATCGCGATGACGACAAGCAGTTCGACCAGGGTGAAGCCGTCCTTGCGGCGGGATGATGGGTTTTTCATGGCTGTTGTTGAGTTGGATTTCACGATTGCGGAGCAAATACGAGATTCGGACGGCTGGCAATGCCTCAATCACAATCGCATTCACATGGTAAACACCTAATCCCGTATTTCCCGCCCGGCAAACTTTTTCTTTCGCCTTTGCCGTTGCGGGGACGGACGCCGAACGACAAGCTTCCGCCATGGCCGGCCAAAATCTGCGAGATCTTATCCTCGACCACCTCCGCACCGCGAACGGTAATCCGTTATCCAAGTCCCAGCTCGCCCGCAGCCTCAAACTTCCCGGCACCCGCATCACGGAGCTGCGCGACACCCTCGACGCGCTCGTCAAGGAAGGCGTCCTCAATGCCGGCAAGAAAAACATCTTCGAACTCCCGGCTCCGCCGAAAAACCAGCTCACCGGCAATCTCAAGTTCCACCCGAAAGGCCACGCGTTCTTTTTCCCGGACATCACCGACGAGCACAACCTCGCCGCGGGCATCGACTTCACGATCAACTCCCGGATCATGATCGACCGCCGCAACGTCGGCACCTCGCTGGACGGCGACAAGGTCCTCGTTTCGATCATCAAGCAAGTGGCCCGGCCGTTTCGCACCCGCAGCGAGTTCACTCCGGATCCGTCAGATGAAATGCGCGGCAAGGTCGAGAAAGTCCTCGCCCGCCGCTCCGGCAAGCTGGTCGGGATTTACCAGAAGAAGGGCAAGTTCGGCTGGGTCGATTGCGACGACAAGGCGATCGAGGGAAAAATCGACGTCATCGGCGACACCACCGCGATGCCGGGGCAACTGGTCGTTGTCGATCTCGAGGAATGGCTGGACCGCAATGCCACACCGCGCGGGCGGGTCATCGAAGTGTTAGGCTGGCCGGGTGATCCGGGCGTCGACATCATCGGCGTGATCCACCGCTACGGGCTGCGCACGTCGTTTCCGGACCACGTTCTGGCAGAGGCCCGCGCGGTACCGGAAGAACCCGAGGAATCGGAAATCGCCCGCCGCAAGGATTGGCGGGACAAGCTCGTCATCACCATCGACCCCGCCGACGCGAAGGACCACGACGACGCGATCTGGCTGGAGAAAACCAAACGCGGCTGGACGCTCGCTGTCCACATCGCCGACGTTTCCCACTACATCAAGCCGGGCAGCCCGATGGACAGCGAGGCCATCGACCGCGGCAACTCGACCTATCTGGTAGATCGCGTGCTGCCGATGCTGCCGACCGAGCTTTCTAACGGCATCTGCTCGCTCAAGCCGGATTGCGACCGCCTGACCAAGTGCGCGCTGCTGGAAATTTCCGAGGACGGGGAAATCACCAAGGCGAAGTTCATCGACGCCGTCATCCACAGCCGCGCCAAGCTTTCTTACGAACAGGCGCAGGCAATTCTCGATGGCAAACCCGCGCCGGAAGGTTCTGATCCGAAGCTCGTCGGCATGGTCAAGGAAGGCTGGAAGCTCGCCTCCACCCTGCGCGAACGCCGCTTCAGGCACGGTGCGCTCGATCTCGAAATGCCGGAGATCAAGATCCGCCTCGACGACAAGGGCCGCGCTGAAGTCGCCGAACCGGTGATCCACACCGAGAGCCACCAGCTTGTCGAGGAATGCATGTTAGCCGCCAACGAAGCGGTCGCGAAGATTCTCAAGGACCGGATGAAACCGGCGATCTATCGGATCCACGAGGATCCCGATCCGTCGCGGCTGTTGGACTACACCGAGACCGCCAAGGCCCACGGCTACCGCCCCGGAGATCTAACCAACCGCGCGCACATCCAGAAACTGCTGGATGACTCGAAAGGCACGCCGGAAGAGCACGTCATCAAGCTCGGCCTGTTGAAAAGCCTCAAGCGAGCGGTCTATTCCGCAGAACCCATCGGCCACTACGGCCTGGCGAAGGGCGACTACTGCCACTTCACCAGCCCGATCCGCCGCTACGCCGACCTCATCGTCCACCGCGCGCTGCAGCCGCTGTTGGAGAACGCGCCGAAGCCGCATGACCGGACGCCGTCGCAGGCGGAACTGCGTGAAATTTCCCGCCACATTTCCGACACCGAGCGCACTTCTTCCGACGCGGAGAGCGAGACCAAGCAGATCAAGCTGTTGGAATATCTCGACCGCGTCGCCAGCTCGGACGAGCCGCCGGTTTTCGACGGGCTCATCACCGATGTCCGGCCGATGGGACTGATGGTGGAAATTCCTAACATGGGTGTCCGCGGCGTGGTGAAACGCGAGGATCTGCCAGACGGCCGCTGGCGTTTCGAAGCGCATCGCATGGCCTGGGTTTCGATGGATGGCAAAACCATTCAGTTAGGCATGCGGATCCCGCTGCGGGTGATAAACATCGACTTCGACAAGCGCTTCGTGGATTTCTCCGTCGCCGGCAAGCCGACCAGCGAGGGCACGCACGTTTCCGTCAAGAACCCGGTGGTCGCCAAGAAGCACGGCAAGCCGCACACCAAGCCCGCCGGCAAGGTGGGTCCCGCACCGAAGCTCAAGGAATCCCGCTACGCCACCAAGGAAAAGCCGAAGCGCCGCAAACGGAGGTGACTTTCGTCGAGTTCATGCAATCAGGCTTTCTGCGGTCCGCACGGCGACCTCATCCCCCACGCTCAGCGCCAGCTCGTCGAGCTGTTTGCGGGAGAGTTCCACATCCAGGAACTGCCCGTCGGCCAGCTTGACTGTTAGGGTTGCGATCGGACCGGCGGAAAACAGGTGCTGCACGCGGGCGAGCGAGTCGGTAGCGGGATCGAACTCGGCGGCGAAAAGCACTTCGATTTCGTGGGGCCTAACGTAGTTGGTCTCGTTGCCGGACTTCAGCTTGTTGACGTTGCCGAGGAACTCGTAAACGAACGGACTGCGCGGGTGGTCATAGACGGTTTGCGGATCGCCGACCTGCTCGATGCGGGCGTTGCGCATCACGACCACCTGGTCGGCGAGTTCAAGCGCTTCCTCCTG
>JBGSOI010000221.1:0-3498 GCA_041739215.1 Akkermansiaceae bacterium
ATCCACCAGCCGCTGGATTTCATTGGCTTCAACTGTTATTCTGGGGTGCGGGTCCGCGCCAATACCGACTCGTCAGCCGCGCAAGCCAGCGCCACTTCGCTCGCCGGTGGCGGCAGCGCCGTCGCCGCCGCGCCCGAGGACCTGCCCTATCCGCAGGAACACCCGACCGGCCAACTCGCATGGCTCATGCTCGCACCTGAAGCACTCTACTGGAACGCCCGCTTTTACAATGAGCGCTACGGCCAAGGAAATCTTCCGCTCATCGTCACCGAAAACGGTTTCTGCAGTGGCGACTGGGTGGGCATCGACGGCCACGTCCACGATGGCATGCGCATCGATTACCTCCACCGCTACCTCCGCGGCTTCCGGCGCGCGGCAGCCGAGGGGATCCCGCTAGGTGGTTATTTCTACTGGTCGCTGATGGATAATTTCGAATGGTCCGAAGGCTTCAAACCGCGCTTCGGCCTCGTCCACGTGGATTACGCCACACAAACCCGGACGTTGAAAGACTCCGCCCTTTGGTATCGCGAGGTGATCCGAACTCACGGAGCACAACTCTGATCCGCTCCCATCCCATCCCATGATTTCATACGATCCCACCACCCGCATCTTCGTTCTACAAGCTGCCACGTCCACCTACGCCATGGCCGTGTATCCGGCGGGCTACCTATGTCATCTGCATTGGGGCGTGCGCCTTATCCCGGACGCCACCTTGCTCGATGTGCTCAACCGCAACAGCATGGCGTTTGCCGCCGAGCATGTGCAAGAAGACGGCTCCAGGGCTCTACCCGGTTTGCTGCCGCTGGAATACCCCACAGCCGATACCGGCGACTTCCGCCAACCGGCGATCGAGGTCACGCACGCCGACGGCACGCGGGCGCTGCGTTTGCGCTTTGATCGATATGAAATTCTCGCAGGAAAACCCGCGCTCGCCGGGCTACCCGCCACCTACGTCGAGACCGACGCCGAGGCCGCGACCCTGCGCGTGACCTTGCTGGATGATCCTTCGGGCCTCGCCGTGGAATTGAGTTATACAGTCTTCGCCGGGCGGGACGTGATCGTCCGCTCCACCCGCGTGATCAACGGCGGCGTGACTCCCGTGACCTTGCGCCGGGTGGCAAGTGCGGCTCTTGATTTTGACAGGGCGGATTTCGAAATGCTCCACTTGCCCGGGGCGTGGGCACGCGAACGCTGGGTGGAGCGCCAGCTTTTGCACAGCGGCACGCAGTCGGCGGGCAGCCGGCGCGGCGCGAGCAGTCACCAACATCATCCGTTTTTCGCGCTGCTAGAGGCAAATACCACGGAGACCTTCGGCGAGGTCCGGGCCTTCAGTTTCGTTTATAGCGGCAACCATCTCGGGGCGATCGAGGTGGATGAATTTTTCAATGCGCGTGTCTTTCAAGGAATTCATCCCGAGGGTTTCGCGTGGCAACTCGTGCCGGGCGAGGTGTTCCAAGCACCTGAATCCGTGCTGGTCTTCGCGGCCGACGGCCTGGGCGGCATGTCGCGCGAATATCACCGCCTCTACCGCGAGCGGCTGGTGCGCGGCATCTGGCGCGATGCCGAGCGTCCGGTGCTGATCAACAATTGGGAGGCGACTTATTTCAACTTCGACGCCGACAAGCTCGTCGCCATCGCCGAGCGCGCCAAGCCGATCGGCCTCGAACTTTTCGTGCTCGATGACGGCTGGTTCGGACGGCGCAATGATGACCGCACGTCACTGGGCGACTGGTTCGTGGATACGGCGAAACTTCCCCAAGGCATCGCCGATGTGGCGCGGCGGATCACCGATACCGGCGTTCACTTCGGCCTGTGGTTCGAGCCGGAAATGATCTCGGAACAGAGTGGACTTTTCAGCGATCACCCCGATTGGGCACTACAAATCCCGGGCCGCCCGCGCACCGAGGGACGCAACCAGCTCGTGCTGGATTTCTCCCGCCCGGAGGTGGTGGACGGCATCTACTCGCAGGTGGCAAAAATTCTGCGCGAGGCATCTATCAGCTATGTCAAATGGGACATGAACCGCCACCTCACCGAAGTCGCGTCGATCGGACGCGCCCCGGCGCAGCAGGCGGAAACGGCGCACCGCCACATGCTGGGCGTGTATTCCTTCATGGAACGCATCACCAAAGAGTTCCCTCAGGTGCTCTTCGAGGGCTGCTCGGGCGGCGGCGGGCGCTATGATCCGGGCATGTTGCACTACATGCCGCAGTTTTGGGCCTCCGACAACACCGATGCCATCTGCCGCCTGCGCATCCAGCATGGCACTTCACTCATCTATCCGCCCTGCACGATGGGTTCGCATATCTCCGCCGTGCCCAATCACCAACTCCACCGGGTCACGCCACTTCTTACGCGCGGCCATGTGGCGGCGGCGGGCCAATTCGGTTTTGAACTCGATCTCACCCAGCTCACCCCCGCAGACGTCGAGGTAGCGAAGGAAATCACCGCGCTGATCAAGAGCACCCGCCACTTGCTGCGTCATGGAGATCTCCACCGACTCATCGACCCGACACGAGGAAACTTGGCGGCATGGTCACTCGTCGCGCCCGACACGAGCGAAGTGGTGGTGACGGCCGTGTTGACTTTGGCGGAGGTCAACTGGCGGCTGCCGCGCCTGAAGCTGCGCGGGCTCGATCCGCAAGCACGGTATCGGTCCGTCCATGGCCCCACAGGCGAGTGGCCGGGCGACCTGCTGATGGAAGTGGGCCTCGCGCTGCCGATCAACCGCGATTTCGAGAGCGTTAGCTGGCACCTAAAGCGGGTTTCCTGATAGACCATACCATCCAGCTTCAGCGAACATGAACACTCGCCTCGTTCTCCACCTCATCGGCAATGCCCATCTCGACCGCGGTGAATACCGCTTCCGCTTCGTGCTCACCGACGCGCCCGACACCATCTCCGGACTCGCCAATGAACTGATTTACCCGCCCACCGTGCAAATGACCTGGTCGCACTGATTCGTAAAAAACATAATTCACCGATGAAAAAGGCTCTCATGATCTGGGGCGGCTGGGATGGCCACAGCCCGCTGCAATCCGTCGAAAAATTCGCACCGTTCCTCCAGGCCTCGGGCTTCGAGCTGCGGATGGAAAACTCGCTCGATGTTCTGATAGATACAGACTACCTGAAGACCGTTTCCCTGATCGTGCCCTGTTGGACGATGGGCGAGATTTCCTCGGAGCAGGAAAAAGGCCTACTGGATGCCGTCCGAGCGGGAGCAGGCATCGCGGGCTGGCACGGGGGCATGGGCGACGCCTTCCGCAACGCCACTGCCTATCAATGGATGACCGGAGGCCAGTTCGTCGCGCATCCGGGGAACATCATCCGCTATCAAGTCCGCCTAACCGATCACGAGCATCCGATCACGCGCGGCGTGTCGGATTTCGAGATCGAGAGCGAGCAATACTACATGCACACCGATCCGGGCAACCAGGTGCTGGCGGTCACCACGTTTTCCGGTGAGCATGAAAACGCGCCGTGGATCGCAGGCACCGT
>JBGSOI010000222.1:0-18255 GCA_041739215.1 Akkermansiaceae bacterium
TGCTGACGCGGGTGGCCGCCAGCCACATCCGCGTGGGCACCTTCGAATGGGCCGCCGCTGCCGGCGACCGGGAGGATCTGGAGGCGCTCGTCGCCTACACGCTCCAGCGTCATTTTCCGGAACCAACCGGTTCGGAAAACCCGGCGCTGGCCCTTTTGGAGGCGGTGATTGGAAGGCAGGCGGAGCTGATAGCCCGGTGGATGGGCGTGGGCTTCATCCACGGCGTCATGAACACTGACAACATGGCGCTCTCCGGCGAGACCATCGACTACGGCCCCTGCGCGTTCATGGACGCCTACGATCCGGCGACTGTCTTCAGCTCCATCGACCGCCACGGCCGCTACGCGTATGGCAACCAGCCGACCATCGCGCAGTGGAATCTCGCCCGTTTGGGAGAGGCGCTGTTACCGCTGATACATCCTGAGGAAAAACAATCGATCGCATTGGCGACGGCGGCGCTCGTGAATTTCACCAACATCTATCAGACCCATTGGCTTGCCGGGATGAGACGCAAGCTCGGCCTTTTCAATGAAGAGAAAGGGGACGCGGTGCTGGTTGAATCCCTGCTGGAATGGATGCACCGCGCCCACGCGGATTTCACCAATACTTTCTCCGCGCTCGATCAGCCGTCGCCCGATGATTCTTTCCAACTGTGGAAGGAAACCTGGCAGGCGCGCCTGGTTCGCCAACCGCAGTCGTTGGAGGAATCCGCCGAACTCCGCCTCGCTTGCAATCCCGCGTTCATCCCGCGCAACCATCTCGTCGAAGCCGCGCTCGCCGCCGGCCAGCAAGGCGACCTCGGCCCGCTGGACCGGCTGCTGGAAATCCTGGCAGCGCCCTACGACCACGCCCGCGACGTTCCGGAATATCGTTCGCCCGACCCCTCCGGCGGCACCGGCTACAGGACGTTCTGCGGGACCTGAGCGCCGCGATGTGGGAATTCGTCCCCGTAGCCTCTAATTTCCTTTTGCCGCAGGCCCGATCTCGTGTTAGATGACCTCGCCTAGGAGATTCCTCCGGCCACCTCCAACCCTCAAAATCCACCATCATGCGCGCGCTCTTGATTCTCCTTCCTGTCGTTCTTGCTGGCTGCGTCAGCAACGCCAGCCGCTTCTCCGTCTCGCAACGTCAGATTTTGCAAAGGTCGCAAGCGGAACTCGACCGGCGGGAGCCGTGGGCGGGGAATGCCGTCATCCTCGTCGAAAACCCCGACGATTTCACGCGCATGACTTGGAAAGTCCGGGCCGGGGCCTTCGACAGTTCCGACCATCCGTCCTACAAAGGAATCCACTTTGTCGAAGGCACCGAACGTGAACTGCGGTTTTCCACCAATGGTTGCCTGACCCGTTACAGCGCTCCTGGAACACGCTGCGAGACTGTCGTGACCACGGATTCCGAAGGGGTGCCGATGGTTTCGGAGAAGTGATGCTGGCTTGGCCAGCAGCCAAGACCATTCAAAACAAAACCGGCGGGTGACTTTCATCACCCGCCGGTTTTTTTGATTGGATCCGGTCGCGGATTATTTCGCGGGGACTTCGGTCTTTTCGCCGGCTTCCTTCCATCCGGCGATGCCGGCCGAGAGGTGCTTCACGTTGGTGTAGCCGAGCTCCTTGGCCTTTTTCGCCGCTTTCGCATAAGCGCCGCATTTCGGGCTGCCGCAATAGGCGACGACGAGTGCTGCCTTGTCGGCCGGCAGTGATTTCGCAAGCGTCGCTTCCGCAGTCGCGTAATCGATGGCGGTCGGAATGTGGCCGGCCTTGTAGGAATCAGTGCCATTCACGTCGATGACGGTGACGGACTTGTCGGCGATGGCCTTCTTGAGTTCCGGGATCGTGATGTCGGCGAAGTCACCGGCAAATGCGGTGACGGAGAAGGCGAGCCCGAGGGCGATTGTGATTAGTTTTTTCATGAGGTTGTGGTTTCTAACGGGGGTGTGCTCCGCTGGCCTATTGCCAGCGGGCGGCACTCTCGTTGGAGGGACCGGGTGGGGGATTATTCCCGGAAATCACCTCCAGTCGGAAATGAGCGGATGGAAATGGTCCGCCAGTTTCGCCAAGCTGATCAATCGCGCCAACATCCTTTCCGGATCGCGGGAAGATCGGACTATGGCGAGGTTGTCTTGTGTCGCACGAAGATCTTTGAAGCAGCCCCACCTGTCACAGACACCACCACCTGCATGATATCGGAGTTGGGCGGGGGATTGTCCTGCCAGACGCTGGCAGCGAAGTTCACCGTCACGCCGCCTGCGGTCGCGCCATGGGAGTACCAATTCATGAGGTCCGGTGACCACTCGTAAGATCCCGTGAAACTCTGAAAAGAAGCGTCGGCGCGGCCGTGGTGGAAGGTGAGTGAATTCGTGCCTGTCGAGATCACCTCCAGACCACGGTTGCCCGCGGCGGGGTTCGTGCCTAGCAGATTCTCAGTCATGTTGGCGAGATCATCCCCATCCGGATCCGCTCCGGGACCGACAATCGCCAGATCGGTGATCCCGGGGAAATGACCGCTAGCCCACGATTTGTAATCCGTGTGGACCCAGGTAGATCGCGGTGCCGGAGTAAGCCAGCTCGTAGCCCGCCGGGAGGCCGGTCACGTTGGCAAAGGTGCCGCTGCGCGCGGGGGTGGTGGCGATGACATGGACCGCACCGCCAAGCGGACCGCCGAGTCCTTCGAGCGCGAGGGTCGAGGATATTCCTACGATTAGCGGGCCTTTGGCGGCGAGCAGGTCGAGGGGGAGAGGTGCCGAGCCGTCGTATTCGATGCGCAACGTGCCGATGATCGTGGTGGTTAGATCAGGGGAACCGACGGTGAACGTGCCGATGGAGTCTCCCGGGGAGAGGGTGGCTCCCAAGTTGATGGTGACAGCACCGGGAACCGTGCCCTTACCGCCGAGCACGGTGCCTGCCTTGGCAAGGAAGCTTCCGGGCTTGGAGTGGTTGCCGTTCACCAACAGGGCGCCTTCAATCACCTCGGTGGAGCCGCCAAATGAGTTGCTGGCGGTCAAGGTGAGCGTTCCGGGGCCTTGCTTGGTTATATTGCCTTGATCGCCTGTGATGAGATTGGGCATCGTGAATGAATCCGACCGGTTGATCTCCAATTGTGGGTAAGTGTCTCCCATTACGATCGGAACGCCGGAGCTGATCGAGCCTCCGGTGCCTCCATTTCCCAAGGCAAGATATACCTCCACGAACACAGCGAGGCCCACATCAGCCGGGCCAAGGAGGCGTATGGGACCGCCGAAAACAGCGCCTCCAGGTCGGATAATTAGAAACCCGGGAATCTTCATTTCCCCTGCGATCGTCAGAGAGGCTCCCGGGAAGTTGTTCGCAAGTTGGAAATTTCCATCCGAGGTAATCTTGCCGGTCCATATCGAGTCGGTGGGAGCATCGTGGATTAAATAAGCGATATAACCATTGAGCGATTCGACTGCCAGGTCCGACGTGTAGATCCCACCCTTGCCCAGTATTACCAGACCATAGGGTTTGATTCGAAGACTGTTTCCGAATGGGTCCGAGCCCCATCCCGACAAGATTCCGTTCTCCACAACGGTATGCAGGTTCCTGGCGGTTCCCATCATCCGGACCTCGTTGTTCCCCACCTTTGTAAGAGTGAATCCCGCGCCGTCGATGAATCCATTGGAGCCTAACGTGAATTCTGTGCTGTTGGCCCCACCCATACTGGCGTGCCCGGTTAGCGTGACGTTTCTCAGGCTGCCGGCTCCTCCGCTGCTGTTGGTAATGGCAGGCAGCCCGCCGTCGCCAGTGCCGGCGACCCATGCGTCATTTGTGGTTACCTTGCCATTGATGTCCAGAACCGCTCCGGCCGCCACATGCACACCCGAGGTTCGGCCAAGACCGCCGGTCGAACCGACGATCAAACGACCTGCGTTGACCATGACCGGTCCGGTAAAGGTGTTCACTCCACCGAGGGTGAGCCAGGCGTCGCCATTCTTGATGATCCCGCCGCCCGCACCATCGATCGATCCGGTGCCGGTTAGGGTTGGATGGTTGGATCCCGTGTTGTTGAAAGTGACCGAATGAGGCGTCACGGTTCCGACGATGTTGACCGTGCTCGGCGCGGTGTCGTTGAAAACCACGGCGTCCGCATGATGGAAAAGCTGGTCTCCTTCCACCCAGTTGAGGGAGGAACCCACCGACCAGTTCGAGTTTCCGGAGCCGTTGCTCCAGGTGCGGGTCTGGCCGTCGAGTCCGGTGATCACGGCGGAGTTGGGACCAGCAGAAATGGTCGGACTACCGCGGTAGCCGGTCGCGTCGAACGAAAAGTCACCACTTCCGCTCCTGGAAGCGTAACTCATCACCGTGAGGGTTGAGGTGCCGGGGGCAGGGAAGCTCGCCGGCACTACCGGGGTGGTTCCTGCCAAATTGAGATTTCCGCCGATGGCGAGGGTTCCCTTCGGATTGCGGAAAGTGACGAGGCCTGCTGAGCAGTCGAGCGTCACGTCACCGGCCACCGAGGTGCCTGCAACCAAGGTGGTGGCGAAGCCGCTGGCGGGCGACACCGTGAGCCTGCCGCCGAGGGTGTCGCTGATAGTGAAGTCACCGCGGGCGACCTGCAGATTGCCCGTGTGATTCACGCCGCTTCCTAACAAGGTGATTCCGCCTGTCGTGGTGGTCGGACCGTTGATTTCCAGGTCACCGCTGCCCGATAGATTTCCCATGAGAGATGCTCGGTCGCTGCCATTGACGCCGATCCGGGCACCTGTCGATTGCACGATGATGTCCCCAGTCACGGCGTAGTTGTTAGCGATGCGGATGGCACCTGTCTGGGCGGCCGCGTCGGTGGTATTGCTGTAACCGGTCCCGGCGATAGTGAAACTGTTTCCGCTACTGCCACCAACAAGATAAACCTGTCCACCGTTAGCCACGGAGACGGGTCCGCTGCCGAAGGCTTGTGACACGTTCGCGTCCACCCGCCCTCCGTTGACCGACAGGCCGCCCGAGAAGAGGTTGGGAGCGGACAACCGGATGATCCCCTGGCCATTCTTCGCAATCCCCAGCCCGGCGCCGTCGTCATGGATCGGACTCGAGATCGTGAGCTGGGCCGTGTTCTTGTCCGGTGTGGCGGCAGTGATCACAAGATGGTCCTTGAGTAGGACGTGTGTGGAAATGACGTTCGGCGCGACGCCGCCCACCACGGGCACAGTCAGTGTCGCGTCCGCCGTGCCGCTCTGGTCGAAGATCAGCCTCGAGCTCCAAGGAATGCCGGGATTGATCGTGAATGCGCCGAAAGGTGAAGCCGAATCCCCGATATTCAGGATTCCAACCGTCTTGTCGCCGGTCAGACTGATGGTGCGGGATCCTGTGAGGTTGTAGGTGAGATTTGCTGTGTCGCCCGGTGCATTGGGGATCCCTCCGAGCCACTTCGAGGTATCGGTCCAGTTGCCCGGGAGACCGCTGTTCCAAGTGCCTGTGGTCGCAAGCAAGGGGGCGGCGGCGGCCATAGCCAACGCCACCTGCCAAGCAGCGCCGCGGATGAGGTGGCCTTTTCTGACCAAAGGAAAGCGGTTAGGGGTGAGATGCATGGGTTTTGAAAATTTCCTGATGGAGAGCGATGTCTTACGATTAGCACCCGATCTCCAAGGGTCCAGATCCGGGGAGAAAGGGCCAGATGACGTTCCCTTTGTCGAGTCCGGATCGCCGCGCTATCAGCCCCGTGGTTGCCGCTAGCTTGGAGAAGCGGGTCATCCTGCATGGTTAGGGATGCAAAAAGCAGTGCGAAAGAATGCGGCCGGAGACACGAAGCCCGTCGTTGCGTGAGGCACGCTGCTAGCTGGGAGATTCGCCATCATGGACTCCATCAATCGAAATCAAGAGGAAGAAAACCGGGCGGATCTGGACGGCAGCCAGGCGATTGGAAAAATCCGCGAGTTGGTGGAAAAGGCCGGCACGTGTTTCTTCTGCACGAATGTGGCGATGGGTGGCTCCAGCGGGGCTCGGCCGATGAGCGTGCAGAAAATCGATGAGGCGGGCCACTTGTGGTTCCTCAGTCCGAGCGACAGCCACAAGAATCGCGAGCTGGTCCTGACTCCGGCCGTGACGCTGTATTTCCAAGGCTCGGCCCATTCGGATTTCCTGCTGCTGAATGGAGAGGCCACCGTCTCCAGCGACAAGGAAAAGATCAAGGAACTGTGGGAACCAATTCTGAAAACCTGGTTCACCGAGGGCATCGACGATCCGCGGATCACGGTAATCGAGGTCGTCCCCACCGATGGCTACTACTGGGATACCAAGCATGGCAACGCCGTGGCCGGCATCAAGATGCTCATCGGCGCGGCGCTGGGGAAGACGTTGGATGATTCCATCGAAGGGACTTTGGAGCCGTGACGAACCGATACATTCGGGGATGTTTCCCCATCACGGAAAAAGAAAATTCGCTATTGAGCCGATGCGGCGGCAGGTAGTCGGATGTCAGAAAAAAATAAGAAGCAGTTCGGCGTTTGGATGGACACCCATCATGCCACCATCATCGGCTATGCCGACGGCACGGCCGAGGAATTCTCGGTTCTGGGTCACGCTGAGAACCCGGGAGCCGCGGGCAACTCCAACGAGAACGCCGCTAATAACTCGGAAAAGACCTTGCTGAACCAGTTCTTCAAGAAAATCACCAGCCACATGCAGAATGCCGATCAAGTGCATGTGACAGGCACGGGGACCGTCCAGGAACAATTCATTCACTACCTGGCCGCGACACCGCAGTTCAAGAATACCGTCGCCAGGGAATGCACTTCTAACAAAATGAGCGATGAAAGGCTCTTGGAGTTCATCAGTGGCAAGTTCAACTAACAATAGGTTCCGGTGAAAGGCTGTCAGCGCGTCGGCGTTGGCAGCCTTTTGCGTTTGAGGGGCGACTGCCCAAGCCTCCGCAATTGCAGTCATCATCCGCCCGCGCGAAAATTCCGCTTTGCATGCAACCAAATGGTTGCCTATTATCCCGCCGATGGACGAAGTTTTCAAAGCCCTCGCCGATGCAAGCCGGCGGCTGCTGCTGGACCAGCTCCATGCCCGTAACGGACAGACGCTTGGCGAGCTGTGCGACGGGCTCGACATGACCCGTCAGGCGGTGACCAAGCACCTCGGGATTCTCGAGGCCGCCAACCTCATCGCCACCGTCAGGCGAGGGCGCGAGAAGCTGCACTATCTCAATCCGGTTCCGATCCACGAGATCGGCGTCCGCTGGATCGGGAAATTCGAAGTGCAACGTCTCGACACCCTCGCCGAACTCAAACGCAAACTCGAATCCTGACTAACACCATGAACCATACCCCGAAACTCGTTTACGTGACCCACATCCGCACCACTCCCGCCAAGCTGTGGGAGGCGCTAACGGATCCGGATTTCATCCAGCAATACTTCTTTGGCTGCCGCAACACCTCCACCTGGCAGGTGGGCGATGTCATCGAAAGCCGTGACCCGGACGGTGAACTTTCGTGGCACGGCAAGATCCTGAAAAGCATCCCCGAAAAGGAGGTTTCCTTTACCTTCGACCACCTAACCGATGAACCGCCCTCGACCGTGCATTATAAAATCGAGGCGCAGGGCGAAATGGTGCAGCTCACCATCGTCCACGAGGATTTCCAGGAAGTGAGCCCCATCCGCGACCGCGTGAAAAACGGCTGGCCGGCCATCATCGAGGGCATCAAGTCGCTGCTGGAGACCGGCTCCGTGGCGGCACCTGCGAAGTCCTGCACGAAGGAGCCGGCTTGATGTCCAAGAGCGTGTCTGAAAAATGGCAGGGACCTTTCTCCGCAAAGGTCCGGTGAATGGGGAGCGAATGAATCTGCGCATGAAGCGCTTCAAAATCCGCTCATGGCCGATCATTCGCTTCCTATTCTCCAGACCGCCCGGAAAGAGTGATCCCTGAAGTCGATGAGGGAATGGCGAGAATGAGCCCGAGGCCTCTTATTCACATTGAGAGTAGCTAACCGGGCCCCTTTGGCTTGTTAGGACAATCAGGGTGCGAGCGGGGAAGGGATTCATGGTGTCTTTTGGGTGATTTCTTCCACCGGCCAGTCGCGACGCAGGTCGGGGTTGAAGGTGCTGATGGCACCGGTATCGAGATCGATCGCGACGATCTGCATGACGGGATTCTCGTTCTTTTCCGCCATCGGCGAGCGCGGTGCGGAAGGGGCAGGCCCCAGCATCAACGCGTGCTGCTCACCCGGAATCCAGGCGCTCATGTGGGAAAGCGGTAGTGCGACATTCCACACCGGAGCACCCTTGGGACCGGAAATGCGGGCGAGCTGCAGGCGGCCTTCGTCACCCAGCCGGTCGATTGATAGAACAAACACGCTGTCCGGATTGCGCCGCCACAGCGCGGATTCGCTGTCGCTGGATCCCTGGGTGAGCAGCCCGGCCATCAGAAACTCCGGGCTTTCCGGTAAGACGACCGGATCCCGGTATTCCATCCGGGGTCCGAAGAAATCCTTCACCGGCCTCATCTCTGCCCGATAGAGGCGATGTCGCCGGGGCACGCTGAAGTCCATCTTGGGGTTCACGGTGTGACGTTCCCGCATCATTTCGAGATCGGTGTCGGCGAGCAGGCCGAGCCATTCTCCGCCACCCTCGGGCCGCGGCATCGGGAGACCGCGCACCATCGCCCACCAGTCCATGCCATTGCTCGGCGAGATTACCGCAGGCTGCGGCGGCTTGCTCCCCGGCTTGGGTGTGACATGGGGTGTGGCTTCAAGCGTCAGCGGATCGATCCTGACCCGCCGCGCGTCGTCCAGTCTAACAATCATGCCCGCCTGCGGCTCGAACTTCAGCGGCTGCATTGACTCGGTTAGGAAAATGGCAGACTCCGGTGGCTTGGGAATCAGTCCGGCCAGTTCGGGATTGCGCCCCTCGATCATCGCGCGATCCGCCACGATCGCGCCGTCGGCCAGGCGGATGCCGACGAGTTCGGGGATCCGCGCCCACAGCACGCCCTGCTCCATGCCCAGCGCCTTGGCATCCGCGTTGACCTTTTCCCGTTTGATGCGCCGCCGGTGCAACGGCTGCACGGTCACGGCGTCCACTTCCCACAGGTCGACATTGAGCCAGCCGACCGTCCTGACACTCGAACTGCTGCGTCCGCCGCCGATCCTGCTCACGCGCTTCTCCCACTGGCTTGTCAGGTAGTAAAGACGCCCGCCCGCCGCGTCATCGGTCCTAACCACACCACCGAGAATCTCCGGCGGGCTGAGAAGCACCTGGGTGGAGTTTTTAATCCACTTCCATGTCAGGATGCCGACACCGAGAATGATGAGTAGGGTGACAAACGCCTTCTTCACAGGTTGGAGGGGTTGGAGATAGCGACCGGATATGCGCTCCTACCCTGCCATCCCCGCGCAGCGCTGACAATGATTCAAATTCGAAATGGCGCTTCTCACGGATGCCTGGAACCACCATTGTCCCCGCATGATTTCATTTTTTCGGAATCCCTTGATGTTTGCAGGATGCATCGCCTTCGTGATGGCGGCGGTTGGCTGCAAGAATCCCAAAGCTGCCGCATCGCGTGAGTCATCGCGGGATCTGTCAGCGGCGCGTGCGGGATTCGTGACCAAGCTCATCAAGGAGGAGTCGGAAGACGAGCCGCCCGCAGCACCGCCGGAGAAGATTTTCAAGTTGATCCGCTACACCTCCCCAGCGGGTGATCTGGCAGCCTATATCAGTCCCGATCCGGGAGATGGAAAAAAGCACCCGATCGTGATCTGGCTAACAGGCGGCTTCAGCAACAGCATTTCGGGAATCGCTTGGGAAGACGGCCTGCCCGTGAAAAACGACCAGTCGGCAGCCGCCTATCGCAAAGCGGGAATCCCGATGATGTATCCATCCCTGCGCGGTGGAAACGACAACCCCGGCTTCAAGGAAGGACTCTATGGCGAGGTGGATGACGTGCTGGCCGCGGCGGATCAGGCGGCCCGGCTGCCGTGGGTGGATCCGGCCCGGATCTATCTGGGAGGACACAGCACGGGCGGCACGCTGGCCCTGTTGACCGCCGCGGCCGCGCCGGAGGGGCGTTTCCGCTCCGTGATTTCGTTCGGGCCGGTGGAAGAGGTCGCAGCGTATGGCCAGGAAATCCTGCCTTTCGACGTGAACGATGAAAACGAGTGTCGCCTGCGCGCGCCCCTCCGTTTTCTTGGCGGCATTTCCTGCCCGACCTTCGTCATGGAAGGCGAGGACGGGAACATCGATTCGCTCATCGCACTGCGGAAACGCGGGCGTAATAAAAAACTAACATTCATCACCGTCGCGAAACAGGATCACTTTTCCATCCTCGGGCCGACCAACGCCCTGCTCGCCGCAAAGATTCTCGACGACACGGGCACTGCATGCGCGCTTCATCTAACGGAGGCGGAGATCCAGGCCGCGTGCGCGAAGGCCAGCGAGACTGGCTTTCACCCGGCGGGCGACCTCCGGGCCAAGGGAACAGCCATCGGGGTCGTCTTCTACTACACTCCGGAACCTGACATTTCTCCCGACCGGGCACTCAAAGAGGCGGTGGCTTCGAAGATGAAGGGGCTGCCGGTGGTCACCAGCTTCGACGACGCGCCCGAGCCGCCGTTCATCGTGCTGATGGAGGAACAAGCGCCCCTCCAGGAATATCCGGTGCCGGATGACAACTATTTCAAGCACTCGGCGCGCGGCATGGAAGCCGCGGACATGAAGGCCGTGCAAGCGACGAAGCTTGCTAACATCGTGGTCCTAATCGCGCCGGCGGATGGGATCTTCAAGCGGGTGCGGGCCTTCAACGAGATGGCTCTCGATTACGCGGAACGGACCAACGCCTTCATCTGGGACAGCGCCACGCGGGAATGCTTCCATCGCAAAGCCTGGAGGAAAAAGCGGATCGAGCAGTGGGGAAATGCCGAGCTGCCTGATCTCCGCAGCCAGATCACGATCCATGCTTACAAGCGCCGCGATGACAGCGGGCACCTCCGCGCGATCACCCTCGGCATGGAGAAGTTCGCGCTGCCGGACGTGGCGATCGAACATCTCGTTTCCTCCGATAACAGTTCTGCCGGCAATCTGATCAACGTCTTTTGCCAGACGATCGCGATGAGTCCTGTGATAGAAGACCCCGCGAACGTTCCGATCTCCCTCGACGCGCTGGAACCCGTTTCCGTCCGTGATTCCTATCGCGCAGGTCTGTTTGAGAATGGCAGCGGGAAGGCGGTCGTCGCGATCATGCGCGGCACTCCGGATGAAGGCGATCCGGACAACGCGCAGGTGTCGCTGGACTTCCGGCATGGCGATGGATCGTCGGACGACGAGCGCCGCGCCTCGTTGTTAGGCCGCTTCTGGGGATTCAAGGAATCCATCGTGGGCGTGCGTCACGACGCGGAAATCGAAGCGGCCTCGGAGGAAGCGAAGCGGAAACTTCTAGGCCTGAAGGACACCTTCAAGGCAGGCCTGCCGCCCGGAAGCCGCCTGATGGTGAAGGCCCCTTTTCCCCGGGATGACGAGGGCAACGAATGGATGTGGATCGAGGTCCTGAAGTGGGAGGACGGCGACGTTCTCGGCGGCACGCTGCAGAACGACCCTTTCCACATCAAGGCCCTCAAGCAGGGGGCGAGAACGTCGGTGAAGGCGGGCGGGATCTTCGACTACATCCTCTATCATCCCGACGGGACGATGGAGGGGAACAAAACCGGAGAACTGATGCAGAAGCAGGAATCGCGTTCCGCCGAAGAGTGAGCTGACCCGGAAGCGCTCCGAATTTACCTTCGATTTACAACAAACAGGACCGGGTTCTGACAGGATGCCCGCATGCCCTCGTTCGCACGATCCGCCCTGAAACTCGCCGCTTGGTCGGGATTTCTAGCAGGCACCGTGCTGATCCTCAGCAACTCGTTCACGGACTTCCGGCCGGGCGGGGAAAGGATTTTCATCGGCCAACGGAGTGCCATGGCCGGAAATCCGCTTTGGTTGTTCAGCCTGAATCTGCATGTTCTGAGTGGCTCGATCTGTTTGCTGTCGTCCCTTCCTCTTTTGTCCGGGCGCTTGCTCCGCCGGATTCCCTCGCTGCACCGCGTTTGCGGCAGGATCTATGCCGCCAGCGTCCTGCTGGTGCTCTGCCCGACAGGGATCCATCTGGCGTTCTCGGCCAAGGGTGGTGCCGCGGGGCAGGGGGGCTTCCTGCTGTTGGGGATCGCCACCTTCATCACCACCTTGCTCGGCGTCACCGCGATCGCCGGTCGCGATCTGCTACGCCATCGTCGCTGGATGACCCGTTCATTCGCACTGGTGGCGACCGCCGTCACTTTCCGGATCCATCACATCGTTTTCTTCCATGCCGGGCTGCCGGACGAGGTGAACTACCTCGCCTCGCTCTGGCTCAGCATCCTCGGCAATGCCGCCGTGGCGGAGTGGATCCTGCACCGCCGTCCTGAATTCCGGAATCTAACCAACTCTGTCCCATCGATCCCATGAAAACCAAACTAACGACCGTCCGTGTCTTGATCCAATTCCTAACCGCCGCGTTTGCCGTGGTCACGCTGTTGCATGCCTCGCCACCTGCCGATACCCCTTCTTCGGAGGAATCAGAGATGCGCAAGGTGAACCTCGAAATCTTCAACAAGGTAAGTCCGCGCGAACGGCCCTTTTCCCGCGCCATTGCGGTGCCGCGACACACGCTCGATTTCCAACCGCAGCAGTGGGTCGACGGCGAGGCCCGCCTGCCATTTTCTATCAGACCGCGGTCGATCGCCCCGGAAGCAATCCCGGCGGCATTGCTGGAGGGCTACGTCCGGCTCAGCGATCAGGAAATCTTCCTCTATGTCGCGGAGACCAAAGCTTACGTTCCCGCGTCCGCACATCCGCGCTTCGCGCCCCAGCCGCCGGTGAAGGTTGATCCTCCGAGGCCGACTTGAGATGTCTCCCGGCTATTCCATCCGAAGATGGGGATTTTGCAAGAATTCTTGCCGGTCCTGCCGTTTCCGCTAGGGAACCAGGATCATGACCCGATAGAAGTTCCACGGCGAGCCGGCGGCCGAAGGGTCGGGCACCTCCGTGAAGGAAGCGGAGCCATTCACGTTCACCGGCAGCGAGCCGAGGTCGCTCCAGGCATCTGCGATACCCAAGTCGGTGGATGATTGCAGAGTCGCGGTGGCCAGCGGAGTCGCGCCGTGGAGGATGCCGGTGAAGCGGGGGGTGGTGCCCACCGGAAAAGTCACCTTGTAGTTGGCGAGCCGGGGGGATTGTGGCGCGACGTCGTTAGTAACTGTCAGGCTCAGGTTGTCGATGGCCCAGGATTCGTCGTTGATATTCTGGACTCCCACGCCCTCGATGACGAACTCGAGGGTCAGGGTGGGCGATGTGTGCGGGATATTCCGGAGGCGGGGTTCCAGCCCGAAGTTGTAGGCACTGTCCCGATAATAGCTGCCGGGACCCGTGAACCCCAGGTCCTGCCATCTTGCAAGCTGGGCACCCGGAGCCGGGATATAACTCTGGATCTGGCTTGTGACCGCATTGGCCAGCGATTCACGGAAGATGGTGATGCCGTCCAGCTTGATATGGAAATAGTCCCCGGATGGATAGGATCCCTCGCCATCCAGCGAATCGATCGCCGCCAGCAGAAACTCGATGTCCACCGCGGTGTGGGGCGGCAGCGCTGTTAGTTCCAGTTTTACGGTATTCGCGGTGGGGCTGCGGAGGAAAGTCCCCCCGAACTGATCGCCTGTTGGTCCCAATCCGGAAAATCCCTGGACCCCGGTCAATCCCGCCGTGCCAGGATTGATGGAAGCCGGGATCGTGCCGTTGAAGTCCGTGCTGAATACGGTCTGGGCGAAGGAAAACGAAGCGGATACGAGCAGTGTCAAAAGAGTCTTCATAACAGTGGAAGTGTGACAGGGCCGATGGTAGTTCATTTGCCAAGCCTATGGCAATCCAATGACGGAATTTCGGCGGCGTGGCGCGTGTACTGATATCCAATATCCCGAAGCAACTCTCCGTCAGGTCAAGGCCCCTGGAATCCGCCGTTGGTGATCCCTGAGCGCACGGATGACCTGCGGCGCGCCTTGGATGCGCAACAGGATCCGGTCACACGAGTCGCGGACCCAGCGCAGGTGGAGGTCGCTGCGCTGGCGGCCGGAGACCACCGTGAACCGCGCGCTGCGCTCCTCGTCCGGGCCCTGATGTTCGATCCTCTCCAGCAGCGAGTACATCTGCGGATCCTCGAATCCGGAGTCGATGTTCTCCCGGATGCACTCGAAGAGAAACGGCAGGTATTCGGTCTGCGTCCGGATGGTCGTCCGGCGGAGTGGAGTGAACTCGCGATCGAGTTCAGCCAGGATTTCCTCGGAACTGGCTTCCACCGTTCCATCGTAGCCAAGGCTCCAGCGGCGTTTGAAAAATACCACGAGCAGCCATGCCGCGGGGATCATGAGGATGCCGCAGACATAGCAGAACCGGGAGAGGGCGGTCAATGGTTCCGTCACGAGATCAACATGGCGCGGACAAATCCAAATGGAAAGTTGGAAATTGGCGGGCTCTCCGGTCATGCACCGTTCACGCGCATCAGCCATTCCCGCGGATCCACCTGATAGAAGCCTGCCAGCTCGTGGTAAAGTTCCGGGTATTTCCGATGCAGTTGGCGGGGTTTCTCGAAAAAAGTCTCCGTAGCGACGGCGAAAAACTCCGCCGGCTCCGTCGCGCCGTAGGCGTCCAGAACGCAGCGCTTTCCCGCCTCCAACAGTTCCTGCAATTCCGCATAACTCTCGCCGAAGACCCGCGCCCAGGAACGATAGGCTTCGCGACACGGCAACGCCGGCGCTCCATCCGTATCACCATCCTCGTGATCGAGCTGATGGGCGAATTCATGGAACGTGACGTTCCGGGCATCGTCCGTATTCCGCGCCCCGTGTTCGACGGAATCCCAGGCCAGCACCACCGTGCCGCTGCTCCACGATTCCCCGAGGCGATGCACCACACCCTCCGTGACGATCCCCATCGCGTCCTGCCGCCGGTGAACCGAGCTGAAGGTCGTCGGATAGAGATAGACGGTTTTGAGCTCCGGGTAAGGATCGCCGTCGCGGTTCAGGACCAGCATGCATGCCTGCGCGGCGACCGTCAGAATCATTTCTTCGGTCAATTCCAGCCCGTTGCAACCCTCGAAGCGGGTGGATGCAATGAAACGCGCGATCCGCTCGTGAAGCCGCGATTTCAAATCCTCGGGAATCCGGGAATACAAGGGGACATTCGCCACCAACATCTCCGCCCATTCCTCCTGGAACAACTCCTCAACCCGCTCCGTCGCCACGAACAGGGATCTAATTTTCTGCCAGATCATCGCGGCAACCCTGACAGGATCCGCGTCCGCCTCCACTGCAAATTCCGAAGGAGTTCTTTCAATCCCTCTGATGCCACGATGAATCGGTCACCGATCCCGCGGACGGCAGCTCTCCCCGCAACAAGGTGAAACCACCCGAGACCAGCCTGCGCACCGGTTTGCCGGTGCCCGGCTGTTCGGTGAGCTTGGGATCATTCATCCCTTGTTTGATCTCGAAACGGACGGGAGCTTCCCCGGCGCTTTGCGGAATGGTCTCGTACACGTAAGTGGTCATGACCGACCGTCGCTCTGCTGGCCGGTGAAGCACAGGCTCATTTTCCCAGAGGGGAAATCCTGGCGATCACGCCACCTTCTGGGACTGGCGCTCGGCCTCGAGTTCGGCTTCGAATTCCGCCTCCGCCTTGGCCTTGATTCCTTCCTCGCTCGCATTGAATGCCTCGTCGGCGGCGGCTTGCGCGGCGGCCTGTTGGGCGGCGAGTTCCTGGTCTTTCGCGGCATCGCGAGCCATGCGTTTGTCCAATTTCCTCTGCTCGCGCTCGCGGCGCTTGTAATCTTTGCTTGGGGTGACGGCCATGGGTAAAATCTTTCTTGGTTGGTGAATCGTGTGGCAGGATTGCCGGTCTCGTTGCGGAGGCGACTTCCGCCGGTTCGCGGCCTCATACAGGGCGGCACGAGTTCGACGCAATGGAAATAATGGGAAATGATCGCCCCCAACCCGGCGTTGCGATTCAATGGCGCGGATGAGTGCAAACAAAGGAAGCAAAGTGGAAGGCCTGACACCGGATCCCTTCGGCGCTCTGGCCGGCCTCGGCAATTTGCCTGCAGGACCTCAAGCCTCGCCAGATTCCGCGCCCGTCATTCCAGTGAAAACCTCCCAACGCGGGCAGAAGAACACCAACCGGGGCCGGGTGGACATCGTTCGCCAGACCGCCCATCGCGGCGGCAAGGGCGTCACCGTCGCCAGGAATTTTACGGGCATCGGGCTGGCGGAGAAACAGCAACTCGCCAAGAAAATGCAGAAAGCCTGCGGCGTCGGCGGCACGGTGAAAGATGGCTGCATCGAAATCCAAGGCGACAAACGCGAGGAAATGAAGCGCATTCTGATAGAAGCCGGCTTCAAGCCGGTTTTCGCCGGCGGGTGAGTGACCGAGGATGCTGATAATCGCCCCGCAGTCATGCAATTTCGGGAACGGTGGACTTTCGCCATCATTCTCCAACAGGGCACGGAATATTTTCAAATGATCCCGCAGACAAATGAAACCTTGGTACCACGGCGCGGGGTGATACACTCCCCGGTTTAACGCTGATGGAATCCCACAGTTGGAATCTTATGGAGCCCCTCCCGTTTCAGATGAACTTCAGGATGCTTTTCCCCGCCGGGAATTTCAAGCGTCACCGCGTCAGCACGGGGGCTTGCTTGTTGGTGACCGCTTCGCTGGTGGGGAGACTGGTGGCGGCAGGGGAAACCGTGGTGCTGGTGCTTCCGGGTGATCCGGTCCCGGACGGCAACGGGGTATTCACGAGTTGCTTCAATCCCAGTTTCAACGATGCCGGGCAAGTTTCGTTTCTATCCGCCCTCGGCGGGACGAGCGGACAGACCGGCGACAATCTCGGGTGCTTTCGAGCGGGGGGAGGGCCGGTTTTGCAGATTGCCCGGCGCGGAGAAACGGTGCCTGGAGGAAACGGCATTTTCAACACTTTGGGGGCACCTCAGATTGCAATCGGAGGGCAGGTCTTGTTCGACGTCACGCTGAGTAGCACCAGCGGCGGGAACTCCGACAACAATGGGATTTTCTCGGGCAATGGTGGACCGCCCGCCCAAGTCATCCGGGAAGGACAAGCAATTCCTGGAGGTGAAACGATCATCTTCCTGGTTTCGCCTCAATTGGGGACTGACGGGCACGCGGCGGTGCCAGTCACCCTGGCCGGTACCCCGGGAGGCACCCTCGACAATGCGGCGATCTTCACCGGCACCGGCGGGCCACTGACCCAGATCGTTCGCAAAGGTGCGCCGGTTCCGGATGGGGACGGGACGTTTTTGACCTTCGGTTTTCCGGCGGTCAGCGCGAGCGGAGAGGTGCTTTTCCCCGGGTCCTTGGCGGGAAACAGCGGTGGAGAGGAAGACAATGCGGGATTGTTTCGCGGCTCGGGCGGGTCGCTCACGCAGGTCGTGCGCACGGGGCAGTCGTCACCGGATGGCAACGGCCGCTTCTCTTTCTTTGGTCAGCTCGCCTTGAACACCGGGGGAGCCGCACTGTTTTACGCGGATTTGAGTGGAACCGCCGGCGGCAGCACGGATGATAGCGCCTTGTTCCTCCGCATGGACGGCGGACTCGCACTTGTTGCCCGCGAGGGTCAGCCCGCCCCGGATGGCAATGGGACCATCGCTTCCCTAGGGGTGCCCCAGTTCAACGACGCGGGAATCTGCGCCTTCAAAGCCGAGCTTGCGGGCACCGCGGGTGGCACCGCCGATCAGGACGCAATCTTCCGTGGAACCGGCGGACCTCTCGTTCGGATTGTCCGCGGCGGGCAACCGTTGCCCGGAGGCACCGGCAGTTTCGTCGAAATCGATACTCCGCAAGGCATCACCGCAGGCGGTGCGGTGGTCTTCCGCGCGCGTCTGACTGGAACCAGCGGAGGAACCGCAGACGATTGGGGCATCTTTTTAGGGGACGGCGAGGAGATTCTTCAAGTCGTCCGCGAAGGACTGATCCTCGGTGGGAGAACTCTCACCGCGGGCCTCGTCCCTCGCCTCAATGCGCATGGCCAGGTTGCCTTCACCGCACAGTTCATCCCCGCAGGCGCTGAAAGCGGTGTGTTCCTCCACACCCCCGATCTTCGCTACCGCCGCACGAACGGCGGCGCCTGGGACAGCACGGGAAACTGGACGCTCGGCCTCACGCCCGCCGGCGTGCATGCGGTGACGATCGATCCGGCGGCGGGCCTTACAGTGCTCGGGCCAACCGCGCC
>JBGSOI010000226.1:0-13884 GCA_041739215.1 Akkermansiaceae bacterium
AGTTCGCGGAGGCGTTTGAGGCCGGTGTGGATGAGGAATCCGATGTTGCCGGAGGTCAGGCCGGTGATGCTTTCGATTTCGTGGTAACTGAGGCCTTGCTGGAACTTGAGCAGGATGACTTCGCGTTGGTTTTCGGACAGGCGGTCGAGCAGCTTCATGACGGTCGAGAGGCGTTCGTCAAAGACGCTTTGTTCGTCCGGCTGCAGGCCCGGGCCTGCGACTTTTTTCCAGCGGATGTCATCGAGCGGCTGGGTGTGTTTGTCCTTGCGCAGCATGTCGAGCGCGCGGTTCCGGCAAACGGTGAAAAGCCATGATTTGAGGTTGTCGCGCACCTTGTCGACATCCTGCTGGCAGAGCCGGATGAAGGTGTCCTGGACCACGTCGCGGGCGCGGTCGGCATCGTGGAGAATGGTGGCGGCATAACCGATGAGAGGCGACTCGAAATCCGCCATGGCCTGCTCGATGAATTGCTCCCGAGTTTGTGGCATGGTGGATGTTTCGTCGGATTTGGCGGGGTTCACCGGGAAAACGCGCGGGTTGGGGGAAATCTTGGAGGAAAAATCGACCGGGTGGCCGGGCGGGGGAATTCAGGCAGGACGGTTGTCCTCGTTTCTCAAAGGCTGTCGGGATTCTGAAGGAGTTCCGCGACCCGGCTGAGCAGCACGCCGGCCCCGCCACCGTCAACCACGCGGTGATCGAAGGTGAGGAAAATGTCAGCCACGGTGGCCGGCAGGAAAACCTCGACCTGCGGGCTCCAAACCGGTTTTTTCACGCCGGCGCCGATGCCGAGGATGAGGGTTTCGTTGGGCAGCGGAATGGGGGTGCCGATGGTCAGGCCGAAGGTGCCGAAGTTCGTCACGGTGGCGATTCCGCCGCGGCAGTCGTCCTCGGTGAGGCGGCGGCGGCGGGCCCGGTTCACGAGGTCGTCGTATTCACCGATAAGATCGCGGAGTGGTTTTTGGTCCAATTTCCGGACAACCGGAACCACCACTCCGTCCTCGATCTGGACGGCCACACCGATGTCGAGGGAGCGGGGATGCACGACCTTGTCGCCGATCAAATAACCCGCGGTGGTCGGATTTTCCGCGATGGCCAGGGCGAAGGCGCGGAGCAGGTAGAGGGTGAGTCCGGGTTTGGGCGAGTGATTGCGGCGGTGGTCCAGCACCCGGTCGAGCACGGCGGGAATTCCCACGGTGGCCAAGGGGCGGGTCCAGCTACGGCGCATCGCATCAGCGACGGCGAGCCTCATGGGCGAGGCGGGAGAGCTCGGCCACGCGTCGAGATAGTCGAGGAACCGTTCGAGGTCCTCCACGGTCACCCGGCCACCGGCACCGGTTCCGACGATTGCGGAAATGTCCGCCTCGCGGATGCCGAGGTCGTTCATGCGCGCGCGCATTCTGGGAGAAATGTAGTGGGCACCCATCACTCCGGTGGGCACGGGCAGGCCTTTCACGCTTGGCACGACCGCCGGAGCTTCCTCGTAGGCGTCGTCGTCGAGGGCGAAATGCAGGTTCGCCTCCGCCTGCGCCGGGCTGTTGGACTGGCTGGTGGCGGTGCGTTTCGCCTCGAGCGATTCCAGCGACTCCACGCCGGTGCGGGCGATTTCCTCATCGGTCACATCGAGCAGTCCTAACAGTGTTCCGACCGAGTAGGAAATCCCTTCCTGGGCGCGGATTTCAGAAACGACTCCATCGCACAGGGTGGTCACGCCCATGACCGCCTTGTTGGTTTCCACCTCGATGATTTCCTGGTCCGTGCGGACATGGTCGCCCACCGCGATGCCGAGGCGGATGACGGTGGCCTCGGCAATGGATTCGCCGAGTTGGGGCATGAGAATGGGAACGGTGGGCATGACGATGGAGGCGTTCGGTGTTCCGGTGAAATGGGTTAGAAAGAAAGCAGTTTGCGGAGCGCCTCGCAGATGGATTCGGGCGTCGGGCGATGGGCGGCCCAGAGTTTAGGGTGATAGGGAACCGGCGTGTCGCGGGCGTTCAGACGTTGCGGTGGGGCATCCAACAGATGAAATCCCTCTTCGGTTACGCGCGAAACAACCTCGGCGGTCACGCCGCCCCAAGGGAACGCCTCGCCCACCACTAACAGCCGTCCCGTGCGGGCGACCGATGCGAGGACCGTGTCCAGATCAAGCGGCTTGACCGAGCGCAAATCGACCACCTCGATTTCCCAGCCGTCCTGCGCCAGTCGGTCGGCGGCGCGCACGGCTTCGTGAACCATTGCGCTGTAGGCGACCACCGTCGCGTGCTTGCCGGGGCGGGTGATCCGCGCCTGGCCGATGGGCAGGTGATCGCCGTTGATCGACTTCGCCTTGAGCCAGCGGTAGAGGAATTTGTGCTCGCAGTAAATGACCGGGTCGTCCAGCGCCACCCCGTCCAGCAGCATGTGATAGGCATCGGAGACGGTCGCTGGTGTTAGGACCACCAGCCCGGGATACTGGGCGTAGATTCCTTCCATGCTCTGGCTGTGGAACGGCCCGGAGCCGGGCGTGCCGCCGGAGGGCAGGCGCACCGTGATCGGGATCGGTATCCCGGTCCGATAGAAGTGCGTCGCCGCCTGGTTGACGATCTGGTTGAAGGCGACCGAGGAAAAATCGGCAAACTGCATTTCCACGATCGGCCGCATGCCTTCGATGGCCGCGCCGACCGCCATGCCGATCATTGCATCTTCCGAGATCGGCGCGTCGAAGACCCGGTTGGGAAATTGTTCGGCCAGCCCTTTGGTCGCCTTGAACGCCCCGCCGAAGGTGGCGATGTCCTGGCCATACAGGAATACGCGGTCGTCCTCGCGCAGGAGCTTTTCCTGGGCCTCGCGGATGGCGTCGATGTAGGTCACACTCACTGGGCTTTTGACTGGGAAAGGGGGCAGGAAAGTGGAAACCGGGTGGAGAGGGCGGTCCAATCCTCATGATAGGGATCAGGCACCGCTTCCTGCTGGGCCTGGGCCACGGCGCGTTGGACTTCATCCGCGAAGGCATCCTGCCAGCCGACGATTTCCTCCACGGTCGCGTGGTTGTTTTCGACGAGTTGGCGCATCGCCACCTCGATGCAATCCCGGCCGTAGTGGCCGACCCGCATCTCGGCGGGCACGTAGGCACCGTCGTCGTGCTCGCCATGGCCGGACAACCGCAGCAACCGGGCGACCACCAACTGCGGCCCGCCGCCCTCCCGCGCCCGCCGGACCGCTTCGCAAATCACCGACGCGCATGCGAGCAGATCCGTGCCATCCACCGAGAACCCGCCGACACCGTACCCACGGGCTTTCTCCACCAGATCCAGGCAGGCGAACTGGCGGTCATTCGGCGTCGAGTAGGCGAATTGGTTGTTGCCCACGACCACGACCATCGGCAGGCGCTCGACCGCCGCCAGGTTCAGGCCTTCGTGAAATGCCCCGGTCGAGGTTGCGCCGTCGCCGATGCAGGTGGCTCCCACCCGTCCGGCCAGCGTCCCTTGCAGCCGCTTCGCGAAAAGCATTCCCGCAATCACCGGCACCTGCGCGCCGAGGTGGGAAATCATCGCCGGCATCCCCATGGCGGGCCGCCCGCGGTGGATATTGCCGTCGCGCCCGCGCATCGGGCCCTCGACCGAGCCGAGGTAAGTCCTTGTACAATCAATCAAAGGCTCGCCGAATGCCGTGCGTCCCGCCTGGTCGCGGATCAGTGGGGCGAAGAAATCCGTGCCTTGGATCAGGGCCGTGCCGAGGGTGCCGCTCACCGCTTCCTGACCGCGCCCGAGATAGACGCCGCCGACGATTTTGCCCGCCTTGTAGAGGCTCGAAAGCTTGTTTTCCAGGATCCGCGCCCGGAGCATTGACTGAAACACCGACCGCAGGAAATCGCGGTTCGTCACCACCCCGTCGGTGAAAGGTTGCATATCCAAGTGCGGCACGGCGCGAGCCTAAGACAGTGACCGGGAAACCTGCAACCGCTTTCCCGAAAACTCACGCGAGTCACCCGTTCCAACCCACCAGGTCTTTGTAGGAAAGCCCCTTGGCGCCAGAAAGTTCCAGCGTGCTGCCCCCCGTCACCTCGACCAGACCGCGCCCGGCCTGCTCCCCGAGTAACAGGTCCGCCATGGTCGGCGCGCCGCCAGCGTAGTTTGACCGGACGTTTGGCCATTACCGGTGCTAAGGAGGCGCGAATGACCGTCATTTGAGATTCCGTCGGCGATCTCCGTCGAATTGTTGCAAACCGACGACCAACCCTTGTTCCTCGCAGCCGCAAAATCGGTCCTCAAATCTTTGCTCATTTATTTGTGCTCGTTTACTTTGCAAACCTACGAGTTTTCCATACCAATCATTTTACGGACGGAAAAATGCGCGGTAAAAACGCCTTGGGCCGATTGCCAGCGTTGCATCATGGACGAAGGTCCACAATCCGGTGGCTGGAGTCGCCGTGACGTTGGTGGTCCAACTCTTGAGATCCGTGCTGGATTGGAGAGTCAGGAGAAAATTCGGGGTGGTCTTGAGGACCAGCGTCACTTGGCCTTCGTCTGTCCGCGTGATTTCGGCGAACGTCAGCGATTGGGCAACCGTCGCCACTGCGGCCATCGCCGCCAGCGCCGAGTCCTTCGCCGTCGCCACGCCTGCCGGATCGGTCGCCGCATTAATCGCGATGAAGCCATCCGTCCTGGCGGTATTCAGCGCCGTCCAATTACCGGCGGTGTAGTCGTTCGCCAGCAGATAGTTCACAAGGGCCGTCGTCAGATTCTCCCTCGCGGCCGCCTGGATCGCAGGTAGAGTCTCGACCAGGCCGAAGTCCACATTGAGGTCGGCGGGGCCGCCGGGAAATTCAATTTCCGCAGTAAAAACAAATCCGCACACTTCGCCGGACACGCCGTCGCTATCCAGCGCATCATCGCCGCCCTGATTGGCTCCGGTGATGCGGAAATCGGTCGTGAAGTTCGAGAGATCCCACCGGATGACATAAATGCCAGGATGCACGCTTCCGAACAGGTAGTTTCCGTTGGCGTCGGTCACTGTCGCCGCCACAACATTGGATGGTGGATTTACCACCGGAGGAGTTCCAGGTGCCGATGAAATTCCAGTAGTGGCCAGCCCGACGGTGCCGGCAGTTGAACCAGACAACGCCCGGCCGCTTATCGTTGCGTCGACTTCAAATGTGATCGCCGCTCCTCCGAGTATGGTTCCCTCCATGTGGGTGCCTGCCCCCACTGAAACAGCACCTTCGACGATCCAAAAAACATTCAGGCTTTGAGCACCGTTCGTTAAAACCACATTACCTACTCCCGCTGTCGTACCCAATGCTCCTACTAGTTGTATGACAAAAACAGCATCAGGTTCTCCTTCTGCATTCAGAGTAACCGGGGAGGCCAAGGTAGCAGCAGCTCCGATTTTATAAACTCCGGGAGTTATGGTCGTTCCGCCCAACTCATAAGCAGCTGCCGACAATAGAACATCATGGGGCCGATTCTTCCCCTCATCGTAAGCGGTGGCAAAATCGGCCAATGCGGTCACTACAACAGCAGCACCTGTGGGGTAAATGGTTCCTGTCGATGTGATAGCAGGGGCGATGGTACCAGTACCCGAACCCACATCTCCTTCAACATGGCCGGTGCCAGATATCGCCCACCTGCCAGGGCTCCGAAATTAGCTGCGGTTCCAAGGGCGACGGGCACCGGCGCGGCCGCCAATAACGTTCCGGAAGGGACCGCCACGGCCATTGCCAGGAATAGGCAACGGAGCATGCGTTGCGCTCTTGCACACACTCGCGAGCCGGATGTGTGCATTGAATCGTCATCTCTGCTTTTGGGATCTATCATCGAGCATGATTCATGGCGTGAAGCCTTTTCGTTCTAAGAGCGAAGCAGCGTTTCACAAGGGGGTACCCTAGTTGATCAAGCGACGTTTGAAGCCGAACATGGTCGCCAGTCCTGAGCCGAGGAGCAACAGCGTGCTGCCACCATCCGGCACCGATGTGCCACCACCACCGTCGTTAGTGCAATCCGACTTGGTAATCGTGTTGTGGTCCAGGGTGACTGCGGCAATCCGTGCCAGGGCGCTGCCGTTGAGCGTCGCACCGGTTTGCAGCGCGATGGATTGATCGGCCATGATGTTCCCCACAAAGCTGGTGTATGTTCCGATCGTGGCGGACGAGTCGACCTGCCAGAAAACATTGCAGGAATCCGCACCATTGATCAGCGTGACAGAACTGCCCGATGCCGTGACGAGGGTGGAACTGGCTTGGAAAATCCAGACGGGATTCGCCTCGCCGTTGCCGTCGAGCGTGAGATTCCCAATCAAGTTGGCGGTCGCTGCACCGCCGAAGCTATAGACGCCAGGCAACAGAACTTTGCTGCCGAGCTGGTTGTCCACCACCCCGAAGGCCTGGTCCACTGCTCGTCCCGCGGCGTCGTTATACGCGGCAGTCAGGTCGTTTTGAGCTGTCGTTAGCAGACCGGGGTTGATTACGGAACCTGCAGGTCCGGCAGCATCGACCGAATAGATCGTCCCGTTGAGCAATTGACCTGTCGTTACTCCGATAAAAGATCCGCTGGCCGGGCTCAGTCCGACATCGCCGCTGACGATCGTGGAGACACCACCGGCATCGGTGATCCCGGATGCAGCCAGGACCGCAAAGTTGCTGGCCGTTCCGAGATTCACCGCAACTGTAGCGGCACTGGCGGGCGATAAGGCCATTGCGGAGAGAATTCCGCCGGTCACTGTCATTTTGATTTTCTTCATCGAATTGTGGTGGTTGTGATGTGTTTTATTGTTAGGAGAGTTTTTTGCGCGAGGCTTCCAAGACGGGTGTTAGATAGGTCTTCGCTGTGCCACGCCCGACCATGGCGAACCGGAAGGCGGGGGCCGCGACAACACCACGCGGGGATCGTCTGCGTTGCAGACGCGCGGGGGGCACATGTCGCAAGAGCGGGGGATTCGACCGGGGGGGCATGGCACGAACATGCACCCACCGCCGCAGGCTGTCTGCCACGCCTGATCGTGAAACCCGTGTAGTAGAACCGCCACACGGCGCGCTGGCGCTGCTAGTCGATCAATCCGTGCTGGATGGAGTAATGCACCACCTCCGCATTGGAGCCCATTTTCATCTTCTCCAGCATCCGGTGGCGATAGGTGCTGATTGTATTCATGCTCAGCGACAACTGGGCACCCATTTCCTTGAGCGCCATACCGCGCGCTAGCAGGAGCATGATCTGGAACTCGCGATCCGAGAGCCGTTCGTGTGGCACTTGGTCCGCACCGGCCAGCGCGCCGGCGAGCCGTTCGGCCAGCGGGCCGCTGAGGTAGCGTCCTCCGGCGAGCACCTTTTCCACCGCCTGGATCAGGTCGTCGAGCAGGGTGTCCTTGGTCACGTAGCCGGAGGCACCCGACTTGAGCATCCGCAGCGCGAACTGCTCCTCGGCGTGCATGGTCAGGACGAGCACCGGCATCTTGGGCCGGGCATCATTCAGTTCGCGAATGACGTCGAGTCCGCTTCGGCCGGGCATGGTGATGTCGAGGAGCAAGACGCTCCACGTTTCCTTCCAGACCAATTCCAGCGCTTGCTGTGCGGTCGCCGCTTCGCCGAAGACTGCCGACGGCCATGATTCCGCAAGGAGCTGGCGGACGCCGCGGCGGAGGATGGCGTGATCGTCGACGATGAGGATTTTGAGCGCGGGCACGAGCGTCATGGTGGGTCGGGTAAGAGTGTTAGGGGCAACCGTGCGCGCACGGTGGTACCTTGGCCGGGATGGCCTTCGAAGGTGATGGTGCCACCGGCGGCGAGCGCTCGCTCACGCATGCCGAGCATGCCGAAGCTCTTGGTGGCGGTCCGCTTGGTGTCCGAGATGCCGCAGCCGTTGTCGGAGACTTCGAGTTCGAGTGCGTTTTCCAATTCCCGCAGGACGATGCGAACGGCGCTCGCCCCGGAGTGGCGGGCGACATTGGTGAGCAGTTCCCGCACGAGTTGATAGAACGTGATCTGACGCGGCGGATCGAGCAGCGGAAAATCGGCCGGTGCTTCCAGGATGCAGTGGATCCCGAAGCGGGTCTGGAAATTCGCGGCGAGCGCGCCGAGGGCCGTGCCCAGGCCAAGATGATCGAGCATGGGCGGACGGAGTTCGGTGCAGAGGCGGCGCAGGCTGGCGACAGAATCCTCGATCAATTCGTAAGCCTCGCGAGCCTCGGACGATGGCGGTGCGTCCGCAGGTGCTTCGAGCCGCTTTTGCATTGCGTTGACGAGGAGCTTGAGGACCGTCAACGTCTGTCCGAGTTCGTCGTGGAGCTCGCGTGCGATGTGAGCGGCCTGTTCATCGCGGACAACCTCCAGGTGCCGGGCCAAGGCGCGCATTTCGTCGCTCGTGCGCTGCAACTCCGCCTCGGCTCGCCGACGTCGGGTCACGTCCCGCAGGATGGCAGTGTAAAACTTATCGCCGCCCACTTCGATCTGCGAGATTGACGCCTCGATCGGAAACTCCTGTCCATCCGCGCGCGCGCCCCAGATCGCGCCAAGCGCCCCCATGCGGCGGCTGCTCGCGCCGCTGACTCCGAAGGCCCGGACTTCCTCCACGTGCTGCGCGCCGAAACGGGCAGGAATCAAGCGCGTGAGCGGCTGGCCGATCATCTGCGACGCAGACCAGCCGAATATCGCCTCCGCGGCGGGATTCACCCGGACGATCGTCTGCGTGGCATCGACGGTGACGATCGCGTCCATCGCCGCATTGATCAGGCCGGCGAGCTGCGCCTGCTCTTCGCGCAACCGCTGATCTGACATTTTTCGCTCGGTGATGTCCACATGCATGACCACCGCGCCCGCTTGCCGGGCGGTGGAAACCGGAGTGGCATCGAGGCGATACCAACGCTGCTCCTGCGGTAAGTGGCAGGGATATTCAAAGGTGAAGCGGGACTGCTGACCCGACAGTACCGCCCGCAAGCCCTGAGCCATGGCGGCGGCGTCTTCCGAACAATCGCCCGTCGCGCGATCGCACACTTCGAGGTAATTGCGGCCCATAAAAAAGTTGGTGCATTCCAAGGCGTTGGCCGAGGCGAATGCTCGCCAGCTTTCGTTGACCGCGACGATGCGCCCGAACGGATCGAGCAGCGCGATCTGCGCGGACAGTGCATCGAGGATGCCTTCCTTTTCCTCCGCATTTCGCCCATGCACTTCTGTCATCGCCCGCTTTTGCTCGTCGGATTCCTTGAAGTTGGTATCGTCGATGAGGACCACCCGGCAGCACCATTCCTCGCCGGGGGCCGCATGCAGGGCCATGCCGTCGAGCCGGGCGTGGTGCGGCGGCTCGCCGAGGAGATGCACCTCGCACGCGTGCTGGAAGTCGTCTGCGGTGAGAATCTGGAGAAAAGTGGCAAAGTCGGCGCACGAGGCGGCGGTGAGGAAGGAGGCGAATCGCCACCCCAGCAGCCGCGCACGCTCAACACCGAGATAGTTGCATGCGGTGATATTGGCATCGCGGATCGCGCCATCGGCGGCGAACGTGAAATGACAAACCGGCGCGAAGTCGTAGAAACCGGAATACTTCTCCACGCTGGCGTCGAGGGCCGAGCGGAGATTCTCATTTCGCAACTCCAATTCGGTCTGGCGGACCTGCAACTCGTGGAGCTGCCGCTGCGCGTCGATCGTCGCCGCCGGCGCGCCTTTCAGCGGTGCCTCGGCACGCCGGCGCGGTTCGGCGGCGGAAAGCAGATCGGCGGGTGGGTTGCTCATCGCGTCAATCTGCTGCTTGGAATTTGCTTTTCCCGCAGGCAGCTGGATCAGCCGTTGAGCCGGACCGGAGGCCGGGAAAAAAGGGGGGATGGCGAAAGTACCGGTTTTGAAAATGCGGCTGGACGAGAGGAACGTCGGATTGTTCCGTGCGGGGTGAATGTATCATGGTATGTAACGTTCACCATGGGGTGAAACCCTACCTTCAGAGTGAGGGTAGGGATTCGCATTTCAACATTTTTCGCCGTTTTACGCGATCGCGGATTTCAGCCGGGTGATTGGCGGCTGCCATACGGTCGCGCGTCAGATTCTGTGACGACCGCGACGTGGCCGTGGCGGCGGTTTTCAACCGCCATGCCGAATTTAGAAAAAGGACATGCGGTTGGAACCCGCTGCCACAAAAAATGCCGCGCAGCAGCATCTCCCGCCATTCAGACGCTTCCAATCCAGAGACGGCCCGGATTGGAAGGTGCTGTCCGGCCCGCCTCAGCTAACGAGTGAGTTGTTGTAAGGCCTGCGCATTTCGCGGGTGACGTAGCCGTTGGCCTCTTCGGCGTGTTCGCCGGTGAAAAGTTCCTTTTGGGGATCCCATCGGAGGGCTTTGCCAGTGCGCAGCGAGTTGGCGCCGAGGTGGCAAACGGAGGCGGAGCGGTGGCCGACGTCCCCTGAGCACATCGGATCCTGGCGATTGCCCACGCACTCGTCGATGCTGCCAGTCCCGGTAAACGAGCACAAGCTCTTCGACGGGTTTTCAAATAACAGGCTTTTGAAAGTCGTCTCGTGCGGTGATTTGATAGAATCATAGGCCGCGCCCGTTCCACTCCACCAGGTCCTTGTAGCAAAGCCCCTTGCCGCCGAAGAGATCCAGCGCGCTGCCCACCGTCACATCCACCAACCCGCGCCCGGTCTGCTCGACGAGTAACACGTCCACCATGGCCGCAGGGCCGCCGACGTAGGTCACCGGAGTTTCGGCCATCATCGGTGCTGGGAGGCGCGAACGTCCGTCATTTGAGACATGATCGGTGATTGCCGTCGAATTGATGCCACCCGAAGATCGGACGCTCGACCATCATCTCTTCAATGACTGGCCTCGGATTCTCCAGATCGAGGAAGGAAATGCGCAACCCAGGGAGTGTTGGTCGGCTGCTGTTGGAGCCAGGCTTTCGCGGCAACGGGGTCTGATTGAAGCCACTGCGAGACGGCTATCAATGCGGGATGTTCACTGTTCGCATCCGCCGTGTTCGTTGAAGAAACAGGGAATTGCGATGTCCATTTCGCGACACCTGCAGGATCGCCCTGAGCCATGTATCGCACCAGATCCGCCGTGGCCCGGTAATCCAGCCCCGGATCGTTCTGATGTTGGTCCAGCCAGTCCGCCGCTTTCTGGGCATCCAGATGGCTGAGACGCTCCATGGTTACCGGCCAGGCCACCGGGCGCAACGCAGGTGGAAGCTCATCATAGATCACAGAGGGCGAGGGACTATTCCCGGCGAGGAGCGCCAGGTCGTAGTAGTTCACCATGCATTCTTTGACCGTGGCACTGGTGGAGGAGAGAGAGGAAATCTCCGCGGCCAATTGATGGAGATCTCCCTTGCAATTCTGCGAGATGGCGAACGCCGCCGCTGCCGCCTCTTGAAATGTCGTGGTAGGCTGTTTGGCCCAAGCGAGAGCTCCTTGAGGGTCATTTTCAAGCCAACCTTTCATGAAATTCTGAGCATCAGAAGGGATTCGGTAGCCGATGGTCGTCCCCAGATTGGCGAGGCAACCTTCAGGGTCCACTTGCCCCCACCGCACCCAGAGGCCGTCCCAGGTATTCTGAGACCAAGGGTTGCCCTTGTTCATCGAGGCAAAGAGTGCCGTGGAAACGTCCGCCATTTCCTCTTTCGGAAGCACGGAGATCAGTCCACACAGAAGGTCCGCTTGCTGACTCACGTCCGAGAGCATCATCGCTTGATTGACCAGAGCGAGACGTTCTCCCCTTGTCATCAAGCGCGCTTTGTCCGCCGCAATGCGGTCAACCGCCGCTTTGTTCCGGGCCATCTCATCCGGGCGGGCGTTTGGTTTGATGCTCCGCGACTCCATCCGTGGCAACGGAGTGATCGGGCGATGGGGAGTGATTTTGGAGTCTGCATCGGTGGCTGGCTTCGCTGATGTCCATCGGCCTAACCAGAAAATGGCAACTCCAGCAATCCCAAGAATAAATGCAGTTACCGTGTTTTTCATCCGGTATGTTATTCAAAGCAGAAAGCCACCATCGCCGCAACGCCTCTTTTCCCCATCTTCGATGCCAAACAACAGCCATTCGAACGTCGTCGCATGCGGTGACTTGATAGATTCATGTGCCTCGCCCGTTCCACTCCACCAGGTCCTTCTGGCAAAGCCCTTTCCGCAGAAAAGATCGAAATCGGTGCGCACCGTGGCCATCCCCGCTCATTGGATCTAGCTCATTCCAACGGCGGACGCTTGGGGGCATGAAAAAACCGCCAGATGTCAGGACATCTGGCGGTAGGTGTTTTGCGTTTCTCAAATTAGAAGTGAGCTTCAGCAAGCTTTAGTCTTCCGGAGAAAAGCCAGCGAACCCAAAACAACACCGAGAAGGGCCAAAGTCGATCCACCATCTGGAACACCCGAAGGTGGACTCGAAGGCTGGGTTCCATAGAGGGTCCACGATGCGCTCGCCGAAGTATTGTCGGTACCGTATGCAGCCACATGGAACGTGTTGGCCCCGGCTTGGATGGCCCAATTCGGAAGCACAAAGTTGCCCAGACCATCCGTGGCGTAGTCTGCGAGTATCGTGCCGTCGGGGAGTGTGATGTCGATGTAATCCAATCCTACGAGATTGCCGCCGGTTCCATTAAACAAAGCCACCAGGGACTCGAGACTGCCGCTTGTGTAGATTCCGTAATTGTCAGCGGCGTTGGTATGGTTGTTGTCCGGGCCGTCGACGATGGATTGCATCGTGCCAACATTGTGCCCGGGAACACCCACGGAATGAATATTGTCCACTCCCGCAAGCACAGCGTTGTCAGCAGCGGTTGCTGGACTGCCGCCAGAAGTACTCGCCCCGTCCGATATCACAACCATCATCTGGGTTCTTCCGGCTGTGTGCCCCGCCCCAGTCAAAACTTCGGCGGCGGTCTGGATACCCGCAGCGATATTGGTGCCGCCACCGGACATTGTCCCGGTAATGGCATTGTTGATTGTGGAGATGTTGCCGCTCACACCCGTCAATCCCAGCGCGACTGTTGCCGACGAGTTAAATCGTATGATCGCCACCGAGGTGGTCGCGCCCGGAAGGCTTGCTACCAGCGCTATTGCAGCGGCTTCTTGGGCGGCTTCGCCGGCACCGCCGTTGAAGCCCATGCTGCCTGAGGCATCCAGGACAAATGCAAGATCGAGACCTTGGCCACCACCTGAGGTTCCTACGCCACTGGCAACACCGGTTGGGTTGACAATGGTTCCGACCGCGTAGCTGCTGCCATTGGGAGGCGTGAGCCAGGATGTGGTGGTGGCTGCCATCGCATTGCAAGCCAAGAGGCCAGCCAACGAAATGCTGAATTTGAGGGAGTTGATACGTTTCATGGTTTTTTGTAGGTTTATTTTGGGGGAGTTAATCGGTGCATATCAGCGCCCGATTATGCGAAAAGAGCAAAAATTGTGCCGCACCGAGTTCTCAACCCAAAAAGATTGCTCTAAATATTTAAAAATGAACTATTTGCAGAAAATTCAAATAAGTCGTTCTCTGTGGATTTTGCAGAAAGACTAGGACGCTTGTAAGATTTCCTGACACGCTTATGTCAAGATTCCCTTCGTCTATCATGTCCGGATTGTGATCGAAAGCTGGACTCTCAGGAACCGTTCCTGATTCAACCGCATCTTCGCCGGTTGATGTTCTACTGTGGTTCAGTTTGCCAGATTTCTGAACTAAAGCCCAAGAATCAGATACAAGAACGTCGTCCCTTGCGGTGACTTGATAGATTCATGATCCGCGTCCGTTCCACTTCACCAGATCCTGGTAGCAAAGCCCCTTGCCGCCGAAGAGATCCAGCGCGCTGCCCACCGTCACATCGACCAGACCGCGGCCGGCCTGCTCGACGAGTAACAGGTCCGCCATGGTCGCCGCGCCACCGGCGTAAGTCACCGGCCGTTCTCCCCATTTTCCCAACAGCCCGACCAACTCTGCATCGATTCCCCGG
>JBGSOI010000191.1:0-19529 GCA_041739215.1 Akkermansiaceae bacterium
CTGCCCCGCGAGCGGGTCCACCGGGCGCTGGCGGAAGCGGCTCCGGCCGACTCCGCGGTCCTGACACGCACCGCCGCCGATCTCCAACGCTTGCTCCAAGTCCTTCACTAACAAATCCATGAATCCAGATCCCTACGCCCCGGTTCCCCAAGAAATGCCGCCTGTCCGCAGTCTGGCGGAGTTGATCCATCGGATGCGCGAGCAAATCCGCCGCGTGATCCTCGGCCAGGAGACTGTCATCGAACAGGTGCTCGCCGCGTTGTTAGCTGGCGGGCATGTTCTGTTGGAAGGCAAGCCCGGCCTTGGCAAAACCCATCTGGTCACCACGCTGGCGAAGACCTTTGGCGGGGCGTCGGCGCGGATCCAGTTCACGCCGGACCTGATGCCTTCGGACGTGACGGGTTTCCGTTTGTTCGACATGAAAAGCCAGACCTTCCAGCTCCGCCAAGGGCCCGTTTTCACCAACCTGTTGTTAGCGGATGAAATCAACCGCGCGCCGGCCAAGACCCAGTCCGCGTTGCTGGAGGTGATGCAGGAACTGCAGGTCACCATCGACGGCGAAACGCTGAAACTAACACCACCGTTCATGACGCTGGCCACGCAGAATCCGGTCGAGCACGAGGGTACTTATCCGCTGCCGGAAGCGCAGTTGGACCGGTTCATCATGAAGGTGCTCATCGACTATCCGATGCGCGAGGCGGAGTGTGAAATTGTCACCCGCGCGTCCGCCGAAACTCCGGGCGGGGCGGACAGCGGCGTTTCCGTGATCTGCGGCCCGCGGGAAATCGTCGCCGCCCAACAGGCGACTGCAGAGGTCCAAGTTGTCCCGGAGGTCGTCGGCTACGCGGTGGCGCTGGCACAGGCGACCCGTGAGTCGAGGTCGATTTCGTTAGGTGCCGGAACCCGCGGTGCGATCAGCCTGGTAAAGATCGGCAAAGCCTTCGCCGCGCTCGACGGTCGGGGCTACGTCACGCCGGACGATATCAAGCGTGCCGCCCTGCCGGTGCTGCGCCACCGCGTGCAGCTAACACCCGAAATCGCGATCAGCGGGCAGGATGTGGATGAAGTGCTCCACGCCATCGTGGAAAGCGTCCCGGCTCCGCGGCAATAGATCATGAGCCCGACCTCACGACTGCTGACAATCGCTTCGGTGTGGCTGCTGCTTGCGGTCGTCGCCTCGGCGGTGCCGTCGTTGATGCAGCCGTGGCTGTGGCTCGGCGCGGGAGTCGCGGTGGTGGTTCTAACGGACTCGATCATCGCGCGGTTCCGGAAACCGTTGGAGTTGCGGCGGCGTTTGCCCGGCCGCTTTGCGTTGGGGGAAGCGGGTGAAGTCCGTTTGACGGTTAGGAATGAGGGCGACCGTCCCGCAATGGTGGAAATTTTCGACGGTATCCCGCAAGGTGCGGTGGCTCCGAGCCTGCCGTGGCTGGGTGAAGTGCCGGCGGGGCGGGAAATCCGGGTGTTCCATCCGGTGACCTTGCCGGAGCGCGGCGAGGCGGTGTTCGGGCCGGTGTATCTGCGGCGATTTTCCCCGCTGGGATTGTGGACGCGCAGGACGCGGCATCTGGCCGATGAAACGGTGAAGGTCTATCCAAACTACGAGCCGGTGATCCGCTTCGCGCTGCTTGCGATGCAGCACCGCGAGAGTCCGATGGGGATCGTCCGGCGGCCGCGCGCGGGATCTAGCCGGGATTTCCATCAGCTCCGCGACTACCGCGACGGCGACCCGTTAGGACAAATCGACTGGAAGGCGACTTCGCGGCGGCAGATGTTGATCAGCCGAGACTATCAGGAGCAGCGCAACCAGTCGGTCGTGTTCCTGCTGGACACCGGCCGCCGGATGCGCGCGCTCGACGGCGGCGTGCCCCAGTTCGACCACGTCTTGAATGCGATCCTGCTGGTCTCGCACGTCGCGCTGCGGCAGGGCGATCAGGTCGCGGTGAAATCCTTCGGTGGTTCGGACCGCTGGTTGCCGCCGGTCAAGGGCTCGCATGCAATGCCGGTGTTGCTAAACCACCTTTACGACTATCAAACGACGCCCGCGCCCAGCGATTTCTCTGGCGCTGTCGAGCAACTGATGGCCCGCCAGCGCCGCCGCTCGCTGGTCATCCTGCTGACCAACCTGCGCGGCGAGGATGGCAAGGAATTGGTGCCCGCGTTGCAGGTGTTGAAATCCCGCCATCTCGTCCTGCTGGCCAGCATGCGCGAGCGGGCGGTCGAGGACTCCATTTCCGATCCGGTGGAAAATTTTTCCTCCGCACTGCGGTTTCTCGCCGCGGACCGTTACGTCCAGGAGCGCCGGGAAATCCTCGCAACCCTTGGTGCGTTGGGGATTCTGACGCTCGACTCGACCGCCCAGGAGTTCGCGGTGGCGCTGGCGAATTGCTATTTCGATATCAAGGCCGCCGGGCGAATTTAAGGGCCTACCCTACGCGATCGCGTAATGGCGATATGGCCGATTTGTGACAACTTTGTTTCCGTAAGGGATAGCACATCAGCCCGCAAGGGCAGCCCCCCAAAGGGCCCACGGGCGTCGGAACTAGGGATCCGACGCCCGTGGTCATTTCAAGGCCTAACGTTCTGGCCCCCAGCAATTTCCGCCGTTGCTCCGTTTGCCAGGCCACGCGATCGCGTTATTGAGTTATGGCCGTTTTGTGGCATTCTCGCTGGCGTAAGGGTTGCACGACAGCTTCTCGAAAATGGCCTGCGGGCGTCGGATAGGGATATTCCGGCGCCCGTGGTCGTTTCAGGGTCTGGTGATTTTCAGGCGGATGAAACGCTCCGTGAAATCGACAGAGGGAATGGGATCGCTGGCTTGGAAGAGGCTGGCGGAATCGGTGTTGATTCCGGCGGGCTGCCAGGTTTTCAAGTCGGCGGTGACTTCGGCGCTCCAGAGGATGTCGTCGGTCAAAGTCGTGTTCCGCGGGACGGAGAGAGTCAGGTAGCCACTGCTTTGGCTGGTGGTGATCGGAGAAAGATTCGGGACCTTGGGATCCAGAATCAGCGCATACTCGATCAGATTGGCAAGCTGGTCGCCGTCGGGATCGGCGATTTCGGCGCTGATCGCGGGATTGCCGATTTCCAGGCTGGAGAAATTGGCGAACCGCCAGGCGTCGAAGGGTTTGTCCTTGATGGTCACCACGGCCGGCTGCGCGACGTTCCGGACCAGCGCGAAGTCGGCGGCGACGGCCACGACGACGGTCCGGTCTCCTTGGGCGAGGGAATCGGCCACGGGGATGATTTGCAGCGTGGTCGATGCCTGACCTGCCGGAATGGTGACACTGGTGGGCAGCGCGATGAAATGACTACCGGCGACCGCGCTGCCGCTGATGGTGAGCGGCACGAAGAGCGGCAAGGTCGTGTCGCCGGTGCGGCTGACGGTGACCAGGCCGGCCTGCAGGTTGATTTCGCGGGCGGTCGGCACGGTCGCGGCGACGGTTACGGCGGGCAGGCTGTGCCAGGCGACAGCATAGGGCGTGGCGGTTTCGGAAGTGTTCTCAATTTCCAAGACGTAGCTGCCGGGAGCCAGCGCGGCCTGGTAAACCAACTCGACGTTGTCCACGCCGCTCGCGCTCTCCGCGACCAAGGTGCCGGGGGAGAATCCGCTGGCTTGGTAAAGGCGGAGATTCAGATCGGCGAGTTCGGCATTCCAAGTGTTGCCGATTCCCTTGGTGATGACCCGGTGCCAGGTGAGTGCCGCGCTGAACGGAGTGGACGGCGCGCCAGCAGGGATGGTGAAGAAGTATCTTTTTGTCGAATTTGCGTTCAGAGACTCCGCGCCCCAGCCGCGGGGATTGTGTGAAATGCTGTTCGATGCGACCGCCCGACCGGCCCGGAGCGCGTGGTAGGCGTGGTGGATGTTGAGAATGCCCGCGCCGTATTTGGAATCCAGCGGCCGGGTGGGGGTATTGGCCCAAGTCGGGATTTTGGTCGCGGTGGCGAGCAGCAGGGATTTGATCACGCGGGGTTTGTCCGCGCCCGTCAGCGAGTAGGGGGCGGCGGTCAGCTTCGCATAAAGCAATCCGGCCGCACTGGCCACCATCGGGGTGGTCCAGCTGGTTTGGAATTCCGGGGCGGCGCTGGGCGCGACGAGGTCGGGCTTGATGCGCCCGGTGCCGTCCAGATTGGTAAAACCGGCGCTGTGCCCGCCATTGTCGAGGCCCACCGAGATCGTGTGGTAGCTCTGGCTGAGCAGTTGTGGCAGGAAGGTGTTGCCGTCGTTGTCTGTGCCGACCGCGCAGACGAAGCCGTCGCGGTTGATGGCGAAATCCAGCCGTTTGTTGACTTCAGTGGCGCTGGCGTCGGAAATGTTGGTGCTGTCCGCGACCCAACTGTGGTTCTGGATCGCGCGGGATTCGACGTTCGGTGCATTGATGGAGCCGCGCTTCAGGAATGTCGAATTGAGCCAATCGCTCGCGAAATAGACATCGACCGGGCAATTCCCGGTCAGGAGGCTGCTTGTGTTGCCATAGAAATTGGTCGCGACGTGGGTCGCGTGAAAGCTTGCCGCAGTGCCCGAAGCGGCGGATTTGTTGGTGAAGGTTTTGCCTGCGAAGAGGGGATCCGAGGAATCGGGCATGAAAGTGTAAGGCGAAGCGGTGGTGGATGCCTCGGTTTGCGCGAACCCTTGGCCCGGTGCGGCCGGGAGCTCGCCAGCGGCCAGCAGTTGCAAGCGGGTGAAACCGACTTCATCCCGCCAGTCGGCGGAAAGGGGCGTCACGCCCGCTAACAAAACGCAGATCGGGACGGTCGCCCGGGATCGATGGTTTGCGAATGATGAAAATCTGCTCAATGTGATAATTGGATTGCCGTGACAGTAATGCTTGTCAGCGGTGAATCAATCCAAGGATCGGGGGCAGCGTTTCTTTCCAAGCGTGCGCGGCGGCGCAGCGGATCACGGCTTCCTCATCGTCACGGCGCGGGAAGCTTCTGGCTTCGCGGAGTTTCCTGGCGGCACGGGTGATCACCGCGAGTTCCGGGGCCATCGACAGGACGCCGAGCGCCGACGCCAACGCCGTGGCCGCCAGCACCACCGAGAACGCACCGATGATCGGGATTCGGGCAGCCAGCACCGCGAAGACCGCGATGATCCCGCTGAGCGGCGGTACGGCCATGCCGAAGCGCCGGGAATTTTCGCGCGCGGCTGCAGCCTTGGGATCGCGCTCGCGCCATTCGGCGAGTGCCTTGATGCGGAGTTGCCGGCCGAACTCCGCCGCCGATTCCTCGGCCCGGTGAGTCACTGCGGTATCCGTGGCCACGGGCAGCCAGGTCGCGAGGTCACAGCGGCACAGGCGGGTCCCTTCTTCGGCAAGGACGCGGATGCCGAACCACCAGCGGGCGAGCAGGGCGGCAGCGATGGAGAGTGCGGAAACGAGCAGAATGAGACGCCACATGGGTGAGTGATCAGTGGAAAGTGATCAGTGATCAGAAATAGAGAAAGAGTTTACCGGATTTATTTCCTCGGACTCCCCGCCGCCACCCAGCCCTTCGGATCGTCTGGCCACGGATGACGCGGGTATCGCCCGGCGACTTCCTTTTTCATCTGCGCGTAGCCGGATGCCCAGAAGCCTTTGAGATCCTTCGTCATCTGCCACGGTTTCTGTCCCGGGGTGAGAATATGCACCAGCAACGGCACCCGGCCGTTCGCGACGGTCGGTGTTTCCCACATGCCGAACAGATGCGACACCCGCACCGAGATGAACGGGTCCATCCCGTCCTTGTAAGTCACTTTCGCCGTCTGGCCGTTTGGCAAATCCACCCGTTCCGGGCAATACGCATCCAGCGCCGCACGTTGCGCCGCACTCAGCCATTCGCGCAGGACGCGCCAGACGTTCGCCTCCTTGATTTCCTTATAACTGATAGACCCGTGGCAAATCTGCGCGATCGCATCCACCCGGTCCTCGTCCGACCAACCCGGCATTTCAAGCTCCGGCATCCATCGCCCGAGTGACGCCAGGCGTGCCGTCCACTGCGTCACCGAGTCGTCCCAGTTTTTTAAAACCAACTCACCGGAAAGCACCCGCGTTGCCAGTAATTCCGCCGCCGCGTCCAGGTTCACTCCGTGGTCGCTCTCCTTCGACTCCAGCACCAGGTCGCGGAATTTCGTCTCCTTCCGCGCCACCACGCGGCGGCGGGTTTCGTCCCACGCCGCGCCGTTGGTCATCGTTAGATCGTTGGAAAACAGTTCCCCCAGCCACGCCGGATCGACCGCCGTCGCGCGCCGCAGGTGGGTGATGATTTCCCGCGCCTCCACCTCGGTAATCTCCGCGGCGACGAATGCAGGCGCATTTTTCACACACGAATCCTCGTCCAGCTTGCCCTTGCGATTGCCCACCAGCTTGCAGGCCAGCGTCCCTTGGCTCAGCCGGATCGCGAGCTGGTCGCTGAACGCCGCCAGCATCGCCTTGCCCACCGCCTCATGATTTTTCGAAAAATCCACCCCGCGCCACTCCCAGCCGAATCGCTTCGCCATCGATCCTAACCGGTCAAATCCCTGCGCCGTTTCCCGCGCCCCGCGCGCCATCACGCCGACCTGATCGCACCGCCGTGGATCGAACCCCATCGCCTCCGCCGATTCAAACGCCCGCCACTCGCCGGCGAAATCCGAGTCGTCGTCCGCGAAAATGAAATCTTTCCTGCCGGGACCACCGCGCTTGTTCGTGAAAATCCCGTCGCCCTGCACTGTCGCCGCGATGAACGCCGTTTCCGCCACGCAACCGTGCTCCTGCCCCGCCAACATCAGCCGCGAAAACCGCGGTTCCAGCGGCAGCGACGCCATTTTCCGGCCTTCGTCCGTGAGCTGGCCGGATGCATCCAGCGCTCCGAGATCATGCAACAACCGCTCCGCCCGCGCCAACGACAACTCCGCCGGCGCATCGAACCACCGGAAATTCCTCACCTCGCCAACACCCGCCGCCTTCAACAACAGAACCGCCTCCGCAAGATCCACCCGATGCACTTCCGGCGATTCAAACTCCGCCCGCCGCCCGTGCTCGCCCTCGCTCCACAACCGGAACGCCCTTCCCGGAGCCGTCCGGCCCGCTCGTCCGGCGCGTTGTTCCGCCGCCGCCCGTGAGATTTTCGTGATGAGCAGCGTGTTGATCCCGCGCCGCGGTTCGAACGAAGCCGTGCGTGCCAGACCGCTGTCGATCACCGTTCTGACGCCTTCGATCGTTAGAGATGTCTCCGCCACGTTCGTCGCCACGATGATTTTCGGCCGCGGCCCCGGGGAAATCGCCGCCTCCTGCGCCGCCGGTGGCAGCGCCGAATAAAGCGGGAAAACATCCCAGCCTTTCGTCAGCCCGCTGTTCTCCAGCAGCTCCACCGTTCGCCGGATCTCGTGCGTCCCTGGCAGGAACATCAGAATGTTTCCCGGCTCCGGCATCGCCATCGCCTCCCGGCACACCGCCGCCATCTTCTCCCAGACCGGCGTCACCTGCGGCGGCCCGCCTCGCCGGTCGTTCACCGGCGGTCTATCCGCCCGATAGAGAACCTGCACCGGAAACATCCGCCCGCCCGCCTCCAGCGAAACCGCCGGTGCCAGATAGTCCGCCAGCCCCGCCGTTTCCAACGTCGCCGACATCACCACCACCCGCAGATCCGGCCGCGCGCCTTCCTGCAAATCCAGACACCGTGCCAGCGCGATATCCACCGCCAGCCGCCGTTCGTGGAACTCGTCGAACACCACCGCACCCACGCCTGTTAGCGCCGGGTCGTCCTGGATCCAACGTTGGAACACCCCATCCGTCAGATAGATGATCCGCGTGTCCGCGCGATATTTCGTGTCAAACCTCACCGCGTAGCCCACCTCGTTGCCGAGCGTCGCTTTCCGCAGCTTCGCCACCCAGCCCGCCAGCAACCGCGCCGCCATCCGCCGCGGCTCGATCACCAGGATTTTCCCCGGAATTCCCGCATCCACCAACATCCCCGGCACCGCCGTCGATTTCCCCGAACCCGTCGGGGCCTTCAAAAGCACCCGGGCCCGCTCTCCCCGCACCGCATCACGCAGTGCTCCTTCGATTTCAAATACCGGCAACGTCACGCCCGATTGGAGTCAGGATTCCAAATGTTGGCGAATCCATTCCGGATTTCTTCTGCAATCCACCACCGCCCACACGACGGCCTCGTCATCTTCAAGTGTGTAGTAAACCGCATAAGGAAATTTGTGGCTCAAAAGACGATGGTAGCCATGCTCCCTTTTTCCGTGAATCCCCGCAGTCACTTTCAAGCCGTCGATGTCGGCGCTGAGCTGGCTGGCAAAATAGTCGCCAAGGCCGGTTTCCTGCGCTTCGTAAAACCAGAAGCCATCGTCCAGATCGTCCAGCGCTTCGTCGGAAATCCGGATGCTGATCATCTGCGCCCGATGGTGTGCTTCACTGAGTTCCAATCGTGCAGCGCCGATTCTCCGGAAGCAACCCGTGCGCGGCGCGCATCCAGAAGCTGCAGGTGTTCAGGCGGAATCTCAAACTTTTCGGCCTGTTCGCTGAGGTCCGCCCAAATGGCTTCCATGATTTGGAACTTCTCGCGCAGCGGCAGCTTGGAGATTTCAGTAACACTCATGGAACCAGGCTAGTCTGCGTGTTGGATTTGATCCAGACGCAATTTCAAACGCCGGCAACGTCGCGCCGGAGGTTTACCCGCAAATCCCAAGGAGTGGCGATCTCCGAATCGCCTCTACTTAAGGGGGGGTATTATTCCCTTCATGGGAACTCCTCACACTCCGCTCGCAGCCCTGATTTGTGATGTGCCGTAAATCAGAAAGGCAACGGCGAGCAATCCAAACGAAATATCGGCATAAGACGACCAGCCGTGGAATCCGGCCATCAGATCGCACGCCGTCCACGCGAGGAAGATGAGACCGATGGCGACGTTGAATTTTCCGGCCCGGCGCTTTTCATTCTTCAATGAAGCCTGCTGGTTGTCTGACATCGAACACAGGTTTCCGTCACCTGAGACGGGACTTGCACCCGAAGACAAAGATTCTAGCAACTCCGCGGCGAGGCAAGCCCGGTCTGATTCGGGCAACTCCATTGCTCGCCTCTGAAGCTCTTCAAGTTTCATGGCGGGAGGCTGGCCAGTGAAGTTAGGGATGTCGAGATGCCAAAACCGGATGAAGTTGAGGCTTCATCACCTCTCCACCTTCGCAAGCTTCCCCGTCTTGATGTTATACGAAATGAAAACGCCCGGATCGTTCGGCGGCGGGCCGTCGGGGGAGTCGCAGTCGTAGATGCGGATGATGGCCTTGGTGCCGTCCCATTTCACGAAATCGGAGGTCGTGCCCCAGTTTGGGTAGCGCGGCGGCAGCAGCGGTTTGAGCGATCTGGGTTCGAGCACTTTCACGTCCGGCAAGCCTGCGGACCATACGAAGATGGGGTGGAAAAACCGGCGTTGCAGTTTCATCGTGAACGCCACCGCCTCGCCGGAGGAATGCCAGTGCGGGGAAAACAATTCCCCGGCGGACTCGTTGGTGACCGCCATTTTCAGCAACTCCGGTTCGCCGTTAGGCGCGGTCCACACCGGCGAGAGCAACTCGTGGTTGCCGCCTTTCACGAGGGTGATCACGGGTAATTTCCGCCGTTCGTAGAGCGCCCACTTTTTCCGCGGGCCGACTGAGAAGGAGGGAAACGAGAAATCCCCGGTGAGCAGGCCGATGGCGCGTTGGCAAATGAGCGAGTTGGCGTCCGGCCCCAGCGCGGCGCATTCCTTGAGCGCGACGAGGTAGGCCTTTTTCCGCTCAGCCGGGACATCGAAGAAGCGACTGCCGATTGCCCGCGCCGCCTGCCTGCGGATGGACGCGCCCTCGTCCTTGAGCAAGGGAAAACACGCCGCCGGGATGCCCGGATCATCCATTGTCTGGATCGCCTCCACGGCCGCCCGGCGGACGGCGATGTCGGGCGAGGCGAGTCTGGCGATTTCAGCGTTCGGTGCACCCGCTAGGAGTGGGCAGGCCACGGCGAGGGAAAGTAGGACGGATCGGAAGGTTCTCATGGTGGGTGGCAATGGTTCGAATCGAGCCGGAGCATGGGTGAACTATTGAGATGGAATCCGGCGAGCGGAAAGCGGAAATCAACCCGGAGTGCGCGATGCTCTGCTCGCGCCCTTGGCAGCTCCGGCTCTGCCGGATGTGGGGCGGAGCTCTTCTAGCGGATGGGAAGAGGAAGAATTCCGCGCCACATGGAGCAGAGCTGCCATCACTCAGGGGTCAATCTGCAGCGTAGCTCTCGTTCCTGGCTGCCATGGCGGGGTTGAAGAGGAGGAGAATTTTGAGCGGGGGCGGGTCGAGGCTGCGGCTGTTTCTAACGGCGATGTCCAGCGCGTCGGCGTGTGGCTCCGCAAATAGTTCATCTGCGTCAGTGATCCTTGATTGGGCCGATCAATCACTCGGCAAATGGATCAGTTTCGCTTTCCAAAAGCGGGTCCCCGTTGAGCGCCCGTTCTATCGTCGGGATCAGTTCCGGTTGCATGAGAAGCAGAACTTTCAATTGGGCGGGATGAAGCGCCCGGAATTTGGTCAGAAAGTTCTCGCCGGATTCTTTTTTCAGCAATCCTTCCATCGGCGGAAACTTCTGCCGATCGAGAAAAGGAAATATCACGTTCGCCGAATAGAAATATACCGGCGCTAACAGAACTGTGTGGCCGAGTTCCCCCCAAGTTCTCGGAGGATAAGGCAGGATTCGGGTCAATGGGTCATTATCCGGTTCTCTTGTGGTCTCTGCCAGATTCCCGATTGCCGCTTGCTTTTCCAGGGTGGCCTCTGCAAGCTCCGTGATTGCCGATCGCTCTTCCTGAGATTTATCCATCCATGACTTCCAAGTTAGTTTTTCCTGAGCAGGCGTAAGCGGACAGAGGTTCCAAGGGATGAACGCGAGCTCTTGGTCATTCAACCAGCGGTTGCTGGTTATCAACTCTTCCACTGGGTGCTGCGCTGCTACTGTTTTCCACTCAGCCTCGGACTCTTGGCCTGCAAGAGGTGCATTAAAGGCTTCGATGAAATCTGTTTTTGCGAGATCAAACAGGTCGCTGAGTCTTTTGGAGGCCACTGCGGATTGTTCGGGGTTGAGACGAAAGCCGTCAACCAGCGCACCAAGGTACCAACGGTGCTGGGCGGCCCGGAGGTCGAAGAATTCCTTGTGCCTTCCGGCCAACTCATCGCGGGTGAGATGGACTCGATTCGGGCCAAGAAGATCGCCACCCAGCCCCGCATTCTGGAAATCCTCCAGAATCCATCCAATCTCCTGATCCGTCATCCCTTTCTCGCAGCGCGCCACGTAGTCTGCCACGACATCTCCGGTGAACTCCGCTGGCTGCGGACGGGTGGCGTTTTTGGTTTTCGCCGGCGGCGGAAGCGCTTGGTGGCGGGCTTGGAAATCGCGGGCGATGACGACCTTGGCCTGCCAGAATCCGGCGAAGGTCAGGAAAAAGGCGAGAACCAGCCAGATGGCGGTGACTTTGATTTCCTGATGCATGGACGAAAAAGTGCCGGGTGAGCCGTGATCAGTGATCAGAGCGTTGAACGGGACGTTAGTGAGAACGGGGGAGTTTGCCAGTTTTGAGTTTCCGACTTCAGGAAGAGGCAGAAGGACCGGAGGGCGTTAGGACGAAACGAAGAAGCCGGCGGAATCGAAGCGGGGGGACTTTCGATTCGCGCCGGCCTTTTTCCGAGTCCGGGGGGAGACTCATCATCGAGGAGGAATGTGTTTGTCACTGCTTGCTCCCCCGGGGGGAAGGGCGCTTGCGGCGACAGGAATAGGGATATCCCATTTCCGGCCATTCGGCCATCACGCGATGCCGTGGGCGCGTTCGCGGGAGGCGGGTTTGTTCTTGGCAGTGGCGCGTGGCTGGCTTGAATGGCGGCACCTTGCCTGAAGACCCACTTTTCCCGCCGTTCGACCACTGGATTTGGCTGATTCCCGCGTTCCTGATCGGGGCGTGCATCGGATCGTTTCTGAACGTGGTCATATACCGGGTGCCGCTGGGGATGTCGGTGAACGAGCCGAAGCGGTCGTTCTGCCCGCTGTGCAAGAACCCGATCCCGATGTGGCTGAATTTCCCGCTGGTGAGCTGGCTGTGGTTGCGCGGGAAATGCAAGGAATGCCGTGCGCCGATCCCGTTCCGTTACTTCGGGGTGGAGCTGCTGACGGCGGTGTTGTTCACGGTGGTGTGGTGGCTGTTCGCGTGGCAGTCGGTGGGCGTGATCCTGTTCCTGTGGGTGCTGGTGGCGTTGTTAGTCTCCATCACCTTCATCGATGCGGAGCACTTGATCATCCCGAGTTCGCTGACATGGGCGGGTTCGGTGATCGGGCTGGGAGCCTGCGCGGTGTGGCCGAAGCTGCCGGTGCTGGCGAGCGGAGTGGCGGGGAATTGGCAGGATGGGCTGAGGCAGGGGGCGATGGGCTGGATCGCCGGATTCGTCGGGCTGTGGCTGGTGGTGCGGCTGGGGAAAATGGCATTCGGGAAACGGTCGCTCAAGTTTGACAAGCCGGTCGCATGGTCGCTCCGGGAGCCGGACAACGATCAGGACCCGATGGTCTTCGTGATCGATGACGAGGAAATCCCGTGGTGGGACATTTTCTATCGGAAGTCGGACCGCTTGTCGCTGGTGACCACGGAGATCCTGGTGGACGGCAAGCCGGCGGGCGGTGGCGAGCTGATCATCCGCGATCTGGAAATCCAGATGCCGGACGGCAAGGTGACGCTGCTGGCAAACCTCAAATCGCTCGGCGGAACGGCCACCAGCGCGGTGATCCCGCGCGAGGCGATGGGCATGGGCGACGTGCATCTGCTAGGCATGATCGGCGCGTTCTTCGGCTGGACCGGAGTGTTTTTCTCGCTGTTCGCGTCGTCGGTCTTCGCGATCATCGCGGCGATCATCGGGCGGATCGGGTTCGGCAAGCAGTTGCCATACGGACCATTCCTGGCGATGGGCGCGGTGGCGTGGATGTTCGGCGCTTGGAAACTTTGGGAGTGGTATTTGAATGTGCTCGGGCCTATAGGCGTGCCTTAGTTTCCACCTCTCCCGAAGAATTCAGATATGATGCTGAGAAAGATCTTGTGGACCATCACGGCAGTGATTCTCGCAACTGCGGGCTTCGTGGCCTACAGGTATGCGAATCGGGAACGATTGTTTCTGGATCACGCGTTTGTCCAACTCCAAGGCGGCCGCGGCAGCGAACCGATGGGGAACATCAAGCTGCATTCGGGGGAGTCTGCTGCCGTGATTCTCGAACACGATTGCTGCACCGGGGCGGGCTTTGATGCCGTGGCCATACGAACCTCGGACGGAAGGGAGTTTGTCGGGAAGAAGAACTATTGCGGTCTAGAAGGATTCCGTCACGCCCTCGAAGGTGATGCGACCAAGGATCTACCGCATTTTACGGCATTTCTGGGTGATCAGGGATATCAGCAGAAGGGTAAGCCATGATAGGCATCTACGAAGAAGTCGCTTGTCCGCACCGCTCTGAACGCCTTTCCTCCGATACCGAAACTCTGAACGATGGACGGAAAAAACCCCAGCTCTTGGAACGATAGCACGACGCTTGCCCGGGCGATCCTGCACGACCGCGCCGAGCGCCGGAAGTGGCTCGGGCGGATGATCTTGCTGCCGTTAGGGATGCTGGCGGTGGGCCTTTGGGTCATCGGCGACTGGATCTGGGCGAGCCCGTGGCGGGTGCTGTTCTGGTGGGGCGGCTGCGGGCTGGCAACCTGCGTGGTGCTGCTTTTCGCGCTCTATGACGCGCTCGCCGTGATCCGCGAGGAGCGGGCGAAGGGGCGGTCCGATGTCGATCAACGCTGAAGGTTTACAGGAAACTGTCCGGATCCGGGAAAAGTTTCCAATTGCATCCCGGGGCTTGCGGTCGGGGGATCAACCGGTGTTGTTATGGGTTTTTACCAACCCATCAAACCCTGATGACTGAAAAACCGCGTCTATCATTCTGGCAAATCTGGAACATGTCCTTCGGCTTTTTCGGGATCCAGTTCGGCTGGGGCCTGCAGATGGGCAACATGTCGTCGATCTATGAATACCTCGGCGCGAAGGAAAGCGAGTTGCCGCTGCTCTGGCTGGCCGCCCCTCTAACCGGCCTGTTGGTGCAGCCCATCATCGGCGTGATGAGCGACCGGACGTGGCATCCGGTGCTCGGCCGGCGGCGGCCGTATTTCCTGATCGGCGCACTGATGTCGTCGCTTGCCCTGTTGGCGATGCCGCACTCCGGCGCGTTGTGGATGGCGGCCGGGCTGTTATGGATTCTCGATGCCTCGGTGAACGTCAGCATGGAGCCGTTCCGCGCGTTCGTGGCGGATTTGCTGCCCGAGCAGCAGCGCACCGTGGGGTTTGCGATGCAGTCGGTGTTCATCGGGGCCGGCGCGGTGATCGCCTCGAAGCTGCCCGGCTGGCTTCGCGACCACGGCGGGGTGAGTGCGGAAACAGGTGTGGGCCAGGCGATCCCGCAGACGGTGCATGTGGCGTTCACGGTCGGGGCGATCGTGTTTTTTCTGGCAGTGCTGTGGACGGTTTTCACGACCAAGGAGCATCCCCCGGAACCGGATGAACCGAAGCACGAACTCAGCGGAGCCGCCGAGATCATCGACGCCTTGAAGAAAATGCCGGTCCGCATGAAGCAGCTCGCGCTGGTCCAGTTCTTCACCTGGATGGGGCTGTTCTGCATGTGGATTTTCTTCAGCGTCGCGGTTGCCCGCAACATCATGGGTGCCACCGATACGGCCTCGAAACTCTACAAGGACGGCATCGACCTCGCGAACAACTGCTTCGCGGTCTACAACCTCGTGGCCTTCTTCGCGGCGATGGCCCTGTTATGGGTGGGGCGCATCATTCCGGCGAAGTGGATTCACTTTTTCTCGCTGTTGGCCGGCGGTTTGGGACTCGCGTCGGTCGGATTCGTGAGGGATCCCGTCATCCTCCAGTGGGTGTGTTTCAGCGGAATCGGGATCGCGTGGGCCTCGATTCTATCCATGCCCTACGCCATGCTTTCCAGCGCGTTGCCGGCCAACCGGATGGGCGTTTACATGGGGATTTTCAACTTCTTCATCGTCATCCCGCAGATCCTGGTGGCGATCGTGCTCAGCCGCGTGATGGAGAATTTCGCCGGAGTGAACCGCCTGACCGCGGTGGTCATCGGCGGCATCTGCCTGCTGGTCGCCGCGGGCTTCACCTTGTTGGTGAAGGAGGATTCCGTGAAAGCGACCCCCGATCAAATCTGACTATGAGTTGGCAATCGCTCTCTATCGGTGTTCTCATTGCGGCGATGTCAGTCAGCAGTCCGGCCGCAACTTCGCCCCGTCCCGTGATCTATCAGCTCATGGTCCGCACCTTCGGCAACACCAACGAGACGCGGAAAACCAACGGCACGCTCCAGGAAAACGGTTGCGGAAAATTCAACGACATCAACCAGGCCGCGCTCGTTTCCCTCAAGCAAATGGGCTTCACCCACATCTGGCTGACCGGCGTGCTCGAACAGGCAAGCGGCACCGCCTATCCGGATCGCCCCGCCGATGCGCCGGACATTCTGAAAGGGATCGCCGGCAGCCCGTATGCCATTAAGGACTACTTCGACGTCTGCCCCGACTATGCGGTGAATCCCGAGGATCGGTTAAAAGAGTTCAAGGCCTGCGTGGACCGCTGCCATGCGCTGGGACTGAAGGTGATCATCGACTTCGTGCCTAACCACGTCGCGCGTTCGTATTCGTCCGATGTGAAACCGGATCTATCATTCGGCAACGGTGACAAGCGCGACGTGTTCTTCGACCGCGACAATCACTTTTACTATCTGCGCCCCGAGGACCCCGGTAGCGGGCCGCCGCTCAAGCTGCCGACCGCGTCGCTGCCCGGTTGCAGCGGTCTTTTCGCGCCCGAAACCAGCTTCGGCCGGGTCACCGGCAACAACGTGATTTCATGGGAGCCCTCGATCAACGATTGGTACGAAACGGTGAAGCTCAACTACGGCCACGATTTCACCAAAGGCCGCGCGACCTCCCATCTTCCCGGCCCCGACGCCAAGCCTGCCACCGTCCCGAAAACCTGGCGGACGATGGATCAGATCCTCGCCCACTGGCAGAAGTTAGGCGTTGATGGTTTCCGCGCGGACATGGCCCACATGGTGCCCATGGAGTTCTGGCATTGGGCGGTGAAACGCGCCCGCGCCCGCCAGGCCGGGGTGTTCTTCTCGGCGGAAGCCTACGACAACGATCCCGCCAAACTAACCGACGGCCACGTCCTTGAGGAACTCCTCAAGGCCGGTTTCGACGCGGTCTATGATGACCCGAGTTATGATGTCCTCGAGGGGATCCATGACTCCGGCAAATGGGCGAACGACCTCGATCCCCTGACGTTCTCCGGCAAGTTGTTTCACCAATCGCTGCGCTACGCGGAAAATCACGACGAGGTTCGCATCGCGAGTCCCAAGGAGTGGGGGGGGCTCGGCATGAAAGTCGGTCGTCCTGTTAGCGCCGTGTTGTTCGCGATGGGCCGGGGTCCGGTAATGCTCTATCACGGCCAGGAAGTCGGCGAACCCGCCGCGGGCAGCGAAGGCTTTAGCGGCGACAACGCGCGCACGACCATCTTTGATTACTGGTCGATGCCCGAGTTCACCAAGTGGGTGAACGGCGGGAAATACGACGGCGGCAAGCTCAGCGACGAACAGAAGGCGCTGCGCGATTGGTATGGCAAGCTGCTCCGCGCGACCCAGTCACCAGCTTTCACCGCCGGCGAATTCTACGGCCTCAATCATGCCAACAAAGAGAACCCGGAATTCGGCAGGGTGGGGGACGAGACGTTTTCCGGTCACTGGCTCTACGCCTTCCTCCGTCACGATCCGGCGAGCGGCGAATCGTTCCTCGTCGTCGCCAACTTCAGCGGCAACGAGACCCTGCGCGGCGTGAATGTGAACATCCCGGAAGACGCCTGGAAATTCCTCGGCCGCACGAATCAGACCACCGCAAAATTCACCGACCGCCTCGCCACCGAATGGTCCGGCGTCGCAGGCAAGGACGACCTAACACTCCCCGACCTGGCACCATGCAGCGCGATGCTGTTGGAGATTTCGAAGTGAATGTGGCGTCGGACTGGAGCGGCTACCAAAAAGAGTTGCCGAAACCAACTTCGGTTAGGGAGGCCAAGTGATTGTCCGGAGTTCACGATTTATCGTGCTCTTGTTGAAGACAAGATGAAGAGGCTGTCGGGAAACTGGCAGGGACCGTTCTCCGTAACGGTCCGGCGAATGCGAGGAGAACGGCAATGCCCATGAATTGCTTCTGGAATCCACCCATGGGCTGCGGTTCGCTTCCCATTCTCACGGACCGCCCGGAGGTCGATCCCTGCCTTGGCGAGTTCCCGATAGCCTCTCCAGCTTGAACTCCGGACCATCGCCAGACGGCCTCACTCAGTTCCCATTCTGGTGATCAATTTTGGCAACGGCTCCATGCCCGCCTACTCTCCCGAGGCCGCTGGCGGAACCAGAGATTGACAGGAACCCCGGGATTAGCACGTCTTCCTCACCCCACTTCATGAAAACTCTGAAATCCGGACTGCTCCTGATCCATTTCCTGCTCGGCCTCGTGATCGGCGCCAGCGCTACCGCGCAATCCGCCGCTCCCGGAACCTACGCCAAGCAGGCGACGGAGGTCACCGACTACATTCACAAGAATTTCTGGATGAAGAAGCGGGACCTCTACAAGACGGCGATCGACAAGGATTCGCCCGACTACATCTGGGGCTCCGGCGTGATGTTTTCCGCCGTGGTCGGCGCGGCGCGGCATGATCCGAAATACAAATCGATCATGCGGAAATTTTTCGACGGCATGGAATCCTACTGGGACACCAAGGTGGCCATCCCCGGTTACGAGCCCGCCCCGACGGGCGGTGGCGGCAACGACAAATACTACGACGACAACGCGTGGATGGTCATGATGTTCCTCGAAGCCTACGAAATGACCGGCGAGTCCCGCTACCTCAAGCGGGCGGTGGAGGTCCTGGATTTCGTGATGAGTGGTTGGGACGACAAGGGCGGCGGCGGCATCTGGTGGCACCAGAACCACACCGGCGACTCGAAAAACACCTGCGTCAACGGCCCGGCCGCCGTCGGATGTTTCCGTGTCGCGAAATTCAGCAACCCCAAAGACGCACCGAAGCGCATCGCCGACGGCCAGAAAATCGTCAAGTGGACCACCGATACCCTGCGCGCGAGCAACGGCCTGTTCAGCGACGCGATCAACGTCGTGACCGGCAAGAAAAACCCGGACCAGCTCACCTATAACTCCGCGCTCATGCTGCGCGCCTACCTCTCGCTCCACGCTCTAACCGGTGAGGATGTCTATCTGGACGAGGCGAAGTCGATGGGCAAGGCCGCGGAAGGGCTGTTGTCCAGCACGACCGGAGCCTACCGCGATGACATCAAGTGGTCGCACCTGATGGTCGAGGCCGATCTCGAACTCTATCGATGGACTAACGAGGACTATCTGCTCAAACGAGCGAAGACCAATTGCAACGTCCATTACGCCGAGTGGAAGAAGAATCCGCCAAAGGATCTCATCGCGAACGCCTCGCTGGCCCGCGAACTGTGGCTGATGGCCGATATGGAGACCGCCGCCGGGCGTGAGTTTTGGAAAAAGTCGGACCAGTTGAAAAAGTAGCCGGAAATTTGCCGCTTTCATCGCGCGGCGGCAGCTTTCATGGTCACCCCCGATGCGCCGCACGGGAATCGTCCACACTCGTTTTCAATCGCTGGAGATCTGGAAGTCCGATCTGGCGACCGAGTTCCGGGTGGCCGGGGCGCTGCATGCGTCGTTCCACCGGAAGCGGTTTCTAACCGGGCTGGCGTGGGATCTGATCGCCGCGGCGGCGCTGCTGCGCAAGGACGGTCCGCCGCGGTCGATCCTGATGCTCGGCCTTGCGGGTGGCACGGCGTTCCGGGTGCTGCGGCACCTGTTGCCGGACTGCCGCCTGACCGCCATCGACATTGATTCGGAAATCGTCGGGCTCGCCCGCGAGCACATGGACTTGGACGCGCTCGACATTGAGATCATCACGACGGACGCCTATCCATGGTTGGAGAAAAACCGGCGCAAGTTTGATGTGGTGTTCGATGACATCTATCTGGCAGGAAAGACCGACGTGTTCCGCCCGCGGGCATGGAATCCCGAGCTGTTGGATCACCTGCGCCGGGCGGTGGCGCCTGGCGGCCTGCTTGCGGTGAACCTGGTGACCGGCGCGGGCCACCGGACGATGCAATCGCTCACGCGCAAGATCCTGCGCGGGGCATTTCCCAGGGTGCGCAGTCTAACGACCGCGGAGGGGATGAACGAGGTACTGGTGGCGGGCGACGCGGTGGCGACCCGGCCGCAGCTCGATCCTTACAACGATGCGTTCCGGGATTGGCGCGACCGGATGTACTGGGACCGCGTAGTGGTGAAACGAATTTTCTGATGCCATGCCCGATGTCATCCACGAGCTCTACGAGCAACACGTCTATCCGCCGATGAGCCATCCCTTGTCGGACCCGGCGGTATCGGCCGTGGCG
>JBGSOI010000001.1:0-22471 GCA_041739215.1 Akkermansiaceae bacterium
TTTTTCGTTTCCTAACTTTTCACCACCGCATTCTCGATCCTGCATGAAAGTCGCCCTGGACGCCATGGGCGGGGACCACGCCCCCGCCGTCAATATCGGAGGAGCCATCGACGCCCTGCGGTATTATCCGAAACTCCAACATCTCTATCTGGTGGGAGTCCAGGAAGCCCTGGAGGAAGAGTGCCATCGGCAAGGGCTTGATCTGAACGATCCGCGGGTGAGCATCATCCACGCCCCGGAAGTCATCGGCATGGCCGAGCCGGGAGCCAAGACGGTGCGGAAGAAGAAACTTTCCTCCATCAGCATCGCCATGGACATGGTGAAGGATGGCCGCGCGGATGCGTTTGTTTCCGCTGGAAACACCGGTGCCGCGGTGGCGGCCGCGACCTTGAAGTTGCGGACCTTGCCCGGCGTGGACCGCGCGGGCATTGCCTCGGCCCTGCCTAACGAATACGGGATTTGCCACATCCTCGACGCCGGAGCGAATCCCGAGGCGAAACCGGAGCACCTCGTGGCCTACGCCATCATGGGAACCGCCTTCTCCCGCGGCGTGCTCGGCGTGAAAAACCCGAAAGTCGGCCTGATGTCCAACGGCGAGGAAGAAGAAAAAGGCACGACCTTCACCAAGGAAACCTTCAAGCTGCTCAAGCAAACTCCCGGCATCAACTTCGTCGGCAACGTCGAAGGCCGCGATCTTTTCGAAACGGAGTTGGACGTCGTCCTCTGTGACGGCTTCGTCGGCAACATCATGCTCAAAACCATCGAAGCTACCGCCAAGGCGGTTTCCAAGTGGTTGAAAACCGAGATCCAGGGCAACCCGCTGCGGATCGCCGGGGCGATGCTCGCCCAGGGCGCGTTCAAGGCGCTCAAGGAAAAAAGCAGCTACGAAACCTACGGCGGCAGCCCGTTGTTAGGCGTGAATGGCGTGGTCATCATCGCCCACGGCTCGTCCACCGCGCTGGCTGTGCGTAATGCGATCCGCGTCGGCCTGGAAACCGTTGAAACCGGCGTGAATCCGCGGATTGAGGAAGCTCTGGCCGCTCTTTCCTTGACCACTCCGACGAACGTTTAGCAGCAAGCGGCTTTGATTTTCACTTCGCGCTTGTGGCAACCGTTCGGGGGTTTCAGTCTCCTGCCGCATGAGTGATTTGACGGCCCCTTTCCAAGTTTGCATCGCAGGGACCGGCAGCTATCTGCCGGAAAAAATCCTGACCAACGCCGAGCTTGCGATCCGGGTGGACACCAGCGACGAGTGGATCGTCTCCCGCACCGGCATCAAGGAACGCCGGATCGCCGCCGACGGAGAATTCACTTCGCACATGGCGACCCACGCCGCCAGAAAGGCCTTGGAACAAGCCGGCCTCGCCGTCGAGGACATCGAACTGATCATCGTCGCCACCATCACCCCGGACACCCCGACGCCGGCCACCGCTTGTTATGTCCAGCATAGCTTGGGAGCATTCAACGCAGTCGCCTTCGACATTTCCGCCGCGTGCTCGGGATTCCTGTATGCGATGAAGATCACCAAGCGCCTGATTTCCGACGGTGCTTTCAAGAACGCCCTGATCATCGGCGCGGAAAAGCTTTCCGCCGTGACCAACTGGGAGGACCGCACCACCTGCGTGCTCTTCGGTGACGGTGCAGGTGCCGCTGTCCTTCGCCGCGCCGAACCGGAAGAAGGCTCGATCCTCGCCACCGAAATGGGGACCGATGGCAATCTAACCCATCTCCTCAACATCCCCGGCGGCGGAACCGCCTGCCCGATCACCCCGGAGAACGTCAACGACCACCTTTTCACGCTCACGATGATGGGCAAGGAAGTCTTCAAGCATGCCGTCAACCGGATGAAGGAAGCTGCGGAAAAAGTCATCGAGCGCGCCGGCTTGCAGCCGCAGGACATCGCCTGTGTCATTCCCCACCAGGCGAACCTGCGGATCATCGACGCGATCGCCGACCGTCTCGCCGTGCCGAACGAGCGGGTTTTCGTGAACCTCGACAAGTATGGCAACACCTCCGCCGCAGCGGTCGCGATCGCCCTCGACGAGGCCAACCGCAGCGGAGCTTTCAAACGTGGCGACCATATTGTGCTCGTCGTTTTCGGGGCCGGACTGACGTGGGCCGCTGCCGCCATCCGCTGGTGAAACCACCCTTTTTGTGAACCTTTTGAGAGTTGACGGGACAGACTGAATTCATAGCGTCTCCCATCTTCAGCGCCCGTTGCAATTGTCCCTCAAGTTCTTCAAAATAAATGGAACAAATGAACCAAAAACCGGCTCCCTGACGGATTCCCAGTATGTTGATTTCTCCACCCCTCGAAAATTTCCGTTTGGATTCCACCGCTGACGATGCCGTCACCGTGATCCATTCCACGACGGAGAAAAGTGACTTTCGAAATGACGGAAAAGCCCCGGAAGGAAAACGCAAGGTGCTCATCGTGCAAGGCGACTGGGAGGCGGGCATGTCGCGGCTCGCGCTGGACCTGAAGGAGGCGGGGCACGAGGTGGGGAAAGTGTTTTTTTGCGCACCGGACCTGATTTACAAATTACGTGGGATCCGGACCCATCTGTTCCGCAAGCCCCTTGAGGACTTTGAAACGTGGCTGCGTGATTTGATCCGCAGCAACGGCTACGACACGTTTTTCCTCTACAATCACTACCGGCCATACAATCAGGTCGCTTGGAAAATGGCGACGGAGCTCGATCTGGGATGTTATGTGTTCGAACTGGGGTTGATCCGGCCTAACTGCGTGACCGTTTTCAGCCGGAAGTCTCCGCCGTTGCCCGCGATGGCCAAGGCCTGGGACAAATTGCTTGCCGGCGGCCAGCCGCCGAAGCCGGTGGAAACTCCTCCCGAACTTTGCCAAGTCAGCACGCCTGCCAAACTCGTGGCGTTCTGCACCAACTTTTTCCTCAGCCGGATCACCTCCCCGCTGTTCCCTAACTTCGTGGACCAGCGTGAAATGAAGTTATGGAGTCACTTCAAGCACGGGGTGATCCATCTCTGGCGGTTCATCGAGCGCGGCCGGGACAGCGAGTTCGACCCGCTGTTCGCCGGGGAAATGTCCGGGAAGTATTTTGCGGTGCCCCTGCAAGTGCACAGCGATACCCAGATCACGATGTGCTCTGATTTCAAATCGATCGAGCAGTTCATCAAACAGGTCGTGAAATCCTTCGAGCGCCATGCACCGGCCGACACCAAACTGGTGTTCAAAGTGCATCCGATGGATCGCGGCTACAAGGACTACACGGATCTGATCGCAGGCCTGGACCATCGCCTCGGCGGAGGACGCATCCTTTATGTGGACCGGGTCCATCTTCCGACACTGTTATCGAACTCGCGCGGGGTGGTGAACATCAACAGCTCGGTGGGTATCTCCGGACTGGTCCATCATGTCCCGGTCATCGCCCTGGGGGCGGCGGTCTATGATCTGGTGGACCTGACCTATCAGGGCGGACTTGATTCCTTCTGGTCCTACTCCCACAAACCCAAAACCCAGCAGGTCCGGCACTTCATCCATCTTCTTCTCGAAACCAACCAAGGGCGCGGGACACTCTCCCAGCGTTGCTTCGATGTTCCCGGCCGCTGCAAGATCCAGTGGCCGGCACCATTTTCAGCCTGTTTTTTTTCTAACGGTCAGGATGCCGGTTCATCCGTTCCGGAGCTTGCCCTGAAGCGTGAACCCTTTCCGGAAAACGACGATCCCTGACCTCAGGACATCACGAATTGTCATCCATGGGGGATGCGGGAAGTTGTTCCTTCCTCAGGAATTTCGCGGACCCATCAATCTCTAACACCTGAAGCCATCAATGAGTGACATCTACGAATATTTAATGAACTCGATTCCCCGCGATCACTTCCATCAGAGTTCGGGCGAATCGGTTTTGCGCGCGCGCGCCGCAGCGGGTTTGGAGGCACCGAAGGTTCTGGACTTCGGCTGTGGTGACGGCCGGTCGATCGACTTGTTTCGTGAGGCCATGCCCAATTCCGACTGGACCGGTGTCGATATTCCCTCGTCTCCCGAGGTGGATCTCCGCCGCCGGACTGACGGCCGGTTTGTCACCTACGACGGCTACAAGCTTCCGTTCCCTGACAAACACTTTGACCTCGTATATTCCTACCAGGTGCTCGAGCATGTGCGTAAGCCCGAAATGGCGTTGAGCGAGGTCATGCGGGTTCTCCGGCCGGGTGGACTGTTCATTGGCCAGACCTCGCAGTTCGAGCCCTACCATTCCTACAGCCTCTGGAATTTCACGGTTTATGGCTTCAAACGCATCGCCGAAGAAGCCGGATTGATACTGGATGAACTGAGACCTGGGATTGATGGTTTCACCTTGATGCGACGCAGCTACGAAGGCAGGCCAAAGCACATGAGCCGATATTTCACAGAAGAGTCGCCGGTCAACCAGGAGATCGAGGCCGCAGCGGCAGGCAGGCCGGTCAGGATCTGCAACTACCGAAAACTGATGATGGCCGGGCAGTTTGTATTTGTGCTTCGCCGACCCAAGAAACGGGCCGTTTAGGATCTGCCAGATGCCGGAAGGGAGGTCATGAGGACGATTTGTTCGTTGCCGCCGCACCAACCGCGCCGCGGTAGGCATTGATGCCGTCACAATCGGGAATGTATAATGTCAGTGAAGCCGGTGTCGAGTGTTAGCCGCACGCTGACTTACGACTTGCCAAATCCATCCATCCACCGCATCCAAAACACCTTCTGCCCATCGCCACTCCATTGTGAAGACCTCCACGCCGCGCCCGATCACTCCGGATCCAGTCCTCACCATCGGACTTCCCGTCTACAATTCGGGTCCCGCGGTCCTCGCCTCCATCGAGTCAATTGTCAACCAATCCTGGCGTGGCACTCGCGAGATCCTGATCGTGGATGACGGGAGCGACGCGGAAACACGCCAAATTCTCGAGACGCTGGCCCGGAACGAACCTTCCGTGTGCCTGATGACCCATCCGAAAAATCTCGGACGCCCCCATGCCCGCAACACGATTCTGGAGAACGCCCGGGGGAAATACCTCACTTGGATTGATGCCGACGACGAGTGGTATCCGTCGAAGCTTGAGGCGCAGTTCGCGCAGCTTTACCGGGTCAATGGCGATGAGAAGCGCTGCATCTGCCTTTCATCTTATGATTGGCAGTGGGAAGGGGACGGTCGCCTGCGGACGAAGTTTCCGGATGTGCGGGGGAATCCCCTGGCCGGGATCCTCAATGGCACCATCGGTTGCTACCTCTGGACGATGCTCGCAACCACCGATACTTTCCGCTCTGTCGGGACTTTCGATGCCAAGCTGCCCCGCCTTCAGGATTTGGAATTTTTGATTCGTTATGCCGTCTTCGGCGGACAGTTCACCGCGACTCCCGAGGACCAGCCGCTGTGTATTTACCGCAAGTCCGATATCGGCCGGTCCGGAGCATCCGTGGAGAGTTCCGTGCGCCATATCTGGAAAAAGCATCACCTCGCATTCTCCGCATTCGGTTCGCGTTTCGAGCGTTATGCCAAGCAGGATCATCTCATCCTGATTGCCCGCCACTATCAGAATAACAACGAGGGGCTCCGGGCGCTCCTGCCCATTCTTGAATCTCTCGCAATTGCTCCCAAGCGCGGCTTCAAGCGCCTGCGGAAATAACCGGCTCCGATTCCCATCTTCCCACCTCCCTTGAAAATCCGCTTCACCTGCTCTTACTTCGGCTGTCTGCATGATCAAATGCACGGCTTTTCCGAACCGGATCCCCTGCGCCCGATTCATCGGGTCATCTATCCGGGTTCCTTGGGATTCGAACCGGAAGTTGCCAACTGGTCTGTTGAATTCCTTCTGTCCCTTTCACCTGCCGATCTTCAGCGCCTCGCCCGTCGGTCGCTGGAAACCGCGGGCCAGGTTGAAACGGCTGATTTTCTTGTGGGGCTGCCAGACCCGGGCGACTCGCCCGAAGATCTGCTTCAACTGATAGACCGGCTGGGAGTGGCCTTCGCCGCCCACACGCCGCTTGATTGGCTCATCGTTATTCCGAAGGGATCGTGGTTCGAGCGGTTGAGTCAGTACCACATTCTCAAAGCCGGCCCGTCGTCTTCCGCCTCTTTCGCCGCCCGCTCATCAGCCGCTGTTAGCGCGGGATTTGTCCGGCTGGGGATTCCCTGCGCCGAGGTGGCGCCTGATGAAATCCTTGCGTTGGTGTCAGAACGGTTTGCCGGCTTCACTCCGCCGGCTCTTCCTTCCACGCTCGAGGGTTTCGCGGCCCATGCCCGGGATGGTGCCATGCTGGTCACGTCCGATCCCAGGATTTTCAGCGCGTGGCGGGAAATAAACACCAGTCCGCTGGCAAGCGAGCTGCCGCTGGAGTGGGAGGCTCATCTGGGAAAATACTGGCACGTCCTCGGTCACGTCATGCGTCATCTAACGCTCAATCCGGAGAGTGTCGAATAATCCGGCGCGTCCCGACTTTTTCCCTCTGCTGTCCATGAAGATCACCCTGCTTATCCAACGCATCGCCAATCGGGCTGGCGGAGCCGAACGCGTCGTCGTCAACGTCGCCAACCAGTTGGCGCGGCGAGGACACAAGGTTGAGGTCCTTGCCTTCGAGACGACCGATGGTCGTCCCTTCTATCCGCTAGATTGCGCCGTGGATTACCGGAATCTGGGAATCATGTCCCGCGAGGGAGCCACCGGTTTGGAACGACGCAGGAGCAAGCTCACCAAGTGGTGCCAGACTCGCAGCAATTTCCCGCTGCTTGGCAGACTTGCATGGCAGCTGGTCTATGGGCAGTCGGTCAAGCGACTCCGAGCGCATCTCGAAGGTCAGCCCAGTGACCTGCTCATCGCCTTCCTGCCGAGCACTTTCACAATCACCTCCAAAGTCGCTGGCGAGCTCGGACTGCCGTTCATTCTCTCCTGCCACAATGTCCCGGAGGAGGATTTCGAAAATCCGGAACGCTGGGACCAGAACCCGGTGGACAAAAGCCGCCGCATGGATGGCTTGCGCCGCGCGGATGGCATCACTGTGATTCTGCCAGAATTCCGCCAGTGGTTTCCCGAGGACATCCGTCAGAGGGTTCACGTCATCCGGAATTTCATCACCCGCCCACCGGTTTCCTACCCTCCGATCGCGGAGAGGACGAAGCGCATTCTCGCCGTCGGTCGCTACAGCACGCCGAAGGACCATGAATCGCTGCTGCGCGCGTGGAGCCTCATCGCCAGGGATTATCCGGGTTGGGTCGTTGAAATATACGGGGAGGGTCCGCTTGGCCGCGAGCTCAACGGGATCATCGGCCAGCTCGGAATCCAGAAAAGTGCCTTCCTCAAGCCGCCGTCATCCGAAATCTGGGATCTTTACGGCGACTCGCGGATTTTCTGCATTCCGTCAAAATTCGAGGGCTTCGGACTGGTGACCGCGGAAGCCATGGCTTGCGGCACACCCGCCGTCGGATTCCAATCCTGTCCCGGGACCAACCGGATTATCCTCGACGGTGAAACGGGAGTGCTCGTGGATTGCCCGGATGACCAGAAAGTCCCCCGCCTGGCGGAGGCCCTTAAGCAGCTCATGCCGGACGAGGCCCTATGCCAGCAATACGCCACCCGCTCGCTCGTGGAAGCTGAATCCTACTTTGTTGAAAACCGGGTTGAGGACTGGTTCGCCCTTGTCGAATCCATTCGTTCCACGAAAACTTCTTCCCCGCCCCTCCCAATGGCATGAAGAAACCCCGCCTTATCCTCCATATTGGAACTCACAAAACCGGAACTACAGGCATCCAGCGTTTCTGCGCGACCCAGCGGGAGGCCCTGCTGCGGGAGGGGATTTTATACCCTTCCTACGACCTGATCGGGGCGAAGGAACACTACGCACACCATCGGGTTGCCCACGGGCTTGCCGGGGTGGATCCCGAATGGCCGGCCGGCAAAGTCGCAAGTTTCCTCAAGGAGGTCGCCGCCCGGTGTCCGGAGGGCGGGACGGTTTTTCTATCCGCCGAGCCGTTCTATCGACATGTGATCATCGAGGGGAAACGCAAAGCCGCGAATCTGGCGGACCGCGATTACTGGCAGGTCCGCAAGCGCTTCGTGGATGTCACCGCCGCCGCATTTGCGGATTTCGAAGTGGAAATCGTCGCCGTCTTCCGCAAGCAGCCCGCTTATTTTGACTCGCTCTATCAGGAAACCATCAAGGCCACCCGTTTCACCGGCACGCCGTTCGAATTCTATCTGATGAAGCGCAACGAGCTGAACTACTTCGGGCAGATGAGGACATGGGGCGAGTGTTTTCCGAACATGCGGGTCTTCGTCTTCGAGGAACTGTTGAAGCGAAGAAATCTCGTCCACGATTTCCTCAACGCGGCCACGGGTAGAACCCTCGCTCTTCCGGAAGTCACCTCCACGTGGAACACCAGTCTGCACCCGCTGGTCGTCGAGGCCAAACGGCAGTTCAACGCCCTTCCGCCGTCCCTGGCGAATGGCAAAACCTCAATGCTGATCGCCAAGGCTCTGCAGAAAGTCCAGAAATTCGGAATCACAAAAGGCCTGATCTCGGATACCGGACGCCATACGTATCTAACGGCCAGTGAGGCGCGCCTGATGCAAGCCAGTTGCCGCACCTCCAACTTCCTGCTCCGCCGGAGATTCTTCCCGGATGGCAGCTTGGAACTTGAGCAACCGCCCGCCGAAGCCACTCGGATCGATTGCGGCGAGGCCGGTCACGTCAAGACCGTCAAGCTGCTCCTCGCCCAGTTGCAGATGTTCCTGCGCTCCTGAACTCCACGGCCCTGCAACCATCCGCCGACGGCCAATGACAAACATGTCTGAACATTCTCCTGCCGAACCGCCCTCGCTTTATCTGCACTGCGGTGCCTACAAAACCGGAACCTCCTCGATCCAGGGCTTTTTCTCAATCCACCGGGAAGAGCTTGTCGGCAAATTCGGACTGCTCTATCCGCTCACCGCCCGCAGGACCAACTCCGGGATCATTCTTCCCGGACAAGCGAAGGACGCCTGTTATGGCCATCACCAACTCGCCCATTTCGGCTACAAGGAGCTCGGCACTTCCAAAAGTCAGAGCCGCGAACTCAGGGACCTGTTGGAATCCGTGAAGCAGGAGTTCGCGAAGAGTGGCGCACACAGCCTGTTCATCTCCACGGAACTGCTGACTTCCCTCGGAGGCAGGGTGCGCCGGATCATCCTGACCGAGTTCGCCGGATTCAGGATCCAGGTGATCTATTGCGTGCGCCAGCCAGGGGACTACATCGAGTCGATGAACAACCAGATCCTGCGCGGCGGGGCGACGGCGCTCTACTCGAACGGGCCCTTGCCATTTCTCCGCAATCTGGATGCCTGGGCGGATGCCATTGGCCGTGAAAACGTGCGGGTCCTGACATTTTCTCCCAAACGCTTCAGCGCATATGCGAGGGAGTTTTTCGATATCCCCGGGATCGAGGGACTAGCGGATTTCGCCGTCCCGCGGCTTCCCCGGCTCAACAGTTCCACATCCCTCGAAGGAATCACCGTGCGGAGTTTCCTCGGCCGTCATCTGCCCCACCGCTCGACGCTCAGTCCGAAGAAGCGGCATCACTTCGATCTTCTGATCGGCGAGATCGACGAGGCCCTCAGCCGCCGCACGCCGCTCGTCACGCTATCGCAGGAAGACCGGCGGAAGATCGATGAGGCGAACGACGCCGCGATGCAGGAGATCGTCGCCCGCTATCTGACTCCCGCCAGCGCGGAGTTCCTGTTAGCCAGCGGAAGCAGCCGGCCCGATTCCCCGAAAAATCTAGGCCAACCTTGTCACTACACCCAGGGCGACGTGCGGATGATTCTTGAAAAGCTCACGGAGTGGAGGGTCATCCGGGCGCAGAGTGCTGAAGCGGTCTTGAGAACCCTGGATGGTGCCGACGGTGAATCCGCCGCCGCGACGTTGCTCTCCAACCACGATCTGGAGCGGATTATCGCCGAGCTCCCGGTTAGAAAACGCGGTGGATCAACGGCCAAGGTCGAGGCCAATCGGAATCCGGTGCATCTGATTGCGAAGAAGTTCAAAAAGCGCGTGCAGACCAACGCCATCGATGCCGCCGCCTCCGGACTCTTCCGGCTGATGAAGTCAAATGGCCCGGTGTTCCGGCACCTCCCGAAATCCGTATGCGTTCGCCTCGCCGGGTTTCTCTCCCGCAAGGGCTACCATGCGCAAGCTCTCACCCTCAATCCGGATCCACTCGGCGAGGCCTTCCTTAGAGCCGGAATCCACGCTCCTTTCAACCAGCATCATCCCGCTTTTTCCGAAGATTTCACCTTGGCGCAGGGCATCGCGTGGCTTGGATCCCATCCTGGATCGCTGCCGCACGGGCGGGTCCTGGCGAAGTGGATTGCGCGACTTCCAGAAAGCGGGAAGGAGCCGGCTTTGGCGTTCCTGTGTCAGATCGGGTTCGAGAATTTCAAACTGCTCCTGTCGGCCATCAAACCGACTCATCCGGTTCCCCGGTGGCTGTCCGACCGCCTTGCGCCGACCCGCAAGCCGGTGCCGGTGAGCTACAAGGACCTCAATCAAAATCTCCTGACCTTCAATCAACTCAAGCGAGCTGGCCGGGATTCCGAGGCTGCAACCTTGCTGATAGAAGCATTTGCCAACCTGAATCTCCCTCCCCCGCCGGCCCGCCTTTTCAATGGCTATTCTCCGGCTCGTCCGGCACTGGCCTCCGCTTCGGAATCCAAGCTTCCCAAGGTTTCAGTAGTCCTGTGCGCATGGAATGCCGCGGAATTCCTGCCCGTCGCGCTCGCTTCCATTCTCGGCCAGACCTATCCGAATCTGGAGATCATCGCCATCGATGATGGCAGCACGGACGGAACCTTCGACGTTTTGAAGCAATGGCTCGGCGATTGGCCCGATGCCGTCATCATCCACCAGGCCGAGAACCGGGGTGCCTATGCCTGCCGCAATGAGGGAATGGAGCGCGCCACCGGGGAATACGTGACGTTTCACGATGCCGACGACTGGTCCGCTCCGGAGAAAATCGAACGGCAGTGGAAGGCGATCGCAAGCACACCCAACGCCCTCGCCAGTTCGTCTGATTGGTTTCGCATCGATTCGCGGACCGGGCTTTGTTTCACCCGTCGCGTCTTTCCCTTCTGCCGTTGGAATTGTTCCTCATTCATGTTTCATCGCGGCAAGGCACTGGAGGTTCTTGGTTTTTACGACGTCGTGCGGACCGGTGCGGACTCAGAATACGTGGCTCGTTTCGAGGCGGTTTTTGGACCTCACCGCCACGTCAGGGTCAAGCTTCCGCTCAGTATTGGTCTGGAACACAATGCCTCGCTCACCGGGGACTCGGAATCCGGATTTGATAAAAACGGTCTCTCGCAGCAGCGCCAAGCCTATCTGGAATCCTGGCGTCGATGGCATGCCGCCCGCTGGAATTGCCCGGACGGTTTGCGGTTATCGAAAAACCAAACGATCGGTGAACTCTTGCGGACCCTCTGAATCCCTGGCCTTTAACGCTCGAACAGCGAACGGGAGATGGCGCTGAGAATCCAGAAGGCGAACAGCCCGACGACGATCAGGCTCGCCGTGACGTAAGGACGTCTCGGGATGGCCGGTTCCTCCGGCACGAAAGGATGTTGAATCACCGTGAAGAAGCGGGAGCGGGCAACCGTATCGGTGCGGTTTTTCTCCAGCAGCAATTCGGCACCGCTGCGCAGCCGGAGCGCGAATTCGAGCTTCAATTGAAGCTGCTTGAACTGGACCAGCAACTGGTTGAGCCGGTCCTTTTCCGGACCCGACAATTTCGCGCTTTCGACGTCGATGACCTCGTTGAGCGAACGGATGCGGCTGCGGAGGGTCTCGATGCGCGGCGAGTTCGGCGAATCCCGGAGCAGGCCGGACAACTCGGTTTCCGCCTGCAGGTATTGTATTCTCATTCCCTCGACCACCTTGAGGTTCGCCGTGATGGCCTCATCCGGAGTGATGAAGTTGTGTTTGTTCTGGAGGGCCAGCAGCTCGACGTTGACGTCCTGCACTTGCTTTTCAGCGCGCTCGACCTCGCCGTGGACAAAGTCGAGTTGCTTCCCGGCGATCTCCCGATTGATCTTGTTGACGAACTCTTCCGCCTTCTTGAGCAATGCCGCCGTGATTTGCTCCGACAATTTCGGGTCGAAGGTGTCCACGCTGACCACGGTCATCCCGGTATCCTTGTCGAAGTGGGCCGAGATCCGGTTCCGGTAATATTCCAAGCGGTCCTCCAAGCTGGCATCCGGCTTGAGCCGGAAGACGAAATCCTTCCGGGGTGAGGTGTAATGCCCGATGAGATTGAACTCCCGTTCCAATTCCAACAGCAGGTCGGCGGAATCGATGAAGCCGATGGTGATCTGGGAGTCCATCGACCCGGAGTCCGAAAGCCCCGGCAGCGCGAGCTGGACCATGCCCATCTCCATGCCACTGCTCTCCTGTCTGGAGATCTTGAATTCAGCGGAGCAGACGTAACGATCCTGAGTGAACAACCACAGGTAAAGGATCGCGAGGCCGAGGGCGACGAAATAAAGGACGCCCAAGCCGCGCATGATCAATTGCGCCATGCCGGGTTTGCGTTTGGTATGGATGTAAGTTGCACTCATCAGTTGGAATCAGGATGGGGTTCGGATGGCGGTTCCACGGCATTTTCGGCTTGGCGGGCCTTGCGCCGGGCGGCCCGCTTTTTGGCGGCGCTCTTGAACCGTTTGGTCGGCAGCTTGCGCAGCCGGAACTCACGGACATATCTCATGTAGGCCCGGATGCCGTCGGAAATGTTCGGATAGAAATCCGCCATCCCGTCGCGCAGGAACAACGCGGACTGGCAGGATTCCTTGAGCGTGTTGAGATTGTGCGAGACGAAAATCAGCGAGGACCGCTCGCGGATCTTTTGAAACGCCTCCTTGGCTTTCTTCCGGAAAATCGTGTCGCCCACGGAAGTGAGCTCGTCGATCAGATAGACGTCGAACTGGAATGACATCGAAAGCCCGAAGGTCAGCCGCGCCCTCATGCCGGATGAATAGGTGTTGACGGGCATGTCGAAGTATTCACCCAGTTCCGCGAAGGCGATCACCTGGCTGGTGACATAGCGCCTCTCATGAATGTTGAGTCCGTTGATCTCGCAGACGAAGTTGACGTTCTGGCGGCCTGTTAGCGATCCTTGGAATCCGGATGCGAGACCCAGCGGCCAGGAAATGTCCTCGTCGGTGATGATGGTGCCGCTGTCGGGCGGTTCCGCTCCGCCGATGAGGCGCAGGAATGTGGACTTGCCCGCACCGTTGGGGCCGAGCACCGCCATGTTGGTGTGGCTGGGAATCACCAGCGACACGTTGTTCAACACATAACGCCGCCCGTTGTTGACGGGGTAGTATTTCGTGATGTTGCGGAGTTCGATCATCTGGTGGCGGATGTCAGCGCTGGCTCATGTATTTGACGTTGCCTTGGAAGAGGACAAGCCCCAGCCCGAGCACGATGATCATGACGATGAATGGATAGGTCAGGTTCGCGCCCTCCGCATGATAGAATGGGAACATCGACTTGCGGCTCACCTCGATGGTGTGGACGAGCGGATTGATCAGCAGGATCTTCTGGGTGGCCGTGGGCATCGCCGAAATCGGGAACAGCACTGCGGAGATGAACATCATCGGCGCCTGGATCACGGCGACGATCTTCTCCACCTCGTTGAAGTATGCGGCGGCAACTGCGAAAATGAGCCCCAACCCGCAACCGATCAACCAGGTGATGAGCAGGCAGGCGAGCAGGATGTCCAAATTGGCCAGTGAGACTTCCATGCCCAGCCACATCCCGATCAAACAGAACAAGCTGAAGGAGAAAAGGGTGGTGAGCAGCTCGTAAAGGTAGCGGGCGATGAAGATATCCAGCGGCTTCACGGTCGGGTAGACGATCAGGCCCTGGTTGGACCCGATCGCGTTGATCCCGGCGCGCATCGGGCCGGTTAGCAGTTTCATCAGCAAGCGGCCGTTGAGCAGGAAGTAGGCGTAAGGAATTTCCGGAACGGTCCGGCCGGCGATCGAGCCGATGATGAGTCCGATGACGATGGTGCTCAGCAGCGGCTCCAGCAACATCCAGAAAAACCCCAACCGGTATTCGCCAAAGCGGGTGGTGACCTCCCGCTTGAGCAAGGCGCGGATCACCAGGCACTGGCTGACCCACGGCGAGCGCTTGGGAATGGGAATGGGTTGTGCCATGCGCGGGGAGTTACCGGAAGGATTTCGATAGGGAATAGGCCGAAACCGTGGTGTACATCAGCATGGCCTTCTGCTGCGGGACCCCGTAGGCGAGCAAAAGCTGATAGAAAGTCCGGTCGGCTTCCGCCCGTGAGACTCCCGGCTGGGTGAACAGCCAGTCGTGGAAGACCGCGGCCCAGGTTGTTGAGTATTTCACCCCGTCACCCATCGAGCTTTTCAGTTTTGCGGGTGCCGTGATTCCGTTCGACGTGTATCCGGCGGGTACGTGCCACACCCGGCCATCCAGTTTTACCGTCCAGGGCTCGCGGACCCGGTAATGGCCGTTGCGCAGGCGTTTCAGATTGGGGGCGTCCGGCGTCTGCCGGTGACCGCGATCCGACGCAGGCTTGGAAACGTGTCGCGCGCGCGATCCTCCCGGCGCCGGGCTCATCGGGATGCAACCCGCCATCAGGATGCAAGGAATCAGGATATGGATCGTTCCGACCTTCAAGGTTCTGAAAGAGCGAAGTTAGCGGCGGATGCGGTCGAGATTGTAAGCGGCCTGCGAGAGCTGGGAGATCGGCAGCACCTGGGCGATGAGCCGGTTCCACTTGGCAAGCGGGGCTTCGGTGACAAACACGATGTCTTCCCCCCGGATTGCAAAACGCTGGGTGAGAAGAACAGCGGCAGGGTCCTTGAGGTTGATTGTATAAACCTCGTCCGGATTGCCCTTCCGGAAGACAAAAACTCCGGATGGATCGGAACGTCTCTCGTCCAGCCCTGATGCGGCGCCCAATGCATCCGCCAAGGTTGGTGCCGGGACGGGGAATGGCACGGTGGTTGGCCGGTTAATCGCTCCCATGACGTAGAATCGATTGGACACATCCGAGCTGACGCTCAGCAGATCACCCTCTTCGACAGGAAATGCGTTCTGCCGGAACCCCTGATAATCGAAAACGTAATCGCGGCCGTTGCGCCGAAATGTGTATTTGTAAAGATGCTCGGCATCGGTGGGGCCGCCGGAAACAGCGAGCAGATCCAGCGAGCTGATGTTGCTGCGTTCCAGCGGGACCGGACCCGGGTTTTTGACTTCACCGATCACATTGGCGGTGTGCTGGATGCGCCCGGCCCGAGCTACCGATGCTTGGGCGGTATTGGAGATGGGCTTCAGCTTATCGTTGAGCTCGGTGGATATCTTGGAGAGTGAACGGCCGATCACCTGGAGTTCTCCCACGTAGGGGACGCTCACCTGCCCATCTTCCGGCACTTCGAGCGGACCGTAGCTGTAGGGCTCGCCACGCGTGAAAAACGGGCTTTGTTCGGAAAGGTCGGTGATGATGAAACGCAACGAGTCCCTTGCCCTGACCAGATCGGAGTAGCTGTTGCCTCTGACTGGCGGGGGAATCTGGCTCTGCCCGAAAACCCTCCCGGCTGAGGGAAGATCTGCCCGGGAATTGACGGCAATCAGCCGGTAGGATTGTTGATCAGATGCGATCGCCCCTTTCTGAGGACCGGCTTGGGACATGAAGGCGCATGATGCGAGTGGCAAGGTTGAAAGTAAGCAGAAGAGGCGGGTAGGGAGCCAATCTTTGATCATGGGAGAATGAGATGCGGAGAATTCTTCAACTGGCACACAGCACGATTAAGAAAGCAGACTCAGCCGAGCAGGCCTCACAATGGCAGGCCCTTGAAGATGTTATTGCGGGTCCTGTCAAGAGCGATTGGCGCTCCGCGGCGACTGACAACCGGGTTGACGGCATCTGGCGGCAGTCAGGAGCGGCGGTTTTCCGGTGAGTTGGAAGGCATGCTGGCTGAAATCGCCAGCTCCACCGGGTGCGACGTTTGGCAGATGATCGGAAATGGTGCCGAAACGGCCCCTGGCCGAAGCTCCGGTTTCTTGAGGTGGCCAGACGCGTGGCATCCTCGAAGGTGCGCCGGGCGAGTTGGCGCAACCGTTCATTTCGCTGGATCGAGATGCGGTGTTTGTGTCGCAACGCGAGGCTGATGATGGAGGCGTTGCGATGATGTTTGCACGGCCATGCGAGGATTGACAAGCTGGCGCGGGGTGGGGAGTTTCGCACTAATGGCGCTGCGCAAGGATCTTCAGATACGTTGGCCGTTCCGCAAATTATGGCGTCATCCGCACTTGGACGGGATGGTGGAGCGCCTCGGTTTGAATGGCCAGCCGGTCTCCGCCGGGTGGGGCTACCGGCCCAGCGGCAAGGCGGCGATCCAGGATGCCCGCACCCGTGGCGGCCGGTTGCTGGTGCTGGAGGACGCGCTCGTCAGGTCGATGAAACCAGGCGTCGGCCAGATTTACGGCTTGGTCGCGGATTCGCTCGGGATTTATTACGACGCGTCGGGCCGGAGCGATTTGGTCAGAGCCCTGAACTCCGGCGAACTGTCCGGATGGATGCAACCCGGTCCCGGTGACCGCGCGGAAGTGGAATCCCTGCTCGCGCGCTTCCGGGAAACGAACGCCTCGAAATACAATTGGTATCCCGGGGACTTTTCGGGCGAGCCGCTGCCGGACGAGATGGGCGTGATGGTCGTCGATCAGACGCGGGGAGATGCCTCGTTGGCAAACGGTGGTGTCAGGGAATCTGACTTCGACCGGATGGTCCGAGACGCCCTCGACGAGCATCCGGGGGCAATCATCTATCTGCGGGCGCACCCGGATCATCGCTATCGCGGCAAGCATTCGTGCTTTTCGCCGTGGGTGTTTGAAGAACCCCGGGTCCGACTGTTGCCACCCGACATTTCACCGGCCAGTTGTTTCAAATTTTGCACGGAAGTCTATGCCGGAACCTCGCTGATGGGCATGGAGGGCCTGATCCATGGCTGCCGGGTGAAGACCTATGGCTGGAATTTCTATGCCGGCTGGGGACTGACGGAAGACCGCTGCGAGTCGCAGGTCCAACCGCGCGAGCGCCAGGTGGATCTGGCGCGCTTGTTCGAGGCGGCGTATTTGCAATACAGCCACTTTTTCGATCCCGACAGCGGCGAATCGTGCGGCCTCGGACGGATTCTCGATCACATCGAGCTCCAGCGGCATATTGCCAGCCAGAATGCCGGATCACGGATCACCGTAGGCTGGGCTCCCTGGAAGCGCGGTTTGGCGGAAGATTTTTTCCGTTCTCCCGGCACCGATCTGCGCCATGCGGAAAACTTGCAGGACGCGTTGAAACTGGCGGACGAACGCCCGCACTCGACGCTGCTCCTGTGGGGCGCGTCGCCCGCCCCCGAACCGGCGCGGCCGTTTGTCCGGGTGGAAGATGGCTTTCTCCGTTCGTCGGGACTGGGTGCCACGTTTCACCGCCCGCTCTCGTGGGTCAGCGACGACCAGGGGATTTATTTCGATCCGCGGACGCCCAGTCGGTTGGAGGCTCTGTTGGAGGCTGGAAATTTCACCCCCGTTGAAATGGCCGACGCCGGGGAGCTCATCCGTTTCCTGCGCGAGCATCGCCTGACGAAATACAACGTCGGTGGCCACGATTTGAAATGGAACCGCGAGCTGGCGAATGGCCGCAAAATCATCCTCGTGCCGGGGCAGGTCGAGGCAGATGCGTCGATCAAATGCGGCAGCCCCGACCTGCGTTCCAATGCCGACCTGCTGCGCCGCGTGCGGGCCGCCGAGCCTGAAGCTTTCCTGATTTTCAAAGCCCACCCGGACCTCGTCGCCGGCGCGCGTCACGGCCATGTGGTCCCGGCCGATGCCAGCGAGTCCGCCGATCTAACGGTCACCGGCGGCAATGTCCTCGATTGGCTCGATCGCTGCGACGAAGTCCACACGATGACCTCCACCCTGGGCTTTGAATCCATCCTCCGCGGCGTGCCGGTGGTCACTTATGGCCTGCCGTTCTACGCCGGTTGGGGGCTCACCCGGGATGCTCTAACATGCCCGCGGCGGACCCGCCGCTTGAGCGTGGAGGAACTCGTCTGCGGTGCCATGATCCTCTATCCGCGGTATTTGAATCCCACGAACGGAGAGTTTACATCGGCCATCCAGGTCGCGAGGATGCTGGCCCGCGGCGGGATGGTCGGTGAGCGCCGAGCCTGGTATTTGCGGATCGTCTCAATCTTGAAACAAGGCTGGGTGAAACTCGCGCGTCACCGGGCACTGCAATGACTCACCAGCCTCCATCGCCCGCCGGACCGCCACTTTGGATCGAAGTGGTGACCGATACCTACGTCCCCGACATCAACGGCGTCGCGCTGTCGTTAGGCCGGCTTTGTTCCGGACTGCGCGAGCGGGGGCACCGGGTGGAAATCATCCGCTCCGGCAGGTCTAACGGTGAGAACGAATCCACCGTGCTGTCATGGCCGCTGCCCGGTTACTGGGAGATCAAGGTCGGCGCGCCGTGGCCGGGCGAACTGCGCCGCCGTTGGCGGAAAAATCGTCCGGACGTCATCTATGTCGCCATCGAGACGCCGCTCGGATTCTCCGCCGCTTCCGCCGCGCTGCGGTTGGGGATTCCCGTGGTCGGCGGGTTCCACACGAATTTCTGCGAGTATCTCCAGAAATACGGCGCGAACTGGGTGGGCAAACAGGTCTGGCGCTATCAGCATTGGTTTCATGACCGCCTCGCCCGCACCCTCGTCCCGTCGCCCGATGCCCGCGACAAGCTGGTGGCCGCCGGATTTTCAAAAGTCGGCGTCCTTGGCCGCGGCGTGGACACCTCGCTCTTCACTCCTGCCAGAAGAAGCGCGGACATGCGCCGGGAGTTCGGTGCGACCGGCGATGCCCCGATCGCCCTCGTCGTCGGTCGCGTGTCGTCGGAGAAAAACATCGAGCTCGCGATCCGTGCCTTCGACCGCATGAGAAGGTCGTGTCCGGAGCTGGTGTGCATCGTCGTCGGCGATGGTCCGGTCCGCTCGAAGCTCAAGCGCGACCATCCGCAGGTGCGCTTTCCCGGCTACATGACCGGCGAGAAACTCGCCACCTGTTATGCCTCCGCGGACATTCTGTTATTCCCCAGCGAGACCGAGACCTTTGGCAATGTCCTCATCGAAGGCATGGCCAGCGGCATGGCAATCCTCGCCTACGACTACGCCGCCGCCGCCTGTCACGGCACCGACGGCGTCAATCTCCTCAAAGTGAAAAAAGGCGACGAGCCCGCCTTCCTCGATGTGGCCGAAAAACTGCTGGATCCCGCGACGCGCGCCACTCTGGCAGCCGGCGCGCTCCACACCGCAGGCGAACTCGGCTGGCCCGGCATCGTCACCGAATTGGAAAAAGTCTTCCGCGAGGTCATCGCGGGCTAACATCATGTCCCACCGCACCACCCCCTTCGAGACCGACAAGATGCCGCCGGGCATCCCGTACATCATCGGCAACGAGGCGGCCGAGCGGTTTTCGTTCTATGGCATGCGCACGATCCTCGTCGTGTTCATGGTGCAGTACCTGCACTTCATGGACGGCAGCGGCGGCCGCCCGCTCACCGGCAACGAGGCGGTGGAGAACTATCACCAGTTCGCCAGCTGGGTCTATTTCACGCCGCTGATAGGTGCGCTCATCGCCGATATCTTCCTCGGGAAATACCGGACCATCCTCTGGCTATCCATCGTCTATTGCCTCGGCCACCTCGCGCTCGCCTGCATGGGCAGCTTTGGCAATTCCCCGCAGTGGTTGTTCGCCGGGCTGCTGCTCATCTGCCTCGGCTCCGGCGGGATCAAGCCCTGCGTCTCCGCCCACGTCGGCGACCAATTCGGGAAAAACAACCGCCACCTCATCTCGCAGATTTATAACTGGTTCTACTTCTCCATCAACTTCGGCGCCTTCTTCTCCACCTTGCTCACGCCATGGTTGCTGGAGAAACACGGGCCGCACTGGGCGTTCGGCGTGCCCGGCGTGCTCATGGCCATCGCCACCTTCATGTTCTGGATGGGGAGAAACCGTTTCGTCCACATCCCGCCATCCGGAACCGGGTTTTTCAAGGAGGCGTTTTCCCGCGAGGGGATGGTCGCGCTCGGCAAGCTGATCCCGCTGTTCACCTTCATCGCCGTGTTCTGGTCGCTCTACGATCAGACCGGTTCCTCGTGGGTGCTCCAGGCCCAGCAGATGAACCTCAGTTTCCTCGGCGTCACCTGGCTCGAGTCCCAGATCCAGGCGGTCAACCCGATCCTCATCCTCGTCTTCATCCCGCTCTTCACCTTCGTCATCTATCCGTGGCTCAACCGCGTCTTCCCGCTCACCCCGCTGCGCAAGATCGGCCTCGGCCTCATCCTCATGTGCGGCTCCTTCGGTCTGACCACCCTGATCCAGTCCTGGATCGATGCCGGCCAGCGGCCGATCATCGCCTGGCAGGTTCTCGCCTATGTCATCATCACCGCCGCCGAGATCATGGTGGCCATCGTCGGTCTCGAGTTCGCTTACACCCAGGCCCCGCGGGCCATGAAATCCTGGGTCATGTCGCTGTTCTGGCTATCCGTCTGGGGGGGCAACCAGTTCACCGCGCAGGTCAATCACTTCATCGCCATCCCGTCCGCCGGCGAGGTGCAGTTCGCGCAAGCCACCGCCCAACTCCCGCCCGATTGGCAGAACTCGCCCCGCAACGTCGTCCTCCCCGGCTACGACGGCGTCACCGGCACCGATGACGATCTCATCGCCCGCAGCCAGCAAGGCCGCCTCGAGTCCTTGGAAATCCCGGGCCGCCAGATCTTCCTCGCCGCTGCCAGCCGCATCGAGGCGAGCTCCGGCGAGGGCTTTCCTTCCAACGAAGCCGGCCGGAAACTCATCGGCGACACCAGAGACCCATGGGGAAATCCGTTAGTCTATGATCTCATCGACTCCTCCCACGCCCGCATCGCCAGCGCCGGCCCCGACCGGACTGGCAAGACGCAATGGGACATCGGCGTCATCATCGAGAAAGTCTCCGGCGACGCCCCGCCTGCCACGGACACCTGGCTGGGCCGCCGCAAGGCCGCGCTGGGCATCCAGGAAAAGCCCGCCCAGGCCGGCTTCCGCCGCACCGAGTTCTCCGGCGGCCAGAGCAAGCTCGAAGGCGCCGCCTACTTCCGCTTCTTCACCTGGCTCGTGTTAGGCACCACCGTCATCTTCATCCCCTTCGCCTGCTTCTATCGACCGCGGACCTATCTGCACGAGTGATCGCCCATCTGGAAAACTGCGTCCCAATCCGTCATCTTCCTATCAAAAATCACCAATCCTCAATCGCCAATCAAACCGCGGAAGATGGGATTGATGATTGCCGATTGTGGATTGCCGATCGTTGAAGTCCAAGACTCCGCCATTCTTCCTCTTCCCATCCAAAGTCAAAAATCTCCAATCTCCAATCTCAACATCGGTCCAACGGGCTGCGCACTCCCAGCGCTCCCACGCCCTTCGCCACGTGCGTGTAAATCTCCGTGGTCTTCACATCCGCATGGCCTAGCAGCGTCTGGATCGTCCGCAAGTCGGTTCCGCCTTCCAGCAAATGCGTCGCGAACGCATGTCGGAACGCGTGGCTCGTCGCATTTTTGTCGATCATCGACTCTTCCACCGCCCTCCGGACGGCACTCGCATACGCATCCTCGCCGATGTGATGACGCCGCATCACGCCGCTCTCCGGATCGATTGAAGACTTTGCCGCCGGGAAAAAATACTGCCACGGCCATTTTTCGCCACCGTGTGCATGCTTGCGCAACAAGGCCTCTGGCAACCACGCCCCCGCCAGTCCCGCCGCCCGGTCCTCTTCAAACAGCTCCCGGAGCTGCACCTTCCGCTCCGCCACTTCCGCCCGCACGGATTCTGCAAGCATCGTCGTCCGGTGCTTGTCACCCTTGGCTTCGCGGATCGTGATGATTCCGCGTTCCTGGTCCACATCCTTCACCCGCAAGCGCACCAACTCCATCAGTCGCAATCCTCCGCCATATTGGATCCGTGCCATCAGGCCGTATTTCGCGTCGATCTTGTCCAGCACCGCCATCACTTCTTTGACTTCCAGCACCAGGCTTCGTTTGGAGCACTTTGAGGAAAAGTCTCTTTGCCTCTTTGCTGTTCAAACGAGGCAAAACGGTCAGTCTGGTCTGTGATCGCTCCAAACTACGCCCGGGCAAGCCTCGACATCGTCCAACAACGCCCGGAGCTCGTCCCGGCATAGCTGAAAGCGACGCCTGGGCAAACCACCACCATGTTCCACTACGTCTATCAACTGAGCAGCAACGCCGACCCTGACCGCCACTACACCGGACTCACCGAGAATCTTGAGCGCCGTCTCGATCAACACAATCAAGGACTGGTACCAAGCACAGCGCCTCATCTACCTTGGAAGATTGAAATTGCCGTGGCATTCCGTGACAGGAG